>JBOGDK010000081.1:0-14592 GCA_050701795.1 Micromonosporaceae bacterium
TGCTCGTCTTCGGCAACGGGGGCGCGAGTACGGACGCCAACCACGTCTCTGTCGAGTTCGTACACCCGGTGATCGTGGGGAAGCGGCCGCTGCCGGCCATGGCGTTGACCAACGACCCGGCCACGATGTCGGGGGTGGCCAACTCCGAAGGCTTCTCCGAGGTGTTCGCCCACCAGGTGCGGTGCTTCGCCGACCCGTACGACATCGCCCTGGGGATCTCCGCGGACGGCCGCTGCGAGAACGTACGGCGGGGCCTTCAGGTGGCTCGCGAACTCGGGTTGCTCACCATCGCGTTGGTTGGTGGTGAGCCGGGCGGCCCCGGTGGGTCGATCGCGGCCGACCATGTGCTCGCGGCACGCGCCACGGATCCGGCGGTGGTGAAGGAAATCCATGTCACGACGTACCACATTCTCTGGGAGTTGGTGCACGTGTTCTTCGAACAGCCGGGTGTGCTCGATCCGGAGGTGATCCGATGAGGCAACTGCCCGCCGTCCCGTCCATCGGGGAGGGGCCAGGTGGCCCTCCGGTTCAGTCCGCACCCCGCATCCCCGCCTGCCGGGACGACGTCTGCGTCACCTGCTCGGACGAGGCGGTGGAGGTGCTGGTCACCAAACTGCTCGACGATGCGTTCGCGATGGTCGACACCGGCCTGTCCCGGGAGTTGGTGAGCGTCGCGCTGGTCGACGTCGCGGTGGGCGACACCGTCCTGGTCCACGCCAAGGAGGCGATCGGCGTGGTACGGAGGGCCGGGCTGTGAGCACGTCCCAGGCCGACGGGACGGCGGCTCTCTACCCGTTCCTGTACGCCGACGCCACCGCGAACCTCGCCGGGGTCCTGGACGAGGCGGAACGCTCCACAAGGGCGAAGGCCGCCGAGATCGTCACGCTGCGGGAACAGGTGATCCGCCAGGATGCCTGCAAACTGGCCGACTGCGCGACGGCGATGGCGACCCGGTTCGCGGCCGGCGGCCGGTTGTACACGTTCGGCAACGGGGGCAGCAGCACCGACGCCTCCGAGGTGGCGACCACGTTTCTGCATCCGCCCGGCGGCGGGACGGTACGCGGCGCCAGAGCGCTGCCGGCGCTGTCGCTGACCTCGGACATCGCCGTGGTCACCGCGCTATCCAACGACGTCGGCTTCGACGTGGTGTTCTCCCGCCAGATCGGCGCGTTCGGCCGGCCGGGTGACATCGCGTTCGGTCTGTCCACCAGCGGCGGTTCACAGAACGTGATCCGGGCGTTCGGCGAAGCCGCCCGGCGGGGGATGCTCTGCGTCGGCCTCGCCGGGTACGACGGCGGCGCGATGGCCGAACTCGCCACGATCGACTACCTGTTCGTGATCCCGTCCCCCTCGGTGCACCGGGTCCAGGAAGCCCAGACGACCGTCTACCACCTGCTGTGGGAGCTGACCCAGCGGGCGTTGGCGGAGATGAAGCACCATCCCGGCGCCGCCGGGTAGACCCGGGGGTCGGATGCCGCGCCGCCGGCCGTACCGGTGGCACGAGATGAGGGGGGCGAGATGGCACACGCCACGACGCAGACCACGGACGTGCAGCGGGCGGAGCAGCAGACGATCCACCTGCTGTGGATCAACGCCGGACTCAGCTGCGACGGGGACTCGGTAGCTCTCACCGCGGCGACTCAACCCAGCATCGAGGAGATCGCGCTCGGCGCGCTTCCCGGGCTGCCGAAGTTGGAGGTGCACTGGCCGCTGATCGACTTCGAGTCCGGTCCGGACAAGGGCGCCGACCACTTCATCGAGTGGTTCTACAAGGCCGACCGGGGTGAACTCGAACCGTTCGTCCTGGTGATCGAGGGGTCGATCCCCAACGAGGCGATCAAACCCGAGGGCTACTGGGCGGCGTTCGGCAACAACCCCGCGACCGGGCAGCCGATGACCACCAGCGAATGGCTGGACCGGCTGGCACCGAAGGCGGTCGCGGTCCTCGCGGCCGGTACGTGCGCCACGTACGGCGGGATCCACGCGATGGCGGGCAACCCGACCGGCGCGATGGGTGTACTGGACTACCTCGGGTGGGACTGGAAATCCAAGGCTGGGATCCCGGTGGTGTGCGTACCGGGGTGCCCGATCCAGCCCGACAACATGTCCGAGACGCTGCTGTACCTGCTCTACCAGGCGACCGGTCAGGCGCCGATGATGCCGCTGGACGAGGCGCACCGCCCGACCTGGCTGTTCGGGGCCACGGTGCACGAAGGCTGCGACCGGGGCGGCTACTACGAGCAGGGCCAGTTCGCCACCGAGTACGACTCACCGACCTGCCTGGTGAAGCTCGGCTGCTGGGGGCCGGTGGTGAAGTGCAACGTACCGAAGCGGGGCTGGATGAACGGCATCGGCGGCTGCCCCAACGTGGGCGGGATCTGCATCGCCTGCACCATGCCCGGCTTCCCGGACAAGTTCATGCCGTTCATGGACGAGCCGCCGGGCGCCACGGTGTCGACCGCGGCGAGCGGGGCGTACGGCCAGGTGATCCGCCGGCTACGGACGATCACGCTGCGCACCGTCGACAAAGAGCCCAGATGGCGGCACAAGCGCTCGGAACTCACCACCGGCTACCGGCCGACCTGGTGAACCAGCCACCGGCCGTCCCAGCGACCGGCTACCGACTGTCCTGGTGACCATCGGCTACAGGGGGGGAACGCACGCATGACCACGATGAAAGAGTCCAGGACGCAGGCTCAGCAGACCGACCTGGTCGAGATGGCGTGGGACCCGATCACCCGGATCGTCGGGAGTCTCGGGATCTACACCAAGATCGACTTCTCCCAACGGAAGGTCGCGGAGTGCTACAGCACCTCGGCGGTGTTCCGCGGCTACAGCATCTTCATGAAGGGCAAGGACCCCCGGGACGCCCACTTCATCACCAGCCGGATCTGCGGCATCTGCGGCGACAACCACGCCACCTGCTCGGTGTACGCGCAGAACATGGCGTACGGCGTCCGCCCGCCCCACCTCGGTGAATGGGTGCTCAACCTGGGCGAGGCGGCCGAGTACATGTTCGACCACAACATCTTCCAGGAGAACCTGGTCGGGGTGGACTACTGCGAAAAGATGGTCGCCGAGACCAACCCGGGAGTGCTGGAACAGGCCCGCAACACCGAGGCGCCGCACGCCGCCGACCACGGATACCGCACCATCGCCGACATCATGAAGTCCCTGAACCCGATGGAAGGCGAGTTCTACCGGGAGGCGCTGCAGGTCAGCCGGTCCACCCGGGAGATGTTCTGCCTGATGGAGGGGCGGCACGTACACCCGTCGACGCTGTATCCCGGGGGTGTCGGCACGGTCGCCACGGTGCAGTTGTTCACCGACTACCTGACCCGGCTGATGCGGTACGTGGAGTTCATGAAACGCGTCGTACCGATGCATGACGATCTTTTCAACTTCTTCTACGAGGCGCTCCCCGGGTACGAGGAGGTCGGCCGGCGCCGGGTGCTGCTGGGCTGCTGGGGAAGCCTCAACGACCCCGAGTACTGCGACTTCACGTACCGGAACATGAGTGACTGGGGCCGGAAGATGTTCGTCACCCCCGGCGTCATCGTGGACGGCAAGCTGGTCACCAACGACCTAGTCGACATCAACCTGGGGATCCGGATCCTGCTCGGCAGCTCGTACTACGACGACTGGGAGGGCCACGACCTGTTCGTCACCCACGACGAGCTCGGCAACCCGATCGACAAGCGGCACCCGTGGAACCAGCACACCATCCCGCGGCCGCAGAAACGCGACTTCGACGACAAGTACAGCTGGGTGATGTCGCCACGGTGGTTCGACGGTAAGGACCACCTGCCGCTGGACACCGGCGGCGGACCGATCGCCCGGCTCTGGTCGACCGCGCTGTCCGGGCTGGTGGACTTCGGGTACGTGAAGGCGACCGGCAACAGCGTGGTGATCAACCTGCCGCGTACCGTCACCAGGCCCGAGGTCAGCTTCGAGTGGAAGATCCCGAAGGACAAGCAGGGGCAGCCGCTGTCGAACGCGATCGAGCGCAACCGGGCCCGTACCTACTTCCAGGCGTACGCGGCGGCATGCGCGCTGCACTTCGTGGAACAGGCTCTCGCGGAGGTCCGCGCCGGGCGCAGCAGGACCTGGGAGACGTTCACCGTCCCCAAGGACGCTGTCAGCGTCGGCTTCACCGAGGCGGTACGCGGGTTGCTCTCGCACCACATGGTGATCCGGGACGGGAAGATCGCGAACTACCACCCGTACCCGCCGACGCCGTGGAACGCCAGTGTGCGGGACTCCTACGGCACGCCCGGCCCGTACGAGGACGCCGTACAGAACACCCCGATCTTCGAGGAGAACCCGCCCGAGAGGTTCAAGGGCATCGACATCATGCGGACCGTACGCAGCTTCGACCCGTGCCTGCCGTGCGGCGTCCACATGTACCTCGGCAACGGGAAGAGCGTGCAGAAGGTGCATTCCCCGACCTCGTACGACGACAGCGTGTAGGGGGCGGCGATGCCGGACCTGACCGTCACCTCGGCCCGGATCGACGAGCTGCTCAACCAGTTCGAGCAGACGGAGCCGGAGCTGGCCGACCGTGTCGGTGAACTGCTCGCGCTCGTGGTCGAACTGTACGGCGACGGGCTGGCCCGGGTGGTCGAGCTGGTCTCCGAGCAGCCCGGACTGCTCGACCGGCTCGCCGCCGACAAGCAGGTGGCCGGTCTGCTGTCGCTGCACGGGCTGCACCCGGCCGGTGTGGCCGACCGGGTGCAGACGGCGCTGGATCAGGTGCGTCCGTACCTGGGGTCGCACGCCGGTGGTGTGGAGCTGCTCGGGGTCGACCCGGACGGGGCGGCGCGGTTGCGGCTGCAGGGAAGCTGCGACAGCTGCGCCTCGTCCACGGTGACGGCGAAGCTCGCGATCGAACGGGCGGTGCTCGACGCGGTGCCCGAGGTGTCCCGGGTGGACGTCGAAAACCTGACCGAGCCGGGTGAGGCTGCCGCGCAGCCACGGCTGATCCCGGTGGAGTCCTTGTTCCGGGACTGCCCCGCCGGCTTGGAGTCACCGGGGAGCGCGGCGAGCCCCGACGGGCCGGGAGCGCCGGGACGTGCCGCGGCCGCCGACGGGCCGAGGGAGGCGGGTCGTGCCGTGGCCGCCGACAGGCTGGGTGCGCCAGCATGAACGGCGCCGCGCCGCCGGAGGCGCTACGCCGGCTCCTGGAACGCCACCGCGCCCCGAAACCGGCGGCCGGTGAACGCTGCGAGATGTGCGGCGAGCAGCTCACCGGCGGGCACCGGCACGTCGCCCACCTCGACGCCCGCTCCCTGATGTGCGCCTGCACCGGCTGCTACCTGCTGTTCACCTCCGGGGGCGCTGGTCAGGGCCGGTACCGCGCGGTGCCCGACCGGTACCGCTACCAGCCCGAGTTCCGGCTCACCGACGAGCAGTGGACCCGGATCGGAATCCCGGTACGGGTGGCGTTCTGCTACCACAACTCCACACTCGACAGCGTCGTCGCCTTCTACCCCAGCCCCGCCGGTGCCACCGAGGCTGACCTGCCGTCCGACACCTGGGACGAGGTGCTGCGGGCCAACCCCGAGGTCAGTGACCTGGCCTCCGATGTGGAGGCGCTGCTGCTGAGCTACCGGGCCGGTGGGCCCACCGAGTGCTTCCTGGTGCCGATCGACGCCTGTTACGAACTGGTCGGCCGGATCCGTACCCAGTGGAAGGGTTTCGACGGCGGTACCGAGGTGTGGGAGTCGATCGACGGGTTCTTCGACCGCCTACGGGAACGGAGCGCACGGTCATGGTCGAGCTGAGCTTCGCCTGCCTCGACGCGGCGCCGGCCCGGTACGCGGCGGCTCCGACGATCGAGTTCCGGCTCCGGATCAGCGAGACCGCTGGCGCTGGAGTGGGCGCGATCGCGCTGCGTAGCCAGCTACGGATCCAGCCGCTGCGGCGACGCTACAGCGACGCCGAGGGACGACGCCTGGCCGACCTGTTCGGGGAATCGGCCCGCTGGGCGGAAAGCATGAAACCGATGCAGTTCGCCACCGTACCGACGATGGTGCCCGGATTCGCGGGCAGCACCGAGGCGGTACTGGAGGTGCCCTGCAGCTACGACCTGGAGGTCGCCACCGGGCGGTACTTCCACGCCCTGGACGGCGGCGACATCCCGCTGGTGTTCCTGTTCTCCGGCACCATTTTCACCACCGGGGACCACGGCATGGTGGTGCAGCAGGTGCCCTGGCACTGCGAATCCGAGTACGGCCTACCGGTACGGGTCTGGCGCGACCTGATGGACAGCTACTTCCCGGACAGTGGCTGGCTACGGCTGCGCCGAGACACCCTGCACGCGCTTGGCGCGTTCAAATCCCGGTACGCCGTACCCACCTGGGACCACACGGTCGCCGCGCTGCTCGACAAGGCCGGCGAAGCCGTGCATATCGACAAGGCCGGGGAAGCCGTGCCGCTCAACAAGGTTGGGGAGGTGTCCAGTGAGTCTTGATCTCGCCCGTACGGTGGCCGACGCGGTGCTCTGGGAGGGGTACCTGCTCTACCCGTACCGGGCTTCGGCCCCGAAGAACCAGTTCCGCTGGCAGTTCGGTGTGCTCGCGCCCCACGGCGCGGACACCGGCGACCCGTGGCGACATCAGACCGAGTGCCTGGTGGACCCGCGGGGGCCGGTCAGTGTCGACATCACCGTCCGGTTCCTGCAGGTACGACGGCGTACCGGCCCGGTCCCGTGGGACGAGGCGGTGGCGCGGGAATTCACCGCCACCGTCACACCGACCGCGGACCAGACCTCGTGGGAGCTGCCGTTCAGCTTCCCGGGTGGCACCGGTAACGGCTCCTCGGGCGGCGAGGATGCCGAGTCGGCCTGGCGGAGCTGGCCCGTCTCCGGTCGACTACTGGTCGACGCCGAGACCGTCGACCACCGTGACGGGCTGCTCAAGCTGCGGATCCGGGTGCAGAACTCCCTGACGTGGCAGGACCCGGGAGCGCCCCGCGCGGACGTGCTGCGTCAGGCGCTGATCGCCTGTCACACCCTGGCCGAGGTGCACAACGGCGAGTTCCTTTCGCTGCGTGAGCCGCCCGAGTGGGCTCGTATCCACGCCGTGGCCTGCGACAACCAGCACACCTGGCCGGTGCTGATCGAGCCACAGGTGACGCTCTCGTCACCGATCATCCTCGACGACTACCCGCGGATCGCGCCGGAGAGCCCGCAGCCGTTGCACGACTCCACCGAGATCGACGAGTTGCTGCTGCTGCGTACCGCGGCGCTCACCGACGACGAGAAAGCCGAGGCGCGCGCGACCGACCCGCGTGCCGCCGCGATCGTCGACGCCGCCGATACGCTGTCCGAAGAGGCGCTGTCCCGACTGCACGGCGTGGTACGCGAGATCCGTCCCGTGGGGTCGCCGAAGGCGGGCGCCGCGCCAGTTCCGGTAGGCACCGGCACTCTGGTCGCCGACGACGCGGAGGCGGAGGTGCGGGCGGGGGCCTGTCTGCGATCCGGGGGCGTGCCCTGGTGGGACCCGGGCGTCGACGCCTCGGTGTCGCCGGAGACCGACCAGATCGAGGTGTCCGGCGGGTACGCCGCACGCGGCAGCCAGGTACGGCTACGACCCGGGACGCGACGTTCCGACGCACAGGACATGTTCCTGTGGGGCCGTACCGCGACGGTACGGGCGGTGCTCTTCGACGTGGAGGACTGCGGGTACCTGGCGGTCACCGTGGACGGGGATCCCGCCGCCGATCTGCATGACTCGCTGGGCCGGTTCCGGTACTTCACCCCGGACGAGGTCGAACTGCTCACCGAGCCCGGCGGCGGGGACGGCTCCCGTGCCACCGGCGGGGAGGGCTGATGACGCGCCGGGTGCTGGTGGCCGGCGTGGGGAACGTGTTCCTCGGCGACGACGGGTTCGGCCCGGAGGTGGTCCGGCTGCTGCACAGGCTCACCGCGCCGGACCGGGCGGCGGCGGTGCCTGACGCGGCGGCACCGGACGGGGCGCCGGTGCCAGACCGGGCGGCGATGCCTGACGGGGTGAAGGTCGTCGACTTCGGGATCCGGGGCGTGCACCTGGCGTACGAACTGCTCGACGGGTACGACCTGCTGGTGCTGGTCGACACCGTACGCCGGGGCGACCCGCCGGGCACCGTGTCGACGATCGAGGTGGACCTGTCCGAGGCGCCCGAGATGCCGGCCGCCGCGGGGATGGTGGACGGCCACGGGCTGGAGCCGGACGCGGTGCTCGCCCTGTTGCGGACTCTCGGCGGCGACCTGCCGGCCGTGACGGTGATCGGTTGTGAGGCGGCGGAACTGGCCGAGGGGATGGGGCTCAGCGAGGTCGTGGCGGCGGCGGTGGAACCGGCGGCGCGCGCCGTACTCGACCTGATCGGAGAAACGACGAGGAAGGAAGGGGTGCGATGACCATGATGCGCCAACTGCTGATGGTCGCGGTGCTGGTCGGGATCGGTGTGGCGATCGCGAAGTCGTGGCCGGACCTGGAGCGGTACATGAAGATCCGCCGGATGTGATTGGGGGGACATGCACGAGATCGGGTTGTGCGAGCCGGTGCTGGACGCGGTCCAGCGCCGTGCCGCGGGGCGCCGGGTGACCGGGGTGAAGCTGCGGGTCGGTGCTGCGCACCGGGTGGTGCCGGCCGCGATGCAGCAGGCGTTCGAGCTGGTCAGCGCCGGGACCGTGGCCGAAGGCGCGGCGCTGGAACTCCTCGCCGTCGAGGGGGACGAGTTGACCCTGGAGTCGATCAGCGTGGCGCACCCCGGGGAGGTGGCGGCCGATGTGCCTGGGGATCCCGGGTGAGGTGGTGGAGATCCTCGCCGACAAGCCGGACCTGGCACGGGTGGACGTCAGCGGGGTACGACGCGCCATCAACATCGGCCTGCTGGAGGGGGAGAACCTGGCGCCGGGCGACTGGATCCTGATCCACGTCGGGTTCGCGATGTCGAAGATCGACGAGGCCGAGGCGAAGGCCGCCATGGAGTTCCTGGAGAGCATCGGCCAGGTCTACGACGACGAGCTGGCGGCGTTGCGGGAATCCAGGATCGAGTAGGGAGCGGCATGCGTTTTGTCGACGAGTTCCGGGACGCGGACAAGGCCCGCGCCCTGGCGACCAGGATCGCCAGCCTGTGCGAACCCGGGCGGGAGTACAAATTCATGGAGGTGTGCGGCGGGCACACCCACACCATCTACAAGCACGGACTCGAGGACTACCTACCGGAGAACGTCACGCTGGTCCACGGGCCCGGCTGCCCGGTCTGCGTGATCCCGATGGGCCGGGTGGACGACGCGATCCACATCGCCCGGCAACCCGGGGTGATCATGACGTCGTTCGGCGACATGATGCGGGTGCCCGGTGGCAACGGCGCTTTCTTCGACTCCAACGCCGAAGGCACCGACATCCGGATGGTCTACTCCCCGCTGGACGCGCTGAAGATCGCCCGCCAGAACCCGGACTCCCGGGTGGTGTTCATGGCGATCGGCTTCGAGACCACAGCGCCGTCGAGCGCGATGACCGTACTGCGGGCCGCCGCCGAGGGTCTGGAGAACTTCTCGATCTTCTGCAACCACGTCACGATCATCCCGGCGATCAAGGCGATCCTGGACTCTCCGGACCTGCGGCTGGACGGGTTCATCGGCCCCGGCCACGTCTCCACGGTGATCGGCTGCCGGCCGTACGAGTTCATCTCCGCCGATTACGGAAAGCCGCTGGTGGTGGCGGGGTTCGAGCCGCTGGACATCCTGCAGTCGATCTACCTGATCCTGGTGCAGTTGGCCGAGGGCCGCTGCGAGGTGGAGAACCAGTACGCCCGCGTGGTGCCGTGGAACGGCAACGACAAGGCGCTCGCGGCGATCAACCAGACGATGGAGCTGCGGCCGTACTTCGAGTGGCGGGGGCTCGGTTTCATCTCGCATTCGGCGTTGCGGGTACGCGACGAGGCGTACGACGCGGAGCGGATCTTCGACGTCCCCGGGGTACGCGTCGCCGACCCGAAGGCGTGTCAGTGCGGTGAGGTGCTCAAGGGCGTACTCAAGCCGTGGGAATGCAAGGTGTTCGGCACGGCGTGCACCCCGGAGACACCGATCGGCACCTGCATGGTCTCCCCGGAGGGGGCCTGCGCCGCGTACTACAACTTCGGCCGGTTCACCCGGCAGCGGGTGAAGGAGGCGACCCGGTCATGACGGTGACCTCCCGGGAACAACAGGTGCTGGACCGGATCGACCGGGCACGCCGCCGGAAGCCGCGGATCAAGGAGGAACGGATCACCCTCGCCCACGGCGCGGGCGGCAAAGCCAGCCACACCCTGATCGAGGCGCTGTTCGCCGACCGGCTGGGCAACCCGCTGCTGGACCGGATGGAGGACCAGGCCGTCTTCGACGTGGCAGGCGCCCGGCTCGCGTTCACCACCGACGCGTACGTGGTCTCGCCGCTGTTCTTCCCGGGCGGCGACATCGGGGAGCTGGCGGTCAACGGCACCGTGAACGACCTCGCGGTCGGCGGGGCCCGTCCGCTGCACCTGTCCGCCGGCTTCATCCTCGAAGAAGGCTTCCCGGTCGCGGATCTGACCCGGATCGTGGAATCGATGGCGCGGGCCGCCTCCGCCGCCGGGGTCACGGTGGTCACCGGCGACACCAAGGTGGTGCAGCGCGGCAAAGCCGACGGTTGCTACGTCACCACCAGCGGGGTGGGCGTGGTGGAGCACAACCTGACGCTCGGCGCCGACCAGGTGCGCCCCGGCGACGCCGTACTGGTCTCCGGGCCGATCGGCGACCACGGCATCACGATCATGCTGGCCCGCGGCGAGCTGGACATCGAGTCCGACCTGGTATCCGACACCGCGCCGCTGACCCCGCTGGTGGAACGGCTGATCGCGGCGGCCCCCGGAGTGCGGTGCATGCGGGACGTCACCCGGGGCGGGGTCGCGACCATCCTCAACGAGATCGCGCGCGCCTCCGACGTCGCGATGGTGGTCGACGAAACCGCGATCCCGGTACGCACCGAGGTACGCGGCGCCTGCGAGATCCTCGGCATCGACCCGCTGTACGTGGCCTGCGAGGGCCGCATGGTCGCCGTGGTGGACGGTGACCAGGCCGACGCCGCGCTCGCCGCGCTGCGTACCCACCCGCTCGGCGAAGGGGCCGCCATGGTGGGCCGGGTGGCTCCGGACCCGGCGACGTTGGTGCTGCTCAAGACGGAGTTCGGGGGCACCCGGATCGTCGACATGCTGATCGGCGACCCGCTGCCCCGGATCTGCTGAACGATTCCCGGAAGGGGGCGTTGACGATGACTGAGGACGACCGGGTGCCACCGTAGTCAGGGCGGCCCGCCGACTCCTTGAGAGCGGCGGGGGCAGCCATCCCCCACGGCTGCCGCACCGCCGCCGATCTCGTCGCTACGACGCGCAGCGCAGGGCCGGACCGTAGAGCCATTCCTTGCTGACGTGGGTGCTCCCCACACGCTTCCACTTGACGAGGACCTTGGCGCGGACCGATCGCCCGTAACACCGGTAGTTCTGTGTCTCCGCCTCTTCTCTGACGCCCCACCAACCGTCGTAGTCGTTGCTGTGGGCCAGGTGGACCCATTCGCCGTCGATGGACCTCTCGATGGTCGCGTTGCTGACTGACACGGAGTAGTTGGTGCCGCCGTCCGCGTCCTTCACCGAGCCCCACGCCCAGGTGTAGCCGTACGCGGAGCCTGTGGTGACGCAGCGGATCACTTCGCTGCCGTAGCAGTCACCGCCGCTCGCGGTGCTCGACGCCGATGCCAGCGGGGTGAGCGAGAGTGCCCCTGCCGCCGCGATCGCGGCGACAACCCCTGAGATGATCTTGGTGCGGGTGCGCATGACTTCGCCTTCCGTTGAATGACGCTGGTGTGCTCGCGGCCGGAAAGCTAGGCAGCGCCACTCTCACTGCGGTAACACGGCTCTCTCACCACATGGACCTGAGGGGTGTGGAGCTGGCACCGGACCGGTGCACAGCTCTCCGGGTTGGTGTCCGGCAGTACGTTGAGGTACGTCCCAGTGTCGAGCGAGGTCAGGGTCGATCGAGACGTGTCGGCTGCTGGCGGAGCCGCACGTGTGCATGCATGCCGAACGAGCGGGGCTCGCCGGCGGTGAGGCGGCCTGAATGGAAGTACGGCTGCTCGGGCCACTCGAGCTGGTGGCGGACCGAAAGCAGGTGGAGCTGCCGCGTGGGCTGGTCCGTACCCTGCTCGCGGCGCTCGCGTACTCGGCGTACAGGCCGGTGTCCGTCGATTTGTTGATCGAGTACCTGTGGGGGTACGAGGCCGCGCCACTGACCGCCCGCCAGGCGTTGCGGAACGTGGTGTGGCGGCTGCGGCAGGTGCTGGGTGATGGCGCGGTCGTGGCCGATGGCGATGGGTACCGGCTGGAGGTGGACGCCGACGCGGTGGACGTCGCGCGGTTCCGTCGGCTGTTGGAGCAGACGGCCGTCGCCGAGCCTGCCGCCGAAAGGGAGTTGCTCGTTGAGGCGCTGGCGCTGTGGCGTGGTGAGCCGTTTTCCGGTGTGGAGTCCGAAGCGCTGCGACGCGACGCGGTGCCCGTACTGACCGAGCAGTACGTGGCCGCCCTGGAACACCGTATCGACATCGATCTGTCCGCGGGGCGGCACGATGGCATGGTCGCGGAGCTGCGCCGCCTCACCCGTGAGCATCCACTGCGGGAAACGCTGTGGACCCGGCTGCTGGTGGCGTTGGCGGGCTCGGGGCGCACCGCGGAGGCGCTGGAGGCGTACGAGCAGATCCGCCGGCAGCTGGCGGACAGGCTTGGCGCTGATCCGTGCCCGGAGTTGCGCCAGGTGCACCAGCGCCTGCTCGCTGGAGAGCCGTCGTCACCGGCGGTTGCGGTGTCGACCCCGGTGCCGAACACCGACCACGTGCCGCCGCCGCGGCAGCTGCCTTCGGACGTACCGGGATTCGTCGGCCGCTCCGAACAGCTCCGTGCGCTGGACCGCATGCTCGGAGAACACACCACGACGGAAGGCTCGCGGCCGGTGTTGACCGTGGTGATCCACGGGGTCGGCGGTGTCGGCAAGACAGCGCTCGCGGTCAGGTGGGCTCACACCGTGGCCGAACAGTTCCCCGATGGGCAGCTCCACCTGGAGTTGCGCGGCTACGGGCCAGGCGAGCCGATGACCGCCACGGAGGCTCTGGCTGTCCTGCTGCGGGCGCTCGGCGTCCAGGATCGGGCGGTGCCGGTGGCCGCTGACGAACGGGCAGCCCTGTTACGCAGCGTTCTGGCCGGCCGGCGGGTGCTGATCGTGTTGGACAACGCGCGGAGCGCCGAGCAGGTTCGCCCGCTGCTGCCGGGCGCCGACTGCGTGGTGCTGATCACCAGCCGTGGGCAGCTACGGGGGTTGAGCACCCGCGACGGCGCCAGATCGCTGCCGCTGCGCGAGATGAGCGACCGGGAGGCCGCGGTGCTGTTGGCCGCCACCATCGGGCGGCGCCGGATCGCGGCGCAACCCGACGGAGCCGCCGAGCTTGCGGCGCTCTGCGGCCGGTTGCCGCTGGCGCTACGGATCACCGCGGACCTCGCCTCGCGGCACCCGGACCTTCCGCTGCGCGAGCTTGCGGACGAGCTACGTGCGCAACGGCTTGACACCCTCGCCGACCCGGCCGATCCCGCCGCCGACCCGCGGGCGGTGTTCTCCTGGTCGTACCGGGCGCTACCGGCGCCGGACGCCCGGGTCTTCCGGCTGCTCAGCGTGGCGCCCGGCAGCGACATCGGGGTGGCCTCCGCGGCCGCGCTGGTCGGTGCCCGTACCACCGAGGTTCGCCGAGTCCTGGACCGGCTGGTGGCGGTGCACCTGCTCGATCACGGCCGGCCGGGTCGCTACCAGTTCCACGACCTGGTCCGGGTGTACGCCGCTGAGCACGCCACCCAGGAGGACGAGGCGGCAGTGCGCCGGCTCCTGCACTGGTACCTCCAGACCATGACAGCGGCCGTGGACGTGCTGCGCCCCGGCCTGCATCTCTGCCCGACCGAGGCCAGGCCGGCGATTGAGCCGGTGCTGCGGTTCCACGATGGCCCGGACGCGCTCGAGTGGTACGACGCCGAACGCGGGTGCGCGTTGGCCGCGGTACGACGTGCGGCGGAGATCGGCGACCACGACACCGCCTGGCGCTTCGGTGCCGTGGGGTTCTTTCTCAACCGTCCGTGGTGGGACGACTGGCGTACCAGCTGCGAGATCGCATTGGCGTCAGCGGTACGGGTGAGCAACCCGGTGGCCCAGGGCGCGGTTCTGATGAACCTCGGCTCCGTGCACTCGTTCCTTGACGACAACGCCGAGGCGCTGCGCTGCTACCGGCGGGCGATGAGGTTCCTCGCCGAGGCCGGAGCCACGGCCCAGGTGGGCACGGCGTACGCCTTGATCGCATCGGTCCACGAGGCTCAGGGGCGGCATCCGGAGGCGCTGCGGAGCTTCGAGAAGAGCGTCGCGATCGCCCGGGACGCCGCCGACGAACCACGGGAGGCGCAGGCCCTCAACAACATGGCCATCACCTACCTGAGCCTCGGTCAGCCGGAGCGGTCGCACGAGGTGTCGGTGCGCGCGTTGCGGATCCGGGTCTCGATCGGCGACCG
>JBOGDK010000082.1:0-14539 GCA_050701795.1 Micromonosporaceae bacterium
GACAGGTTCAGCCTACGTAAGAACGCCGGGGTGCCGGGGCGCTTCAGAGTCGTCGCGAGCTTGGCAACGCCACGACTCAGCAACTCAGCGGGCTTCTCCAGCCTCGTCCAGATGAACGGCCGGGTGCGGCGAGCCTTGCTTGAGGTCAGCCACAAACCGAATGCCACGAATATCGCGATCAGCAGGAATCCCCAGAACCGCGGAGAGGTCAGCACCGCACAGTCTTTTCCGCATTTGAGTGCCCACGCATCACCCGAGATGCCTGCCAGGAAGCTCATCACCACTGCGGGCCCCATCGCGGCGATCACCCAGCGGGTGGTCCAGGCGGCCTCCCTCGTCACCTCGTGGGTCAACATCACCAGGCTGAGTGCGTAGAACAGGGACAGCACGGAGGTGCCGAGCACCACGCCGTACAGCATCATCGCCAGAACCACCGGACCCGATGCCTCCCCCTCGCCGGCGAGACGACTGTAGAGAAACGCGCAGATCACCAACGCGGACATGGCGTAGAACAATGTCTTCGTGATGACGACGGCCGAGATGTGTTCGACCCGCTGGTCCACAGCATCCACGACTTCGGGCGCAATCCTCTTTTGACGCTCCAGGTACAGCACCAGCCCCGCCATGGCGAATCCGGCGAGTACGGCCGCGAGTTGTCCGTACATCTCGGCCGCTGGGCCCGGGTCGAATGTGCCGGCCAGCGACAAAGAGGAATCCAAGATGGTGCCTTCCCAATTGACAACCAGTAGATCGCCGGCACATTCTGCCGAGTCGGCACAGATCCGTAAAGGCCGTCGTCTACCCGGCGGATCAGGAAACTGCGGCGGTACGGGCGGAACCCGTAATCGTCGCCGAGCCGAGCACGATGTCGCCGGCCGGGTCGGGGCGGTAGAACACCAGCGCCTGACCAGCGGCGACGCCGCGTACCGGGTGGCGCAGCTTCGCGGTGGCGCGGTCGCCGTCGAAGGTCACCGTCGCGGGAGTGCTTTCTCCGTGTGCCCGCAGCTGCACCTCGCAGTTGACGACGGATACGTGCTCGGTGAGGCCGGTGAACACCGGCCGCCCGGCGTGCACCTCGTCGGCGTCCAGCAGCTCCGCGGGGCCGACCGTGACCCGGTTGTCCACCGGGGTGATCGACAGGACGTACCGGGGCTTGCCGTCGGGCGCGGGACGTCCGATGCTCAGCCCCTTGCGCTGCCCCACCGTGTACCCGTACGCGCCACCGTGCTCGCCGAGCACCTCTCCGGACTGCGCGTCGACGATCTCGCCGGGCTGCTCACCGAGCCGGTCGGCGAGGAACTTACGGGTGTTGCCGTCGGCGACGAAGCAGATGTCGTGGCTGTCCGGCTTGTCCGCCACGGCGAGCTCCCGGGCGGCGGCCTCCTCCCGGACCCTGGCCTTGGTGGAGTCCCCGAGCGGGAACACCGCGCGGGCGAGCTGGTCGGTACGCAGCACCGCCAGCACGTACGACTGGTCCTTGCCCGGGTCGACCGACCGGCGCAGCAGGCCGTCGGCGCCAAGTCGGGCGTGGTGGCCGGTGACCACGGCGTCGAACCCGAGTGCGACCGCCCGATCCAGCACGGCCGCGAACTTGATCTTCTCGTTGCAGCGCAGGCACGGGTTCGGGGTACGGCCGGCGGCGTACTCGGCGACGAAGTCGTCCACCACGTCCTCGTGGAACTGCTCGGCCATGTCCCAGACGTAGAACGGGATCCCGATCACGTCCGCGGCACGGCGGGCGTCCCGGGAGTCCTCCAGGGTGCAGCACCCCCGTGCCCCCGACCGGTACGTCTGCGGGTTGCGCGCCAACGCCAGGTGCACCCCGGTGACGTCGTGGCCGGCGTCGACCGCCCGGGCGGCGGCCACCGCGGAGTCGACCCCGCCGGACATCGCTGCCAGTACTCTCACGCCTCGTTCACCTCCGTGGCCCGCTTGCCGACCTTGCCGGCCCGGCGGGCCCGTTCCACGGCCGCCGGCAGCGCGGCGACCAACGCGTCGACGTCCTCCCTGGTGGACGTGTGTCCGAGCGAGAGCCGCAGCGAGGAACGCGCAAGATCCGGATCCGCCCCCATCGCCAGAAGTACGTGGCTGGGCTGCGCCACACCGGCCGAACACGCCGACCCGGTGGAGCATTCGATACCCGCCGCGTCCAGCAGCATCAGCAGCGCGTCGCCTTCACAACCAGGGAACAGGAAGTGCGCGTTGCCGGGCAGCCGGTGCACCGGGTCGCCGTTGAGTACGGCGTCCGGCACGGCGGCGCGTACCCGCTCGATCAGCTCCTCACGCAGCGCCGCGAGGGCGACCGCGGTCTCGGCCTGCCGCTTCACCGCGCACTCCACCGCCACCGCGAAAGCCACGATCCCGGGCACCCCGAGGGTCCCGGACCGTACCTCGCGCTCCTGTCCGCCGCCGTGCAGCAACGGGGTGGTGTCCGCCTCCCGGCGCAGCAGCAGCGCGCCGACCCCGTGCGGGCCGCCCAGCTTGTGGCCGGTGACCGACAGCGCGGTGACGCCGCTGCCCGCGAAGTCGACCGGCACCTGTCCCACCGCCTGGATCGCGTCGGAGTGGTACGGGATCCGGTACGGCTGCACCGCCTCGGCGATCTCCGGCACCGGTTGCACCGTACCGACCTCGTTGTTCGCCCACATCGTGGTGACCAGTGCGACCTCGCCGGCGTGCTCGGCCAACGCGGCGTCCAGGGCGTCGAGCCGGACCCGGCCCACGTCATCGACGTCGAGCCAGGTGACTGTGGCGCCCTCGTGCTGTTCCAGCCAGATCACGGAGTCGAGCGCGGCGTGATGTTCCACGGCACTGGCGATGACCCGGCGTCGTACCGGGTCGGCGCTCCGGCGGGCCCAGAACGTCCCCTTGATCGCGAGGTTGTCGCTCTCCGTACCACCTCCGGTGAAGACCACCTCACTGGGACGGGCACCGAGCGCCGCCGCGATCTGCTCGCGAGCCTCCTCGACCATCCGTCGTGCTCGCCGCCCGGAGGCGTGCAGCGACGACGGGTTGCCCACCTCGCGCGCCACCGAGACGTACGCTTCGAGCGCCTCGGGGAGCATCGGGGTGGTGGCGGCGTGATCGAGATAAACCATCGCCCGCAAGCCTAGCCGGCAGTCGACTCGAGACTTCCTGAGCCGACCACGGCGTGCCCGCACGCACGGTACCCAGCGGCCGGCACGCGCCTGCTGTCCCTGTCGACCGGGTGGTGAGCGGACGGTGAGTGGGTGACGACCGCCGTATCGACCCTGGTCGCTACGCTGTTCGGCAGCCCAGCTACGGGCCTCGCGTGGGGAGGCGGCCCAGCGTGGGGCAGACGGCCCGGGTGAGGCCTACGAACGGGGAGATGATGAAGTACCAGCAGCCAGGTCCGTACCAGCCCGGCTACGGGGCACCGATGTATCCGCCGCCGCCGACGCTGCCCAACTCCGGGATGGCGATCGGCGGCATGGTGCTGGGGATCGTCTCCATCGGCATCGCCGCGCTCGGTTGCTGCATCCCGTTCATCGGTGGCGGCTCGCTGCTCACCGGTGTGCCGGCGGTGGCCTGCAGCTGGTACTCCCTGACCCAGATCAACAGATCGATGGGCTCGCTCGGCGGCAAGGGCATGGCGATCTCGGGGATCGCCACCGGGGCCGTCGGCTGCCTGATCGGGGTCGGGATGCTGATCTTCTGGTCCTGGCTGGTCACCTACAACCCAAGTCCCTGAGGCCGGTCGCCCCGCGAATCGCAGCGTGCGAGCGGCTCACAGCCGGGTACGCCACGGATGCCCGCGATGTACGGCGTCGAGCGCGCCGGCCAGCCAGCTCCGTGCCGTGGCATCCAGCAGGGGCAGCACACCGTCGAGGTCAGCCTCGTCCTTCGGGCGCGTCCATTTCGCCTTGAACAACAGCGCCACCTCTGGACGCAGGTACGGGATCCCGTCGTCGGTACGCCGGATCAGCTCGCCGTACGGCATCCGGATCGTGGGGTCCCGCCGGCATGTCCACTGCCCGTCCTCGGACGGCTCGCGGAACACGTCCAGCCGCCAGACCTGCGCGTCGGGGTCCAGTGCCCACGTCTGGTAAGCCCGCTCGGAGGCTTCCGGGTACGGCACGGCGCGGCCGTCGCCGATCGCGTAGAAGTCCACCTCGGGGAACCGGACCGCGATCTCGTCGAACCGCCTCGCCGGTACGGCGATACGGCGATCTCCAGATCCTCGTGCGGCCGGGTCTGTTCGCCTCGGAACAGATCGAGCGCCCAGCCAGCGGCGACGCACCACGGTACGTCCACCCCGGCCAGGCGCTCGGCCACGTACTCGGGATGCCAGGCGTCCCAGGCATCGAAGTCGGGAATCACGCGGGCTCTACATGAACCCCGACGGTGTGCGCGGCGAGCGCCAGGAGGTCGCCAGGGTCGGTGGTGAGTACGGCGGCATCCAGTGTCTCGGCCAGCGCCACCAGGTACGCGTCGACCGCGGAGCCACGCCCGGCCAGGGTACGCAACGCCGCCGCGCGCCGGGCCAGCCGCTCCGGTGTCCGCTCGATGACTCGGCAACCCTTGAGGAAGAGGTTGGTACGGGCATCCCGCCCGGCACTGCCGGTCAAGCATTCGACCAGGACGACCGCAGGCACAGTAGCCGGAAGGATGCCGCGGGCGGTGTACTCCTGGCGCCGGGCACGTGCCGATGCGGTGGTCCCGCTCAGCGCGGTGATGCCACCGGAGTCCAGAACCAGATGCCGCATCAGCAGGCTTGGCGCTTCGCGCTTCGACCGCCGGCGAGGATCCGGCGTGCGGACTCCTCCGCCTCTGCCATCTCCTCGGGCGTCGGTTCCCCGAACTCTTCAGCGTCCCGGCGGATCAGATCGTTGAGCGCGGCGAGTCGCTCATCGTGCGCCAGTTTCAAGGAAATGGCGTCCTGAAGCAGCTCGGACACCGGCAGGTTCTGCTCCTTGACGACGGCGTACAAGTCGTCGGGGAGGTAGACGTTCACGCGCGGCATGTGCATATCATACACACACCGGGCCTGGGGCCTCACGCAGGCCCCAGGCAGCGTGAGAGAGCAGGGGTCATTTCCGCTTGCGGACCTCGTCGGTCGCCTGCGGTACCACCTTGAACAGGTCTCCCACCACACCGTAGTCGGCGAGCTCGAAGATCGGCGCCTCTTCGTCCTTGTTGATGGCGACGATCGTCTTGGAGGTCTGCATCCCGGCGCGGTGCTGGATCGCTCCGGAGATCCCGCAGGCGATGTAGAGCTGCGGTGAGACCGACTTGCCGGTCTGGCCCACCTGGAACTGGTGTGGGTAGAAGCCGGAGTCGGTGGCGGCCCGGGACGCGCCGACCGCGCCACCGAGGCTGTCGGCGAACTCCTCGATCAGCTTGAAGTTCTCCGCGCTGCCGACGCCACGCCCGCCGGACACGACCACCTGCGCCTCGGTGAGTTCCGGACGCGAGCCTTTCTGCTCGGCCACGCGCTCGGTCACCTTGACCTTCTTCGCAGCCTCGGAGACGGTCACCTCGACCGGGACCTGTTCGGCCGCCGCCGGTGCCGGTGCCGGCGTCACCGAGTTCGGCTTGACGGTGACCAGCGGGAAGCCCTGGGTGATCTTGGATTTCACAATCGTGCTGCCCGCGAAGATCAGCTGGGTGGCGGTGCCATCCGAAGCGAGCTCGGAGACGTCGGCGAGTACGCCGTTGTCCAGCTTCACCGCGACCCGACCCGCGATCTCCTTGCCCTCCAGGGAACCGGCGAGCAGCACCGCCGCCGGATTCACCTGGCCGATGAGTTGCGCCAACGCTTCTGCCTTCGGGGCCACCAGGTGCCCGGCGATGTCGTCGCTTTCGGCGACGTACACCTTCGCGGCGCCGTACTCACCAAGTTTCTCCGCGATCGCGGCGGCGCCGCCAGGAGCCCCTAGTACGACGGCGGACGGCTCGCCCAGGTCCCGAGCCAGGGTCAGCATTTCGAAGGTGACCTTCTTGACGGTCGGACCACCGTCGCCGGAGGCCGCCTCGACCACAACGAGAACTTCAGCCATTGGAATACGTCACCCTCTCCTGACTACACAAGCTTCTCGGAGGCGAGGTACTCGACCAGCTTCACGCCGCCCTCACCGTCGTCTGACACCTTGACGCCGGCCTGCCGGGGCGGCTTCGGTGCGAACTCCAGCACCTGGCTGGTGGCGTTCGCGAGGCCCACCTCGTCGGCGGAGACACCCAGGTCGGCCAGGGCGTACGACTCAACCGGCTTCTTCTTCGCCGCCATGATCAGCTTGAACGACGCGTACCGGGGTTCGTTGATGGTGTCGGTGACGCTGACGATCGCCGGGGTCTCGGTCTGAGTCACCTCGTACCCCTCATCGGTCTGCCGCTCGACGGTGACCGTGCCGCCGGCCACGGTGACCTTGCGGGCTCCGGTCGCCGCGCCGACTCCCAACCGTTCGGAGAGCATGTGCGGGATCGCCTGTACCCGCCCGTCGGTGGCTTCCGCACCGCAGAGCACCAGGTCCCATTCGAGCTTTCCGAGGGCGGCCGCGAGCACCTTCGATGTCGCGACGGCGCAGGAGCCGTGCAACGCCTCGTCGGTGACGTGGACCGCCTTGTCCGGCCCCATCGACAGCGCCTTGCGGATCGTGTCGGTGGCGTCGCCGGGCCCCATGGTGAGCAGGGTTACTTCGCCCCCGTGCTCCTCTTTGAGCTTGAGCGCCTCTTCGATGGCGTTTTCGTCCAGCTCGTTCATCCGCTTCGTCGCCGCGTCGCGGTCAACGGTCTTGTCGTCGGTACGCAGCGTGCGCTCCTCGCCGGAGTCCGGCACCTGCTTGACGAGTACGACGATGTTCATCGTTGCTCAGGACCTCCTGCTTTCCACGAACCTGCATCCGGGGCGCCAACCGCGGTGACGGCGCCTTTCGACACTGTGTCCCACCGCCGGGCCCTGTGCCGTCGATTCTGCTTAAGCCGCTACCTTACTTGCCAGTAGCTAGCGCTTGAGGTGAGACGTGTCACCGCAGCAAGCACCCGGGCCGGGCACGGCCGGCTCACACGAACGACCGTACTGGGGAGACTGATGAGGGCAGCCGACGCCGCCACGGCACCACCGACCCACCTGCCGCTGACCGGTGAACGCACCGTCCCAGGAATTGACATCGAGAACTACTGGTACCGCCGGCACGAGGCGGCGTACCGGGCGGCTGTGTCCTGGGTGTCGGATGCCGGCCTGGTCCTGGAAGCCGGCGTCGGTGAAGGGTACGGCGCCGACCTGCTCGCCGCGGCGGGCAACACCGTGATCGGGGTGGACTACGACGCCGCGACCGTCGCACATCTGGTGGCCAGATACCCCAAGGTGCAAGCGGTCCGCGGCAACGTGGTGGAGCTGCCGTTTCCCGACTCGGCCTTCGACGCCGTGGTCAGCATGCAGGTGGTCGAACACCTCTGGGACCAGCCCCGGTACGCCGCCGAGTGCGCCCGGGTGCTGCGGCCCGGCGGCGTACTGGTGATCTCGACCCCGAACCGGCTCACCTTCTCCCCCGGGTACCACCCCGCCACGGACCGGCCGACCAACCCGTTCCACACCCGGGAGTACGCCGACGCCGAGCTGGCCGACCTGTTGACGCCGTACTTCAGCGACCTCACCCGGTACGGGCTGCACCCCGCCCCCCGGCTGCTCCACGCGGACGCCGAGTCCCAGCGGCGGCACGGCACTGATCTGGTCGGGGCGCAGCTTGCCACTGCTCCAGAGCACTGGTCGGGGTGGCTGCGCCGTACCGTCGCGGGGATCACGGCCGACGATTTCCGACTGTCCACCGACGACGTCGACAGCTCGCTTGACCTGGTGGTTCTCGCCCATCGCGCAGCTGGCCGGAGATCGCGATACCGTGACGATCACGGCTGGGGTTAGGGGCGCGCCATGTTGGTCAAGGCTTGTCTGAACGGGGCCCGGGAGCCCGCCGCGCATCCCCGGCTGCCGATCACCGCGGCCCAGCTCGCCGGTGACGCGCAGGCTTGCGCCGAGTTCGGTGCGGGTGCCGTACACCTGCACCCTCGGGGCGCCGACGGACGCGAGTCGCTGGCCGCTGATCACGTGGCGGCGGCCGTCACGGCGGTCCGCCGCGCCTGTCCTGATCTCCCCATCGGCGTGACCAGCGGTGCGTGGATCGTGCCCGACCCAGAGGAACGGGTGGCGGCCGTCGCGTCGTGGGCGGACCTGGATGACATGTCCCGCCCGGACTTCGCGTCCGTCAACATCGCCGAGCCCGAGTGGGAACGGGTGGCCACCGCGCTGCTCGACGCCGGTGTCGGGATCGAGGCCGGAGTCTCCGAGCCGTCGGACCCGGCGCGCCTGGCGGGCAGCGGGCTGGCCGGCGAGTTCCTCCGGATCCTGGTGGAGTCGCAGCCCACGGACCCGGACGCTGCGGTACGCACCGCGGACACGCTGCTCGCGGCCGTCACCCCGTTGACGGACTCGACGCCGCTGGTGCATGGCAAGGACGCCGCCGCGTGGGCGGTACTGGAGTGGGCGTTGGATCGCGAGCTGGACAGCCGGATCGGCCTTGAAGACACCGTGGAACTGCCGGACGGCAACCGTACGCCGGACAATGCGGCGCTGCTCGCGGCGGCGTACGCGTTCCTGATGGAGCCGCACTAGCGTTCCCGGCGCGGTGGGTCAGCGGGTTTCTCACAGACGCTGAGCCGGTCCGTGTGTCGCTACCGGTCTCGTGGAGGCATCATTCCTGTATGGGTCGCCTGCTGCTCTTACTGCTCCTGGTCCACCTCGTGCTGGCGTTCGCGGCGATCGTGGACTGCCTCGGCGGCGAGCGGAGACCGCAACGGTTGTCCCGGTTCACGTGGACGCTGCTGATCCTGTTCGGCCTGCTGGCCGGCCCGGTCTGCTGGTTCCTGTACGGCCGGCCCGGCCGCAAGCTGGCATTGCCGTGGCGACTTCCAGGGCCGCCACCGCACCCGCCACGCCAGGTGGCGCCGGACGACGACCCGGAGTTTCTCGCCGATCTGGAGCGCCGCCGCCGCGCCACCCGTTCCGAGAAGCCGGACGCCGGCAAAGACACCGACGAGCCGAACAACACCTGACCCGGCGGCGCGGTGCACCCCGGGACCCTACTGTTGAGTAAGGTCTGACAGAATCACGCGCGATGCGCGTGCTGATGCTGTCCTGGGAGTATCCGCCGGTGATGGTCGGCGGGCTCGGTAGACATGTGCACGCCCTCGCCACGTCACTGGCCACCGCCGGGCACGACGTCACGGTGGTCACCCGGCACGGCGGCGGCGCGCCGCTGGAAGAACACCTCGACGGGGTACGTGTCATCCGCGCCCCGGAGGACCCGCCACTGTTTCCGCTCACCAACTCCACGCTGCTCGCCTGGACGATGGCGTTCAACCACGCGTTGACCCGAGCCGCGCTGCGCGCCAGCCAGACCGCCGACGAGCCGTACGACGTGGTGCACGCCCACGACTGGCTGGTCACGCACGCGGCGGCGACCGTGAAGCACCACCTGGGGGTGCCGCTGGTCGCCACGGTGCACGCCACCGAGGCGGGCCGGCACTCCGGCTGGCTGCCGTCGGAGACCAACCGGTGCATCCACTCGGTCGAGTGGTGGTTGACGTACCAGGCGCGGCGGGTGCTGGTCTGCTCGGCGTACATGCGCTGGGAGGTCAGCCGGCTCTTCGAGCTGCCCAGGGGCAAGGTCGAGGTGATCCCGAACGGAGTCTCCCCGGAGGCGTGGCGCGCCTCCCCCCGCGCCGTCGCGGCAACCGCGGCCAGGTTCCCGGGTGACGGCCCGCTCATCGTGTACGCCGGGCGCCTGGTGTACGAGAAGGGGGTTCAGGACCTGCTCGCGGCGGTGCCCGGGCTCCGCCGCCGGCATCGGCGGCCGCGGGTCGTGGTCGCCGGTGACGGCCCGTACCGGCCCGACCTGGAGAAGCTGGCGCGGAAGCTACGGATCTCCCGTACCGTCGCCTTCCCCGGATTCCTCGACGACGTGGACCTGCCCGCTCTGCTCGCCGCCGCCGACTGTCTGGTCGCCCCCAGCCGGTACGAGCCCTTCGGCATGATCGCCCTGGAGGCCGCTGCCGCCGGTACGCCGGTGGTCGCCGCGTCCACCGGCGGCCTGGCGGAGTTCGTCGATCCGGGAAAGACCGGGCTGACCTTTCCGGCCGGCGACTCCGAGGCCCTCGGCGAGTCGATCGACCTGCTGCTCGCCGACGAGGTGTCCGCCCGCCGGATCTCGCGACGCGCGAAGGCCCTGGTCAACCGGGAGTACGGGTGGGCCACCATCGCCGCCCGTACGGTCGCGGCGTACCGCCGGGCCGTCGCCGACGAACGTGCGCTGTCCACCCGGGTCGCCGCCGGTGGCCTCACCCAGCAGGTCTCCGGGCAGCCCAGGATCGTGGTGCCGCAGGGCAACCTGCTCACCGGCGAGGCGATCACGCCGTAAGGGCGAGGCGGGCACCCCGTAGGGCGGGGCGACCACCCCGTAGCGCCCCGGGGCGGAGCCGGCGCCACAGCCACGAGCGACCGGGGCGGGACGCGCGGGGCCGATCGGGCACGAAGCCACGTAACAGGTTCAGCAGTGATCACGACGAAACAATTGACACTGATCATTCTGAAATGGGAAATTCTGCTCCCACCCCTTATCCCTCGGAGAAGGCATGACATTCCGGCGTACCCTGCTCACGCTCGCTGCGGTCGGTGCCGTGGTGGTGACGGCAACCGCGGCACAGGGCGGCACCGTCACCTCACGCACCTCGCTGTCCGCCCCCTGGGCCGGGGCCGAGGCCACCGCGTTGCTCCGGCCGACCCCCGACTGGTATACCAACGAGCTCGCCGCCAAGGCGCACGCCGCCGCGGAGCGTGGCGAGGGCGTCGCGATCCCGGACAGCGTCAACTACCCGACCAGCGGTATCGCGTTCACCGGTATCCGGCCGGGGGCGTGGATCCTGGAGCCGGCCGGCTGCACCACGAACTTCGTCTTCGGCAGCGCCGGCAACTACTTCATCGGCACCGCCGGCCACTGCGCCGCGGTCGGTGAAGTGGTGACCATCATCGCCGCGCCAGGCGTACTGATGACCATCGGCAAGACCGTGAAGAGCGTGAACGGCGGGATCGGCAACGACTTCGCGCTGATCGACATCTACGACTCGATGCAGCAACACGTGAACCCGTCGATGGCGCACTTCGGTGGCCCGACCGGCTCGGGTTCACCGCAGGTCGGGGATGTCTGCGTGCACACCGGGCATGGCCTGGTGGTCGGCACCGGCGGCACCCCGCGCGCTGGCGTCGTGGTCTACCGCGGCTCCGGCGACAACGGCGGCGACGCGTTCGCCTGGGACGGTGCCGCCGCCCCCGGCGACTCCGGCTCCCCGGTACGCCTCGCCGACGGCAAGGCCGCCGGCGACCTCACCCACCTCGTGGTGGGCGGCAAGTACGTACCGGGCGTGATCGCCGGCACGTCGATCGCCCGGATGAAGGCGATCGCCGGCAAGTCGCTCGCCACCGCGCCCAACCTGCCCGACCCGACCAGCTGACCATCCCGCTCCATGATCATGGCGTCCGCGAAGCCCTCATCGGGGCATGGCGGACGCCATGATCATGCGCCCGCCGGCCACGGAGGTGCCCTGCCCAGACGGCCAGGGCGCCTCAGGCGAGGTTCGCCGAGCGAGGGTAGGCCTGCGCCGGGTCGGTGATCACGTTCACCAGGTACGGCACCCCGGAATCCAGCCCACGCCGTAGCGCCGGCCCCAGATCGCCGGGACGGGTGACCGTCTCCCCCTCCCCGCCGAGGGCACGTACCACCTCGTCGTAGCGCAGCCCCGGCTGCAGGTCGGCGGCGACGTCGTAGCCGTACGCCGCCCTCATCGGGTGCTTCTCCAGACCCCAGATCCCGTTGTTGCCCACCACCATCAGCACCGGCAGGTTCTGGCGTACCAGGGACTCGGTGTCCATCAGGGAGAATCCGGCGGCACCGTCGCCGAGCAGCAGGCACACCTGCCGGTCCGGGTAGCTCACGCGGGCGCCCATCGCGTACCCGAGGCCTGTGCCGAGGCACCCGTACGGTCCCGGGTCCAACCAGCATCCGGGGACCCCCGGACGCAGGTACTTCCCCGCGTACGACACGAAGTCGCCGCCGTCGCCGATGATCACCGCGTCGGGGTCGAGGAGCCGGCGCAGTTCGCCGTACACCCGGGCCGCCTGGATCGGTTCGGTGTCGGCGGCGAACGCCTCCCTGTCGAGTCCATCGGCGGCGTCCTCCGCGGTACGCAGCTGCGCCACCCATTCGGCGTGGTCGGCGCGCACCCCCGCGTAGTCGGCGATTCCCTCCAGCACCGCGCGCAGGTCGCCGGCCAGACTCACCGCCGGGGTGACGTGGCTCGGCCGCTGTTCCGGCGCGTCCACGATGTGCACCAGCTGTGCGCCGGCCATGTCCCCGAACCCGAGCCGGAAGTCGAGCGGGGCGCCGATCACCACCACGACGTCCGCTCCCGCAAGCGCGGCGCGCCGGCTCCGGAAGAACGCCAGCGGATGGCTCGGCGACAGGCAACCACGGCCCATCCCGTTGGCGTACACCGGGATGTGCAGCGACTCGGCGCACACCCGCAGCGCGGCCACGGCGTCGCCGGTGAAGACGTCGGATCCCGCGACGATCACGGGCCGCTCGGCTCCCGCGATCAGCGCGGCGGCCCGGGCCACCTGCTCGTCGTCCGGCTCCACGGTCTCGGCCGGCACCGGGTCCACCAGCGACACCGATGCCTCCGAGAACAGCACATCCATCGGTACGTCCAGGAACACCGGGCCCCGGTGCGAGGTGAGCGCCGTGGCCACCGCGGCCTGTACCGCGGCCGGGATCCGGTCGGTCGCGGTGACCGTGGTGGCGTGCTTGGTGATCGACCCGACGATCGGGACGTGGTCGATCTCCTGCAGGCTGCCCGACCCCCAGCGCCACTGCGGCGCCCGGCCCGCGAGCACCACCACCGGCGATCCGTTGACGTACGCGGTGGTCAACGCCGAGACCCCGTTGGTGACTCCGGGTCCGGCCGTCAGCACCGCCAACCCGGGACGGCGGCGCAGCTTCGCGACGGCTTCGGCGGCGAACACGGCGGTCTGCTCGTGCCGTACGTCCAGCAGCCGCAGCCCGGTACGGTGCGCCGCGTCGTACAGCGGGAAGACGTGGCCGCCGGAGAGCGTGAACATCTCGCTGATGCCGTACTGGCGCAGGGCCGCCAGCGCGAGGTCGCCGCCGTGCCCGGAGATCATGTCCTGGTCCGGCTCGGGCCGCCGTGGGCCTCGGCCCGGTCAGGCAGCACCGCGCCGGGCGACACTGCGTCGGGCAACACCGCGCCCGGTCCGCCTGCGGCTCCTGGCGTCCGGACATCATCCAGGATCACCGGGTCCGGCGCCACGGACCCGGCCAGCGCCGCGTCCGGACCACTCGCGACGGGCCCGAGCGCCGCCGTGACCGCCGGAGCCCTCGGGGCGTCACGCCGTCGCAGCAACCGGGCGGGCGCACCTCCCACCACGCTGTACGGCAGCACATCCCTGGTCACCACGGCATTGGCCCCGACGATGCTGCCCCTGCCGATGCGTACCCCCCGGGTGAGCGTGGCCTTGGTGCCGAGCCAGACGTCGCGGCCGATCCGTACCGGGGTTTTCACGATCCCCTGGTCCTTGATCGGCACCGCCAGATCGTCCGCCTTGTGGTCGAAGTCAGAGATGTACACCCAGTCCGCGATCAGGCCGGAGTCTCCGACCTCCACGTCCAGGTAGCTGTTGATCGTGTTGTACCGGCCGATCACGCATTTCGCGCCGATTCGCAGGGTGCCCTCGTGCGAGCGGATCGCGGTGCCGCGGCCGATGTGGGTCCAGGCGCCGATGATGAGCCGGCCGTAGCCGGTACGGGCCTCGATCTCGGTGTCCCGGTCCAGGAACACCATGCCCTCGCAGATCACCCCCGGCTGGGTCAGGCGCAGCTTCAGCAGTCGCCAGTAGCGGACCAGATACCACGGCGTGTACGCGCGGTGCCGCAGTATCCAGCGCAGCGACGCCAGAGTCAGAAACTTCGCCTGACGTGGGTGGCCGTACCGCATGGGCGTCACCGTACCCGCCCATGCGGTACGGCGACCTCAGCTCGCCGCCACGTCGAGGGAGGTGTGCCACCAGAACACGTTGTACGGGCCGAACTGCGACAACGCGAAGTAGATGTCGGGCCCTGCGTTCCAGCGCGGCGGCAGGTACGGGGCGTACAGCGCGGGCGCCTCCTCCGAGGTGACCACCACCTGCTCGTCCGACCAGGACCCGGTCAGTTCCGACGCCGTACGCAGCACCACGGCGTTCGTACTGTCGTCGTCGTTGAGGTACGCCATGATCCAGGTGTCGTAGTGCGTGTTCCACTGCACCGACAACTCGCCGACGGGGCCGGGCACGATGGTCTTCGCGGCGGCGATGTCGGTGCCCCACGTCGTACCGTCCCAGTACCGGTACGCCGAGGCGTCGAGCAGCTTGTCCTTGGCGACCCGGGCCACCTGCACCCCGCCGAACCTGCCGCCAGGG
>JBOGDK010000083.1:0-14537 GCA_050701795.1 Micromonosporaceae bacterium
GTGTTCGACTTCACCTCGGTCCGTAACGGGCATATCGACATACTGCTCACCTGGTCACCAGGTGGCTCGGCACACGCCGCCCTGGCCGACGATCTGACCGCTGGTCCTGTGCTCGGCTCCGACCCACGCGCGGTACTCGTGGCCGAAGACCACCCTCTCGCGACGCGCGAGTCGATCACCACGGACGACCTCATCGGGTACGACGTCCGCAAACCGGACCCGCTGGGCACACCAGCATTCGCAGGCACATGGGCGCCACGACAGACCACCAGCGGAAACCCCATCCACCAGGTCGACGGAGGGCGACAGTTCCTCTCTGCCCTTGATCTGATGACGACCGTGGCACGCAGCCAAACGGCACACTTCACCATCCAGTCGATCCTCGACCGCTACCCACACGATGGCGTCGTCGCCGTACCGATCACCGATTTGCCACCGTGCGTGATCGTGCCGTTGTGGAGAACCTCAGCGGAGAACGCCACTATTCGAGCATTCGCCGACCTAGCCAACCGACGAAAGCGCGAATGATCGCCAGCACGGCAAGCTCGACGTACGGGCTCTGCAGACCGCGTCGGCCTCCGCCGACATCAGCGTGTGATGAATGTGGTCAGTACGTCTAGCCAGCGCGGTGTTGGTCCGGGTGCTGGTTCTCCTCGGCGACCTTGTCACGCTCCTCAGGCGTCACACAGATGTGATCGCCATCTGCAGCTTCGCGCCACACGTAGCCGTCCTCGCAGGTCTCCACGCCGTACTGGCCGCCGTTCTGATTGCGGTGGGCGTCGGGGTCCTGGTTCTGCGCCCGGATCTCCTCGCGTCGCTCGGGGGTCACACAGACATGATCGTCGGGTACGGCCTCGCGCCACACGTAGCCGTCCGCACATGCGTCAGCTGCGCGCTCCGGGGTTGCCTCGCCTCGCCCCGTGTCGCCGGGATTACCGCCCCCCGGGCCGGGCCCTCCGCTCTGCTGGCCTGATTCCTGCGTGGCGCTGCCGCATATTGACTGGGGGCACACCGCCTTGTACGCGCCCGAGGTGAGGCACGCGGCGGCGATCAGCCCTACCGCGCCGATGATGGCGACGGCTACGCCGGCTTGTGGTGAGGCCATCCGATCCTCCGGGCCAGGGCAGAAGGGTCCTAACCGGGGATCGACGCCCCGGGCGAGCACATACTGCACCAACACCGCTACTCGTAGCTATCGATTTTGGGACAGCTATAGGGTGTCGACGACAATCCACCCCGGTAGCGGTCGCTCCGGACCCTGGTCCGAGCGAGGGCAGCCGTACCGCCGCCTCTCGCGATGCTCTTGAAGCTCGCCGAGACCCGCTCGCGAGCCGTGGACGCATCCCACGCCGCGTCGTTATGGTCCGTGCCGGAGCACGTTTCGAACGCGGACATCCGTCGAGGCCCAGGTGCAATGGTGGCATGAACAACGTCAGTGCCGAGGTCATCAGCACCCAGCGGCTGGACCTGCTCCCACTTCGCGTCGGACACGCGGAGGAGATGGCTACGGTGCTGTCGGATCCGGCGCTGCACACCTTCATCGGCGGCACCCCGCTCACCACGCAAGACCTGCGCTCGCGCTACCAGCGCATGGTCGCCGGATCGCCCGACCCCGCCGTCTCCTGGCTGAACTGGGTGATCCAGCTTCGCGACGAGGCATGCCTGACCGGCACGATCCAGGCGACGATCAGCCCGTCACCGGGCGAGGTGGCGGTGCTGCGCGTCGGGGCGGCCCGCGGGACCGTCGCCGAGATCGCCTGGGTGGTGGGCGTCCCGTGGCAGGGGCGAGGGATCGCTACCGAAGCCGCGCAGGAGCTCGTCGCCTGGCTCAGCCGACAACCCGTACGGACCGTCATCGCCCACATCCACCCCGAACACCATGCATCGGCCTCCGTCGCCACCGCTTCCGGGCTCACACCCACCGATGAGTCCCACGACGGAGAGATCCGGTGGCGCCGGAGAATCACGCAGTAACGTCACCCATCCACTCTGGCGTTCGAGCAATGCCCGGCCAGTGGTGCTCGATTGGATCGCGTCGTCCGGGTCACGGCAGGCGCTGGCCAATGGCCTCCGCGGCTGCCGTCACACGGGCCGCGAGTGCGTCGCGGTCCGGGGCCTGCGGTTCGACGTACACCACGGCGACGGCGGCGACCGGGCGGCGCCGGTCGTACACAGGCGCCGCCACTGAGGACATTCCCGGTAGCACTTCGGCCCGCGACCAGGCCCAGCCGCGGGTACGCGCGACCGCGATCTCGGGCCGCTCCCCCGGCACCGGCGGTTCGCCAGCGAGCAACGCGATCCCGGGGGCCCCGCGACCGACCGGGTGCCGGGAGCCGGGCCGGTACGTCACGTGGGCGACCGATCGGCGCGGCTCGACGCTCTGTACGGTGACCGCCTCGTCATGGTCGCGTACCACCAGGAACGCCGTCATGGCGACGTCGCTGGCGAGCTCGGACAGCTCCGGGAGGGCCGCGGTCTGCAGGGTCGACTTGACGGACCTCGCCAGCTGCGCCAGACCTACCCCCAACTCGCATAGCCCGTCCCCGGCCCTGGCCACCAACCGGTGGTCTTCCAGGGTCCGCACGATGCGGTACGCGATCGACCGGTGGACTCCGAGCTGGGTGGCGAGCGCGGCGATGGACAGCGGGGATTCCGCCGCGGCGAGCAGCTCGAGCACCCGCAGGCCGCGGTCGAGAGTCTGAGACTGTGGCCGCTCCGCGGTCATCCCCCACCTCCCCTTGTCTGTGACCCGGCACACTCGTATCGTCAGGTCGATATCAGAACACGTCGTTCGTTTATCGAGCAACCACCCCCGGGGTAATGCGATGACAGGGATCAGGAATTCCGTACTGGCGGGCCTGGCAGCGGGCGCACTGCTGCTCAGCGGCTGCGCCGAGGACGCAGGAGACAGCGGGAACGGCGGCGACACCGGCGGTCCGATCAAGATCGGCGCGGTGCTTGACGTAACGGGTGCTGGCGCCACCCTCGGCGGCCCGGAGAAGCAGGCGCTCGAACTACTGAGCAAGCAACTCAACAAATCCGGCGGCATCGACGGCCGTAAGGTCGAGATGATCATCGCGGACAACCAGTCCACGGAGGACGGCGCGGCCAAGGCGATGACCAAGCTGATCTCGGAGGAGAAGGTCGACATCGTGCTCGGGGCGAGCCGGTCCGGCCCCAGTTTCGCGATGGCCGAAATCGCCGAGAGCAGCGAGATCCCGATGCTCTCGCTTGCCGCGAACGTGAAGATCGTCGAGGACAAGAAGTGGGTGTTCAAGACCGCGCAGAACGACGCGGTGGTTCTCGAGAACATCGTCGACATCGCGGCGGAAAAGGGCTACAAGACACTTGGCCTGGTCCGGGACGCCTCCGGCTACGGCGAAGGCGTGGCGGAGACGCTCAACCGGCTCGGCGAGCCGAAGGGCATCAAGGTGGTACGGACCGAGAAGTTCGCCCCGGACGCCACCGACTTCACCGCGCAGATGGTCAACATCCGGGATGCCAAGGCCGACGCCAACATCATCTGGGGGATTCCGCCCGCGGCCGCGCTGGCGCAGAAGGCGTACCGGCAGCTCAAGATCTCCGCTCCGGTGTTCCAGAGCCACGGAGTCGGCAACAAGGTCTTCCTCGACACCGTCGGCAGTGCCGCGGACGGCGCGATCATCCCGCTCGGCAGGATGGTCGTCGCCGACCAGCTACCCGACGACGACCCGCAGAAGCCGGTGATCGAGAAGTTCATCACCGACTTCCAGTCCGCGTACGACCAGCCGCCGTCCACGTTCGCCGGGCACGCGTACGACGCGTTCCACCTCGCGGTGGAGACGTTCAAAGCCGTGGGCACCGACAAGGAGAAGGTTCGCGACCACCTGGAAGGCGTCGAGGGATTCGTCGGCTGCACCGGGGTGTTCAACTTCTCCGCCAAGGACCACTCGGGCCTGGACAAACATGCCCTTGCGATCGTGACGGTGGAAGGCGGGGACTGGAAGCTGGTCGACGCCAACCGTGGCTGATTTCGTCCAGCTCGCCTTCGCCGGACTCGCGCAGGGCGCGGTGTACGCCCTGATCGCGGTCGGCTTCGTGGCGATCTTCACGGTGAGCGGGGTGATCAACCTCGCCCAGGGCGAGTTCGCCGCTCTCGCCGGCCTGGTGGCGATCAGCGCGGTCGGCAGCGGGTGGCCGCTGCCGGCCGCGCTCGCCGTCGCCGTGGCCACGGTGGCGGTCGTCGCGGTGCTCATGGAACGCCTGACCATCGCCCCGGTACGTCGGATGACCACGCTCACCTCGATCATCCTGACCCTGGGCGTGTCCACCGCCCTGAAGGCCCTGATGCTGCTGATCTGGGGCCCGGACGGGGACGGGCTGCGCCCGTTCGGCGGCCCCGACCTCACCCTGGGCGGGGTCTCGATCCGGTCCCAGGAACTGTGGATCCTCGGCATCGCCGGTCTGGTCGCCACCGCGGTCTGGTGGTTCTACGAGCGCACCCTGCTCGGCAAGGCGCTCCGGGCCTGCGCCGAACAGCCGGTCGCCGCCCGGCTCGCCGGCATCTCGCTGCACCGCGCCTCACTGCTCTCATTCCTGGTCGCCGGGCTGGTCGGCGCCGTCGCCGGGGTGATCGCGAGCCCGATCACCTTCACCTCCTGGGAGTCCGGCCTCACCCTCGGCCTCAAGGGGTTCGTTGCCGCCACGCTCGGTGGCCTGGTCTCGATCCGCGGCGCGCTCGCCGGCGGCCTGCTGCTCGGCGTACTGGAGAGCCTGGTCGCCGGGTACATCGACACCGGGCTGCGGGACGCCGTGGCGTTCTTGGTGCTGCTGGTGGTCCTGGTGCTGCGGCCCGGCGGGGTCTTCGCCCGACACGCGGAGGCCCGGGTGTGATGACCAGACGCTCCGACCTGATCGGGTTCGCGCTGCTGGTCGCGGCGCTCGGTGTCTTTCCCCTGCTCGCACCGGTGTCACTGGTCAACGTCGGGGTGTACGCCCTGATCTACGCGATCGCCGCGATCGGGCTCACCCTGTTGATGGGCCTGGCAGGCCAGGTCAGCCTGGGACACGCCGCGTTCTTCGCGATCGGCGCGTACACCCAGGCGATCCTCACCGCCCGGTACGACTGGCCGGCGTCCGGGTCCGCGCTCGTGGCGGTCGGGCTGGCCGCGCTCGCCGCGCTGGTGCTGGGCCTACCGTTGCTGCGGCTGCGCGGCCACTACCTCGCCCTGGCCACCCTTGGCCTCGGGATCATCATCACGGTCATCGCCACCGAGACCGACTACCTCGGCGGAACGTCCGGCATCTTCGGCGTACCGAAACCGGAGTTCAACGGCCGGACGTACGACTCCCCGTCGGAGTTCTTCTGGCTGCTCACCCCGGTGGTGGTGATCGCGCTGCTGGTGGCGCGCAACATCGTGGAAAGCCGGATCGGCCGGGCGCTGTCCGCCGTCAACGACTCGGAGGTGGCGGCCGAGACGCTCGGGGTGGACACCTTCCGGCTGCGGCTGTCGGTCTTCGTGCTCTCCGCCGGGTACGCCGGGCTGGCCGGAGTCTTCTTCGCGCACTGGCTCGCCGTGGTGAACCCGAACGCCGCGAACTTCCCGCTGTCGGTGAAATTCCTGCTGATGAGCGTCCTCGGAGGGCTGGGGACGGTGTGGGGCGCGGTGGTCGGCGGGTTCGCGGTGGAGTTCCTCGACGAGGCGATGCGGGATCTGGTGCCGTCGCTGGTGCCCGGCGCCGTCGGCGAAGTGCAGCTGATCGCGTTCGGGGTGGTGCTCGTCGCGGTGGTGATCCTGCTACCCGGTGGGTTGCACCAGGCGTACCGCTGGGTGGCGGCGCGGGTGACGAGCCGGACCGAGGCCACACCGTCCGGCGTGTCCGGCGGGGAGATCACATTTCAGGGCCCCGCCCCGGGCACCACACTCCTGGAGGTACGCGACCTGACCAAGCGGTTCGGTGGCGTGGTCGCCGTCGACGCGGTCAGTTTCGCGGTACGAAGCGGTGAGATCGTCGCCCTGATCGGCCCCAACGGTGCCGGCAAGACGACCTGCTTCAACATGATCACCGGGGTGATCCCACCAAGCGCCGGCAGCGTCGTCCTCCGGGGCACCCGGATCGACGGCCGCAAGCCACACGTGTTCGCGGCGCTGCGCGCCACCCGTACCTTCCAGAACCTGCAGGTGTTCCGATCCGCGACCGTACTCGGAAACGTGAAGGTCGGACGGCACCTGCGCAGCCGCTCGGGTCTGCTGCGCGCGATGCTGGCGCTGCCGGCCAGGCGGGAGGAACGGGAGGTCGCAGACAGCGCATACCGGATGCTGGAGCTGGTCGGGCTCGGCGCGGTGGCGCACCGGCCCGCGGCGGACCTGCCGTTCGGGCAGCAGCGGCTGCTGGAGGTGGCCCGGGCCCTCGCGGCCGAACCCCACCTGCTGCTGCTCGACGAGCCGATGGCGGGGCTCTCCGGCTCCGAACGCCGAGAGCTGGCCGACCTGATGCGCCGGCTCCGTGCCGCCGGTATGTCGATCGTCCTGGTGGAACACGACGTGGACGCGGTGCTGGCGCTCGCCGACCGGGTCGCGGTGCTCGATGACGGTCGCCTGCTCGCACTCGGCCCGCCCGAGCAGGTACGCCAGGACCCCGCGGTGATCGCCGCGTACCTCGGCGTGGAGGAGGACGCCGCCGAGGCCCGCGCGGCGGTACGCGAACTCGCCACCCACCCGCTGGCCGGCGAGGAGGGCGCGTGATGCTCGAGATCGCCGGCCTGTACGCCGGATACCACCGGCTCGAAGTGCTGCACGGCATCGACCTGTCAGTCGCGCCTGGCGAACTGGTCGCGGTGATCGGCGCGAACGGGGCCGGGAAGACCACGCTGCTGCGTACCGTCTCGGGTCTGTTGCGGGCCAGCAGGGGCAAGGTGCTCCTGGACGGCGCGGACATCACGCGACTACCCGCGGAGCGGGTCGCGGCGGCCGGCCTGGCACACGTACCGGAGAATCGGTTGGTCTTTCCGACGCTGCCGGTGATGGACAACCTGACCCTCGGTGCCTGGACCAGGCGCCGGGACCGGGCCGCCGTGACCGCCGCCCGGGAGCTGGTGCTCGATCTGTTCCCGCGGTTGGCACAGCGGCTCGGCCAGCCGGCCGGCACCCTGTCCGGCGGCGAGCAGCAGATGCTCGCGGTCGCCCGCGGCCTGATGGCCCAACCCCGGGTGCTGGTGCTGGACGAGCCGAGTCTCGGGCTCGCGCCCCGGGTGGTCTCAGAGATCTTCGGCGCGCTGCGCCGGCTACGCGAGGAGCAGCGGCTCACCCTGTTGCTGGTGGAGCAGAACGCCCGCGCCGCGTTCAAGGTCGCCGACCGGGTGTACGTGATGGACCGTGGCCGGGTGCTCACCGAAGGCCCGCCAGATGAGCTGCTCGGCGACGAGCGGGTGCAGCACGCGTACCTCGGTGGTGGCTATGTGGAAGGTGCTATCGACGACACCGGAGAGGAGCAGCGATGACGGGCAAGCCGTTCGCGTCGTCGGCGGACCTGACAGAGAAGACGGAGACCCTGGAGGTGCTCGCCGACGGGGTGTACGCGCTGACCGCCGAAGGAGACCCCAACGTCGGCGCGATCGAGGGCGAGGATTTCCTGGTCTGTTTCGAGGCCCGGGCCACCCCGGTGATGGCCCGGCGCTGGTTGGACCGGCTGCGCAATCACACCGACAAGCCGGTGCGCTACCTGGTGCTCTCCCACTACCACGCGGTACGGGTGCTGGGAGCCTCCGCTTTCGGCGCCACATCGATCGTCGCCCACGAGCAGACCCGGCGGCTGATCGACGAGCGTGGCAAGCAGGACTGGGAGTCCGAGGCCGGGCGGATGCCGCGACTGTTCCAGGGCGCTGAGACGATCCCGGGGCTGACCTGGCCGGACGTCACGTTCTCGGAACGGCTCAGCATCGACCTGGGCGGCAACCGGGGCGAGCTGGTGTTGCAGTACTGCGGGCGCGGCCACACCGCGGGCGACATCGTTGCCTGGCTGCCCCGGCAACGGATCCTGTTCGCCGGTGACCTGGTCGAGGCGCAGGCCGCGCTCTACACCGGCGACGCGTTCCACCTCGACTGGTCCACCGGCACCCTGGACCGGGTCGCCAGCCTCGGCGCCGAGGCCCTGGTCGGCGGGCGCGGTGCCGTGGTGCACGGTAAGGGTGTCTCGGCGGCGATCGCCCAGACCCGCGTGTTCCTGACCGTGATGCGTTCCACGGTCGGCGAGGTGCACGGCCGCGGCGGCGCCGTATCCGAGGCGTTCGACGCCGCCCACGCCGCGCTCGTGCCGACGTACGGCGGCTGGCCGATCTTCGAGCACTGCCTGCCGTTCAACGTGCAGCGGCTGTGGGATGAGCTGGACGGCATCAACTGGCCCCGGATCTGGACCGCGGAGCGCGACCGCGAGGTCTGGGACCAGCTCCAACGGTGAGCCCGATGCGGGTCGCGATCGTCGGCAACGGTCCGGTGGGGCAGAGCGCGGCGCTGCTGCTCGCCCGCTGGGGGGTACCGACCGTGCTGTTGGACCGGCGTCCCCGGCGGGACCCGGTCGGCTCCAAGGCGATCTGCCAGCACCGCGACGTGTTGGACATCTGGGAGGCGGTCGGCGCTGGCGGGCAGGTCGCCGCCGAGGGGGTCACCTGGACCACCGCACGTACGTACTACCGGGTCAAGGAACTGTTCGCGATCACATTGAGAGACCCCGGCAGGTCGCCGTTCCCGCCGTTCGTGAACATCTCCCAGTCGCGTACCGAGGAGGTGCTTGACGAGCGGATCGCCGCGCAGCCGCTGATCGACGTCCGCTGGGGGTACGAGGTCGCGGGCATCGGCCAGGACGCCACCGGGGTGACGTTGCGTTGCGTGACGGCCGCGGGGGCGGAGACCGTGACCGCGGACTACGCCGTCCTCTGCGCCGGCGCCTCGTGTCACGACCTGCGGGAGACGGTGGGGGTCCGGTTCGACGGACACAGCTTCGCCGACAAGTTCCTGATCTGCGACATCCGGGCCGAGCTGCCCGGCTGGGAGAGCGAGCGGCGGTTCTACTTCGACCCGGAGTGGAACCCGGGACGGCAGGTCCTAATCCACCCCTGCCCTGGGGGTACGTACCGGATCGACTGGCAGGTGCCGCCGAACTTCGACCTGGAGGCCGAGGAACGCGGCGGCGGGTTGGATCGGCGGATCCGGCAGATCATCGGGGATCGGCCGTACGAGGTGGTGTGGCGGTCGGTGTACCGGTTCCACGCCCGCTGTGCCGACCGGATGCGGGTGGGCCGGGTACTGCTCGCCGGTGACGCCGCCCACCTGATGGCGCCGTTCGGCGCCCGCGGCCTGAATTCCGGGGTCCAGGATGCCGAGAACGCCGCCTGGAAACTCGCCTTCGTGCTGCGCGGGTGGGCCCCCGAGACGCTGCTCGACACCTATCACGACGAGCGGCTCGCCGCGGCGAAGGAGAACCTCGACGTCACCAGCGCCACGATGCGGTTCCTGGTCCCCCACAGCGACGCCGAATGGGCGTACCGGCTCTCCGTGCTGGAGCAGGCGCTGCATGATCCGGCCGCCCGCGGCAGGGTCGACTCCGGACGGCTGGCCGAGCCCTTCTGGTACGTCGACTCGCCGCTGACCACCCGCAACCCGACCCGGGCTTTCCGGACCCGGCCGCCCCGAGGCGAACTACCGCCGCCCGTGCCCGGGGTGCTCGTGCCCGACGTACCGGTGAGGATGCCAGGGTCCGAGCGGGTGTCCCGGCTGCGGGAGATCGTCCGGGACGGCTTTCTGGTGTTGCTCGCCCCCGGGGCCGACGCCGCGGTGGACGGCGTGACACAGGCGCCGGTGCGGATCCTGCGGATGACCGAGATCGATCCCGGCGGAGCCCTGGTGGACACGCTGCGTGCCCGTACCGGCGAGGCGTGGCTGGTGCGCCCCGACGGCCACGTCGCCGCTGTGGTCCCGGTCAGTGAGCCGGGTGCTCTCACCGCCGCGCTCGCCCGTGCGCTCTGCCTGCCACCGTGAGCGCCGCCCGCGCGCTCTGTCTGCCACCGTGCCTCCGTTCGACGAGTCACCGCACCCCTCGGTGCCCTACTTGATCCCCTTCTCCCGGTAGCGACCCTTGCGGCACATATTGGGGTCTCTCGATACTCGTCACAGGGCGCTGTCAGGACGTCACACCACCTGACCCACCTGTCTCCTGACAGCGGCGCTCGGGGGCCATCCCACCCACCGGTGTCACTCCCAGGAGGAGCCAGTGAGAATCACACGCACCCCTTCCCGTGGTAGAGCCTCCCGGCTCATCGCCCTGACCGTCGGTCTTGTCGCCGCCTCGGCATTCACCCTCCCGACCGCAGCGACGGCAGCTCCCACCGACTACAGCGCCAGCGAACTCTCGGCGGTGAACGACGCCGTGGAGCGTTCCGGTGTGGAAGGCATCGCATGGCACGTGGACAGCGCCTCGGACCGCGTCGTCGTGACCGCCGACACCACCGTCTCCCGCGCCGAGGTCGCAAAGCTCCGCAAGACCGCCGGTGACAACGCCGGAGCGGTACGGGTCGTCCGTACGTCCGGTGTGTTCGCTCCGCTGGTGTCGGCCGGCGACGCGATCTACGGCGGCGGCTACCGTTGCTCGCTCGGCTTCAACGTCGTCAGCGGCGGTACGTACTACTTCCTCACCGCGGGGCACTGCGGTGACGTCGCCAACACCTGGTACACCAACTCCAGCCACACCACGTTGATCGGCCCGACCGTCGGCTCCAGCTTCCCGGGCAACGACTACGCGTTGGTCCGCTACGACAACGGCTCGCTGAGCCACCCCGGAGGTTTCTCGGCGGCGAACGCTTTCGTCGGTGAGTCGGTGAAGCGCACAGGATCGACCACTGGTACGCACAGCGGCACGGTCACCGCGCTCAACGTCACGGTCCGCTACGTCGGCAGCGGCACCGTGAGGGGCATGATCCAGACCAACGTGTGCGCCGAGCCGGGCGACTCGGGTGGCCCGCTCTACGACGGTTCCAAGGCACTCGGCATCACGTCCGGGGGCAGCGGCAACTGCAGCAGCGGCGGTACGACGTTCTACCAGCCGGTTCCCGAGGCTGCCAGCAGGTACAACGTGACCGTCTTCTGATCGCTCCGGCACGCCCGGCCGACAGGCACCAGCCTGCGGCCGGGCGTCGTGCGGGTCTGGTGCGGTGAGGCGCTTTGGCAATATCCTCCTCGCCAGTCGCTGGAGGCGTAATTCCCCACCAGCCCTACCCGGAGGAGCCCGCATGGATCGCGAACCGACCGGACTCGCGCGTCGTCACCTTTTCAAGGCCGGCCTCGGCGTCGCCACCGTGTCCGTCTTCGGCTCCGGTATCGCCGCGGCCGCCGCCTCGGAGACCGCGGCGGACGGGGAACTCCCCTGGATCATCAGCTGCGACGAGTGGGGTGCCCGGCCACCGGACGGCACACCGTCCCAGAGCCAGATCGCCACCAACAAGATCATCGTGCACCACATGGCCTTCCCGAACGTGACCGACTACTCCAGGGAACAGGCCGTCAAGCTCGCCCGGGACTGCCAGGACCTCCACATGGACCGCAACGGTTGGATGGACACCGGGCAGCACTTCACGGTGAGCCGGGGCGGCTACGTGATGGAGGGTCGGCACGGCAGCCTGGCAGCCCTGGAGCAGGCCGAACACCAGATCATCTCGGCCCACTGTCCCGGTGAGAACGGCCGGTCGATCGGGATCGAGTGCGAAGGTACGTACATCACCGAGATCCCCACCGAGGCACTCTTCGATTCGGTGACGAAGTTGTGCGTGGCCATCTGCCAGCAGTACGGCCTGCACGCCTGGGACGTCTTCGGCCACTGGGACTTCCGCAACACCCAGTGCCCTGGCATCGCGTACTACCGGGAGTTCCCGGGGCTGCGCCGCCGGATCGCCGCTGGTCTCGGCGAGCCCGCCAGCGCCGCCCCGAAGCGTCGCTGGCCGGACATCTGGCGGTTCGTCGGCGGGCCGGTCGTCAAGGTCACCCAGTACCTGCTGAACGCCCACGGCCACCAGTTGGCCACCGATGGCGTTTTCGGGCCGAAGACCGTCGCCGCCGTGCAGGACTGGCAGGCCAGTCATGACATTCCGGTTGACGTCGACGCCACGATGACCACACAGACCTGGGAGACGCTGGCGCCTCAGCTCGACGGTGATTCGACCGGCGCCGCGGTGACAGCCGTGCAGTACATCCTGGGCCACAAGGGATATGACGTCACGGAGACGGGCGTGTACGACGAGGCGACGGTGCAGGCGGTCCGCGAGGTGCAGCGACTGCACGGGATCGCGCCGGACGGGGATGTCAGCCTCGAGACCTGGTGCGTCATCACCGGAGGGATCGTCCGGGACTCGTTCTCTGACGAATAGGCCCTGATCGGGATCGGGATCGCGAACGAACTGGCCGCGACCGGGCCTGAACCCAGGCCCGGTCGCCCTACGTCACAGCCGGATCGACCGTCCGTACGGCCCGGCGCCGTGACGTCGGCGAGGACGGCGACTTATCGCCGTTTTGAAGGATTTCTTCCAATCAGATAGCGCGAATTGGTAATATCCTGCGTTCATTGGCTGGTCGGCATCGGCCGACTCCCAGAGGTAGGGGAACAGCATGTGTGAGTCGTGCAACGCGACGCTCTCAGAGGAGCCAGCGGAGGTACGGTCTTCCGGCGCCGTGTCCCGGCGGGCTCTCCTGGCAGGAGCCGGGTTCGGAATCGTCGGCGCGGCAGTGCTCGGGATTCCGGGGATCACACCAACCGCCGACGCCGCGACGTTGAAGAACGCCCACTGGGGCAACCCGGCATTGGGCTACTTCCCTAACGGCGGCCACTACGGCGCTCCGCGAGGCGGCGGATCGCACGCCGGTCAGGACATCACCAACTCCACCGGCACCGCGATCTACGCCGCCGCCGGGGGGACCGTGATCCGGCGTCAGTGGGGCGGCGGACTGCCCGGTCGCACCGGCAACGGCATCGTGATCTCCCATGGTGGCGGCTACTACACCTACTACGGCCACCTCAACGTGTACCGGGTCAGCCTCAACCAGTCGGTCAGCGTCGGCCAGCGGATCGGCGACATGGGCGCGACGGGCAACGTCACCGGCCCGCACCTGCATTTCGAGACCCACTACAGCTACCTGGGGCGTACCACCAACCCGGTGACCTTCATGTCCGCCCGCGGCGTTGATCTCGGCGGCGGCTGGTCCACCATCGACCCGGGCGCCAGCGGGGCGACCGTCAAGGTGATCCAGCACCTGCTCAACCAGCGGGGCTACGGCCTCTACGTCGACGGTTCCTTCGGCTCGGTGACCACCAACGCGGTGAAGCGGTTCCAGACCTCCAAGGGTCTGTACGCGGACGGCCAGGTGGGACCCAAGACCTGGCCCTACCTGGACTACAGCCTCCAGCAGGGGCACTCCGGCCACCACGTGCGGGGGCTGCAGGTCGCGCTGAACAAGCACAGCGCCGGCCTCTCTGTCGACGGCAACTTCGGTTCCGTGACGACGTCAGCGGTACGCAGCTACCAGAGCGCTAACCGACTGGTCGTCGACGGTGTCGCCGGCTCTGTCACCTGGCGCGCCCTGGTCGGCTAATTCCGCACAATGGCCGGCGGTTTGACCTGGCGCGCGCTCCACGGTGTTGACTCTCCCCGGCGCGCTCCTGACGGCGCGCACCACAGAGGGGAGCCCCATGAAGTACCGCACGATCGGCACCAACCCGGACACCCGCCGCACCGCCAGCGTGCTCAGCCTGGGCGCGATGACGTTCGGCACCACCGTCGACGAGGCGACGTCGTACGCCATCCTCGACCGGTACGTCGAGGCCGGCGGGACTTTCATCGACACCTCGAACAACTACGCGTTCTGGGTCAACGGCACCCGTGGCGGCGAAAGCGAGGAGTTGCTCGCCCGGTGGCGCCGCAGCCGTGGAATCGGCGACGAGATCGTCATCGCCACCAAGCTCGGCGGGGCGCCGATCGAACCCGGCATGGCGCTGGCCGGCACCGGGAAGCTCGCCAACGTCGAGGGACTGTCGGCAACCGTGATCCGCGAGGCGGCGAAGCGCAGCGCGGAACGGCTCGGGGTGGATCGCATCGACCTGCTGTACTCGCACATCGAGGATCCGGCCACGCCGCTGACGGAAACCGTGGAGGCGTTGGCGGGGCTGGTCGCCGAGGGCACGGTCGGCCTGCTCGGGGCGAGCAACCACTGGACCTGGCGGGTGGAACGTGCCCGCAATCTCGCCGCCGCCGCGGGGCTCCCCGGGTACGAGGTGCTGCAGTACCACCACAGTTATCTGCGCCGGCGTACCGACCTGCCGGGGCGGCGTTCCGAGGACGGCAACCAGGGTGTGGCCAGCGGTGACCTCCTGAGTTACCTGCGTGAAGAGCCGGGCATCACCCTGGTGGCGTACTCCCCGCTGCTGGGCGGTGGGTACGTACGCGATGACAAGCCACTCTCCTACGATCTCGACCACCCCGGCACCCCGGTACGCCGTGCGGCGCTGCGGGAGGTGGCGAA
>JBOGDK010000084.1:0-14359 GCA_050701795.1 Micromonosporaceae bacterium
CCACAAGGTCCAGTTCGAGGTGTACGCCGGTCACCGTGCCGGCTCTTCAGACGGCGCCGGGAGCACTTCCGGTACGGCGGGGCGGGGCCGTTCCCGGCGGCGGAACACACCCTGCGCGACGGCCACTCCGAACAGCACGATCAAGGCCCCGATCGGCTGCCGCCAGCTCATCTGCTCCCCGAGCCCGACCACACCTATCACCGTGGCGACCACCGGTGCCAGGTACGTCACCGAGGCCGCCGTACTGGCACCGGCGAACTTGATCACCCGGAAGTTCAGGACGAACGCCACGCCAGTACCGAGAGCGCCGAGGGCGACCACGCTGGCGACCGTGGTCCAGGAGAGGCTGGCCAGTGCCGGTGGCGGGACTGCCATCAGGGCGGATGCCACGATCATCACCACCACCGCCATGATCAACTGCCCTGCCGGCGCCACCGCGCCGTCGAGGTCGCTGAGATACCGCCGGGCGTACGGGATGACGATCCCGTAGCACAGCGCGGCGCCGAGACACATCAACTGGCCGGTGAATGCCGCGCCCCCCACGCCCTGCCAGACCCCGAGCACCACCAGAACGCCGACGAACCCGGTCAGCAGGCCGACGATCCGCCGGGCGGTGAACTTCTCGGTACGGAACGCGAGCACCGCGATCGGCATTACGAACAGCGGGGTGGTGGCGTTCCAGATCCCGGCCAGCAGGGAGGGGATCCGCTGCTCGGCGTACCCGAAGAGGGTGAACGGCACCGCCGCCCCGATGCCGACGACCGCGAAGTGGCCCCAGGTACGCAGGTCGCGGGGAAGCTTCGTCCGGGTGGCGGCGAGAATCACCAGCACGGCGATCGCGCCGGTGACGACCCGACCGAGTGTGACGTGGACGGGGTGCAACTCCGCCACGCCGACCTTGATGAACAGGAAGCTGGAGCCCCAGATGACGGTGAGGGCGAGGTAGCCCGGAAACCACGCGCTGAGGGCGGTCCGGTCAGGGGTCACGGTGGTGGACACTCCTGACACTGTGCAGCAGCCGTACGACAAAGTCTCGCGGGAATCGGGCGGCACGCTAAACCGAGTGGCGAGGGACACGCACCGGCCGGCTACGCTGCCCAGCGATGTCCGAGCGTGAAGACAAAGCGAAGCTCTCCGTGGCCCAACGACGGGCCGTAATGGAGCTGCTCAAGGTGTCCCCGGTGGCCGACGAGCTGGGACGGCGGTTCGCCGCCGTCGGCTACCACCTGCACCTGGTGGGTGGATCGGTACGTGACGCGCTGCTCGGCCGGCTCGGTGACGATCTTGACTTCGCCACCGATGCCCGGCCGGAGCAGACTCAGCGGCTGCTCAAGGACTGGGCCGGAACGATCTGGACCACCGGGGCGGAGTTCGGCACCATCGGCGCGTCCAGGCACGGGCTGCGGGTGGAGATCACGACGTACCGGGCGGAGGCGTACGACCGGGTGAGCCGCAACCCGATCGTCCGGTACGGCACCTCGCTCACCGACGATCTGCAACGCCGCGACTTCACGGTCAACGCGATGGCGGTCTCGGTGCCGGAGCACCGGTTCGTCGACCCGTACGGCGGCCTGGAGGACCTGGCCGCGCGGCGACTGCGTACCCCCGGGGCGCCGGAGGACTCGTTCGCCGACGATCCGCTACGGATGCTGCGGGCCGCCCGGTTCGCCGCCCAGTTGCGGTTCGAGGTGGCGCCCGAGGTGGTGGCGGCGATGACCGCGATGGCCACCGACCTGAAGCGGATCACCGCGGAACGGATCCGTGACGAGTTCACCAAGCTGATGATCGGCGCCGACCCGGTGTGCGGGCTGCGGCTGCTGGTGGACACCGGGCTGGCTGAGCAGTTCCTTCCGGAGCTGCCCGCGATGCGGATGGCGATCGACGAGCACCATCAGCACAAAGACGTCTACGAGCACACCCTCACGGTGGTACGCAACGCGATCCGCCTGGAAGGTGACGGGCCGGACTTCGTACTGCGGATGGCTGCCCTGATGCACGACGTCGGCAAGCCGGCCACCAAGCGTGCGGAGCCGGGCGGGCGGGTCAGTTTCCACCACCACGAGGTGGTGGGCGCCCGGATGACCAGGCAGCGGATGAAGACGCTGCGATACCCCAAGGACGTGATCGAGAAGGTCGGCCGGCTGGTGTTCCTGCACCTGCGGTTCCACGGGTACGGCACCGGGGAGTGGACCGACTCCGCGGTACGCCGCTACGTCACCGACGCCGGCGACCTGCTGCCGCGGCTGCACAAGCTCGTACGGTCCGACTGCACCACCCGGAACAAGCGCAAGGCGGCCCAGCTCGCCGCCGACTACGACGCTCTGGAGGAGCGGATCGCGCGGATCCAGGCCGAGGAAGACCTGGCCCGGGTACGCCCCGACCTGGACGGCAACGCGATCATGGAGTTGCTCGGGATTCCACCAGGGCCACTGGTCGGCGAGGCGTGGCGGCACCTCAAGGAACTCCGCCTGGACCGGGGCCCGCTCAGCCGGGACGAGGCCGAGGCCGAACTCCGTCGCTGGGCCGCCGACCAGGGCATCACGTCGCAGTAGGTGGTATTCTGTCTAGACAGACTAGGCGCGTTCGGGAGGTCGCCATGGCACACCCGGCCCAGTGGCAGGTGCAGGAGGCGAAGCAGCGGTTCAGCGAGGTCCTTCGCGCAGTCGAGCGGGAAGGTCCGCAGGTCATCACACGACACGGGGAACAGGTGGCCGTGGTCATCAGCATTTCGGACTACCGCAAGTCGGCCGAACCATCGAAGAGCTTCGTGGATCATCTCCTGGCCTTTCCGAAGCTGGACACCGACGTAGTCGGGGATGTGTTTGCCGAGATCGAAGCCGAGCGCAAACGCGACTTCCCCCGAGAGATCGACTTCGGAGACTGAACGCGTGCCATACCTGCTGGACACCAACGTGGTATCGGAGCCGTACAAGCCTTCACCGGACCGGGGGGTCATCGCATGGTTGGGCCGACGTACCACCGCCGAGTTGTTCATCAGCGCCGTGACCATCGGCGAAGTCCGGAGGGGTATCGCACGACTGCAGCTCCGCAATGACCATAGGCAAGCCGACCGCTACGAGGCATGGCTCACGACAGTCAAGGACTCTTTCGGACACCGGATTGTGGATGTCACAACGGAGATTGCCGAGCGCTGGGGCAGCGACGATGCTCGCCGGCCTGTACCTACTGCCGACGGGCTGATCGCCGCCACTGCGGCCGTCCGTGATTGGACGCTGGTCACTCGCAACGTCAAGGACTTTGAGCCGACCGGCGTACGGCTGCTCAATCCGTTCACCGGGTAACCGGCTCTCCCTATCGGTGCAGCCGGGCGACCGTGCCGTTCGGGCCGGAGGCCCAGCAGGCGTTGTCGTCGGTGCAGACCACCGCGTCGTACCGGGCGGTGCCGAAAGAGGTCCAGGTGCGGCCGTGATCCGTACTCAGGTCACTGCCGGTGATGCCGACCGCGATCAGGGTGCTGCCGAGCCAGTCGACGCCGGAACGGTAGCCCGTGGTGGCGCCGCCGGCTCGCCAGGTCCGGCCGTCCCGGCTCACCCCGGAGGCGACCCCGCCCTGCGGTGCGGCGAAGTCACCACCTACCGCCACCCCGTGCCGTGGGCCCCGGAACGCCAGCGCGTTCACCCCGGCGGTCTCCCCGGCGGGCACCGGGGCGTCGGTCACCGACCAGCTCACACCGCGGTCGCTGGAGTGGAAGATCCGTGACGCGGCACCCCCGGACGCGATCCACGCGTCGTGGGCGCCCGCCGTGACCAGGCAGGTGCCACTGGCGGCGAAACCGAACTCGCCAGCCACCGCGTCCGGCATGCCGTCGCTGGGCAGCACCTCCCAGGACTCGCCGCCGTCGTACGTCGCCAGGATCCGGAACTTTCCGTCCACCGGGTCGCTCATCGCCAGTCCGTGCCGGCCGCCCGGGAAGAAGTCCATGCAGTCGTAGAACGCGCGGGGGTCGTCGTTGACGAACCCGAGCCGCCACGTGGCACCGCCGTCGTCGGTGGTATAGATCCGGGACGCCTCACCTTCACCGATCGCCAGAACGCTGGCGCGGTGGTCGTCGTGCACCTCGATGTCCCGGAACGCCATGTCCCCGGCCCCGGCGGGGCTGACGTCCTCCCAGGTGCGGCCACCGTCTCCGGTACGCCATACACCGCCCGCGCTGCCGCTCACCCAGGCGGTGTCAGCGTCCAGCGCCGCGAGGCCCCGAAACCCCTGCGTGGTGTCCACCATCACCGGAGTCCACTGCGGAGCGGACGGTGCCGCGGCGGCCGCAGAGACGCTCGAAAGTGCCAGCGGTACGGACAGAGCCACGGCGGCGGTGACATGGCGGATTCGCATGCCGGACACCCTGCCGTACCGATTGACGGGTGTCCATGACCCGGATCGGAATCCAGCGGGTTCTCGGGACCGATCGACACGCCGGTTTCGCGCTAGTGTGCTGAGCGTGGCCACGCTTCAGGTCAAGAACCTCGATGAGTCTCTTCACACTGCGTTGCGTACCCGCGCGGAACAGGAAGGCACCACATTGAGTGAGCTGGTGACCCGGATCATCAGGCGGGAGCTCGCCCGGCCATCGATGGCGGACTGGCTCACCGAAGTACGGAAGCTCCCACGGCACGACCGTGTGGACTCCGCCGCACTGATCGATGAGGTGCGGGCAGACATTGATCGTCATTGACGCCAGTGCGGTGGTCGAGGTGCTCCTCCAGACCCCGAAGGGTTCCCAGGTCGCCGCGGCACTGTCCGGTCAGGACGTCGTCGCGCCGGAACTGATCGACGTGGAGGTGCTCTCCGTCGCGGCTCGGCTGGTACGCAGCGGGGAGCTGACCGCTGGTGATGCCTCCGACGCGGTACGGCTGTTCCGGCGGATGCCCGTCACCCGGGTCAGCCACTCGATGCTGGATCAGCGGGCATGGGACCTGCGGGACGTGGTACGGATCCCCGACGCGTACTACGTCGCCTGCGGTGAGGCATTCACCTGCGCGGTGCTGACCAGCAACCCGACGCTGGCGCGTACCGCGCTGCCGGGGATGTCGGTGCTCCTGGTCAGCTGACCGGGTAACGTGCCCGGCCGGCGAGTGCGATGTCGTGGTCGGCCCGTCGGGCCCACCGTCCGGACGCCCAGCCGAACCAGATCACCAGCAACCCGTACCCGATGCTGACGCTGATCAGCATGGTCGGTGAGTGGCCGTTCTCGGGGAGCAGGCTGGCGCCGGTGAACAGCCCGATCACGAAGCAGAGGTTGAACGCCGTGTCGTTCACACTGAACACCCAGCCGCGGTAGTCGTCCGCGCACTCCTGCTGGATCGCGGTGTCCACCACGATCTTGGTGCCCTGCGACGCGATGTTGATCACGAACACGGCGCACACCAGCAGCCACGACTGGTACGGCAGTCCCAATCCGACCAGTGCCACCGCGACCCCGCTGAGCAGCAGGATGATCCACATCCGGCCGCCCAGACGCCGGGTCGCCATCGGGGTGATCATTGCCGACAGCAGCGAGCCGGCCGCACCCGCCACGACGATCTGGCCGAGCCCCGAGATCGAGGAGGAGAAGTCGTCCCCGGTGGTGAAGTAGTTGCGGTAGAGCAGCAGCACGCCGATGGTGAGGACGCCGTACAGCCCGCGATGCGCCGCCTGCGCCGCCAGCGGGTACGCCGCACCACCCCGCCGCAGCAGATGCCTGGTGCCGGCCACCATCCCCCGCGCCACGTCCGCCATCTCGCCGAGTAGACCGCGATGCCGTGGTGGATCATCCGGGCCGAGCTCGTCCGGGGTGAAGGACCACCGTGCGATCAGGCCTGCTGCGGCGTACCCCACGACGGCGCACAGCGCGATACCGGCGTAGCTGTGGTCACTGGCCCCGAGCAGGTGCTGCAATGCGGCTGCCGCACCCAGCCCGAGCGAGAAGCACACCGTCCCGAACGTGGTGGCCACCGCGTTCCCGGTCACCAGCCGAGCCTCCTCGACCACGTGCGGCAGGCTCGCCGACAGCCCTGCCAGCACAAACCGGTTCACGGCGATCACCAGCAGCGCGCAGAACGCGAACCCCAGCTCAGTGCCGTACCAGATCAGGGCCGCGGTCGGCACCACCAGACCGGCCCGCAGCAGGTTGGCGTCGGAGAGGATGTTGCGCCGGCTCCAACGGTCAAGGAACACGCCCACGTACGGGCCGAGCAGCGAATACGGCAGCAGCAGCACCGCGAAACCGAGCGCGATCGCGAGCCCGTCGGCGCCCCGGTCCGGGTTGAACAGGACGCTGCCGGCCAGGCCCGCCTGGAAGAACCCGTCGGCGCCCTGGCTGGTGAGCCTTACCCAGAGCAACCGCCGGAACCCTTTGCTGGACAGGGTTGTCCGGAGGTCACCGTTCGCGATCACCCGGCAAGCCTACGGGTGCCGCGCGAGCAACAGATCGCCCCGCCGGACCGGGCGGTCAGCCGCAGCAGCCGCCACCGCAGCAGCCGCCGCCGGACGGCGCCTCCGACACGGCAGCCTGGCCGCTGGAGGAACCGGTGAACGCGACGGTGCTGAGCAGCTTCACGGTGTCGTGGTGTCCGTCCGGGCAGGTGGCACGGGCGTCGGACTCGGACATCGAGCGCTGCAGCTCGAAGGTCTGGGTGCAGGCCCGGCAGCGGTACGTGTACGTCGGCATGCGGCCATTATTCCCGGCAATCCGTTCCGGACAGCAGACTCGCGGGTGCCGAATCCGCCGCCGGGTTGATATGGATCGCCCCGCCGGGCGTGGGCGTTACGAACCTCACGGCGTAGCGGACCGGGACCGACTGCACTCGCCTTGTCGGGGTTGACGCATCCATGATCAAAAAGTCAGTCTCGTCCGGAACATGCCTTTCCGAATCGTGGTCGCTGGATACCGCGGCGGCCACGTCATCAGCCAGGAGGCTCGATGCGCACCGGCACGCTCCACGTACTCTTCGGGTTCTTCGTGGCCCTGTTCGTCGTTTCGCAGGCGAACATCATCGCCGCGCTCGGGCCCGCGGCGTCCGACATGTTGCGGCTTCAGACCACGCTGTCCCCGGAAACGTTCCGCAGCATCGTCGAAGGCTTCAACGCTGACGAACTCGCCCGCTACCGGACCCACTTCGCCTGGGACTCCGTACATCCCCTGGTGTACGGCGCCCTGTTGCAACTGTGGACGGCCGTGGTGCACCGGGCGAAGCCGTTCGGGGCCGGGACACTTCGGCTGCTCGTTGGCTTCGCGATCGTGGTGCCGGTACTCGACTACATCGAGAACGCGTTCCACGTCTACCTCGAGGTGCACCGGGGTGCGATCGGTACCGGCACGGTGCTGCTTTCCGGTGCGCTGGCGAACCTGAAGTGGCTGATCGGCGGCGTACTGCTGGTCGTACTGCTGTTGTCGAGCGTACGGGCGCTGTTCGTACGGCCCCGCCGTAAGCCTGTCGTCGCTTCGGGCCCCCCGGTCGTACCGCCGGTGATCACCCCGAAGCCGATGCTGGACAAGGCCGGCGACGAGACGGTCGCTGACGACAGGAGCAGTAAGAAGAAGGCCCGCAGCACATCGACCGCGAAGTCCTAGGAGCGCCTGGAAACACACAGTGGCCCCTTCCCGGCTGGGGAAGGGGCCACTGTCGTGCGCGCGGTTACTTCTCCGCGGTTGGCGTACCGCCAGCGGCCGTCGTACCTTCGACCGCCTTCACCGGCTCTGAGCCGTTGGCGCCCGTACCGGTCACCATGCCGCCCAGCTTGCCGAGCAGCGTGGCCAGGTCGACGCCGGTCAGGTCGTTCCCGAGCTGCAGCCCCTGCGCGACGTTGCTCGCCACCGACTTGGTGAGCGAGCTTGCGCCATCCGTGGAAATCACGGTCATCTTGTCGATCCCCGACATCGGACGGCTGGCCGCGTCGACCACCTGCGGCAACACCTGCACCAGCAGGTCAAGTACGGCGGCCTCGCCGTACTTGGCGAACGCTTCGGCCTTCTGGGTCTGCGCCTCGGCCTCCGCGGAACCCTTGGCGAGGATCGCGGCAGCCTCGGCCGCACCTTCCCGCTCCAACGCCTCGGCGAGGGCGGCACGCCGGGCACGTTCACCTTCACCGGTGAGCCGGGACTCTTCCGCGTCGGCCTGCGCCGCCGCGATCGTTGCCTGCCGGCGCGCGTCGGCGTCGAAGATCGCGGCGTTCCTGCGGGCTTCGGCGTCCTGTTCGATCCGGTAGCGCTCGGCGTCGGCCGGCTTGCGTACCTCGGTGTCGAGTTGGCGCTGCTTCAACTCGGCGTTCTGCTCGGCCACCTTCTGCTGCTCGGCCAGGATCGCCTGGTCCCGCTCCGCCTTGGAGAGCGGACCGGCCGCCTCGGACTTGGCGTTCGCGGCGTCGATCTCGGCCTGGATGCCGGCCTGCTTGAGGGACAGGTTCCGCTCCGACTCGGCGATCGCCTCCTCGGCCAGCAGCCGCTCCTGCTCTGCGGCCTGCCGCGCCCGCGCTTCGGCGATCGTGGCTTCCTTGAGGACGCGTGCCGCCTCCGGCCGTCCCAGGTCGGCGAGGTAGTTGCCTTCGGTGACGATGTCCTGCAGCTGGAACGTGTCCAGCACCAGACCCTGGTTGGTCAGCGAGTGCTCAGCCTCTTCGGCGACCGCGGACGCGAAGGCGGCCCGGTCCCGGATCACCTCCTCCACGGTGAGTCGTCCGACGATGGCGCGGAGCGCACCGGCGAGGACTTCCTCGGTGAACGCGTCGATGTCGTCCTGCTGGTGCAGGAAGCGCTGGGCGGACGCGCGGATCGAATCCTCGGTGCCGCCCACCTTCACGATCGCGACCCCGTGCAGCTCGGCGCGGATGCCCTGCTTGCTGACGGCGCCGCTGATCCGTACCGAGATCCGCCGGCTGGACAGGTTCAGGCGGTGCAACTTCTGCACCACCGGGAGTACGAACACCGACGCCCCCATCACGACCTTCTGGCCGGAGAGGTCTGTCGTCCGGCGGCCGTCCACGCCGGTGGTGGAACGGCCCTTGCGGCCGGTCACGATGAACGCCTCGTTCGGACCGGCGACCTTGATCCGTGTGAGTGTGAACAGCACAAGGAGTACGACCAGCGCAGCGGCGCCGGCGATCGCCATGGCGATAACCGTCATTCATCCGTCCTTTGGTGAGTGGGGTGGGTGGATTGGTGGGAACGGGGGGTCAGGGTTGGCCGATCCGGCGACGGTGTGGCGCCTGCTCGGCCACGTGCGGTGCCGGTGGTTCGCTGCACGTTCTGTGGCGTCGATCAGGAGCCGGAGCCGGCGCTGTCGGTCTGCTCGACGACCACACTGGTCTCGCTGGGGGTCCCGACGACCAACACCGTGTTGCCGGTCGGGATCGGCTCATCGGCGCGAGCGTTGTACTTGATCTGCTGACCGGAGATGAAGAGGCGTACTTCGCCGTACCCGTCCGCGGGGACCGGGGTGACCACCACGCCGGTGGTGCCGATCAGGTCCTTCCGGGTGAGAGTGGCGTCGGTACGCATGTTCATCGCGGCGCGGGTGAACCGGATCGTCAGCCACGCCGCGGGTACGCCGGCGGCGAGACCCGCGCACAGCGACGCGATCAGCCCGAAGGGGCCGGCGAGTCCGGCGACCAGGCCGGAGCTGATCGCGCCCCCGAACCCGAATGCCCCGACGAACGCCGAGAGAGCTCCCACGGAGAACGGTCCATCAGCGTCCAACTCGCCGAGCTGCATCACTTCGCCGAACACCAGTGACGCGACAAGGAGGGCAAGGCCGAATAAGCCGATGATCAGGAAGACGGTTGTCACCGTTATGTCGCCCCCGGTCCTACCCGGTCAGCCTCCGACCGCGCGAATTCAACAGTAGCGACCGTGCGCCAGGCATCGACGTTCGCCGTTGTCCACGGTTCGTACGGTGTGCGCTTCCGGTCGGAGCAGCCAGATCCGTCGGACCCACCCGACCCGCCGGAACGGTCAGACCCGCCGGCTCCGGGAGTGTCGTAGCCACCTGGCACCATCGATCAGGTGCGGTGGACGGTGTTTCCCTCTCCCGTCGGCGACCTGTTCCTGGCTGCCGACGGGGATCTGCTGTGCCGCCTCGGGTTCGGCGTCCCACGATCCCCAGGTGGGCGCCGGGGCGGCGACGATCCGGTGCTGGGCGCCGCGGCGGCTGAGCTGACGGCGTACTTCGCCGGCGAGTTGACCAACTTCACGGTGCCGCTGCTGCTGCGCGGCAGCGACTTTGAGCGACGGGTCTGGGAAGCGTTGCGGGCGATCCCGTACGGCGAGACCCGCAGCTACGGGGCGATCGCGAAGTCAGTCGGCGACCCCGATGCCGCCCGTGCGGTCGGGGTCGCGAACAACCGCAACCCGGTGGCGGTGATCGTGCCGTGCCATCGGGTGATCGGCGCCGACGGCAAACTCGTCGGGTACGGCGGCGGCCTGGATCGCAAACGCACCCTGCTCGGGCTTGAAGCCCGGGTCAGCATCGAACGGGACTTCGCCGGCTGAGCCCGCTACCCCGGTCGCGGTTCACACGTGCACGGTCAGTCCCGTGGTCGCGACCCCGGTCGGCCCGGAGAACGCCTCGGCGGCGCGTATCGCTGCGTCGGGGTTCGTGCCCGGCCACAGATGGGTGAGCATCAGGTGGCCGACCTCGGCGTCGGCCGCCTGTAGCGCGGCGTCCCGCGCACTGGTCAGGGTGCCCAGGTTGTCGGCCGGCACCTCCACCGGGTACGTCGCCTCAGCGATCAACAGGTCGGCGCGCCTGGCAAGCGCGACCACATCCCGCGACGGCCCGGTGTCCCCCGTATACGCGAGCACCGACCCACCGGTGGTCAGTCGTACTCCGGCGTTCGGTCTGGAGTGCGGCAGCATCCGGGTGTCCACCGCGAACGGGCCGATCTCGAAGTGGTCGCCCGCCTCGAACTCCCGCAGCTGGTACGCCGGCTCCAGCATTCCCGGGCGGTCCAACCCGAGCACGGCGTCCAATGACCCGGGGAGCGCGTACAGCGGCAGCGGCCGCGGTGGTGAGTCGGCCATCGCCCGTGCCCGGAGCAGCGGGTTCAGGTCGGCGCAGTGGTCGGGATGGCCGTGGGTGACGTACACGGCGTCGATGTCGGCGACGTCCATCAGCCGCATCAGGGCCGGTGCGGTGGCGTAGCCGGGGTCGAGCAGCAGCCGGAACCCGTCGTGCTCGACGACGTACCCGCTGCAGGGTTGTTCGGCCGACGGCCAGGCACCGGCTCCTCCCAGCACGGTGAGCAGCATGCCGCCGACCCTACGGGCCGCGGGGGCGGCACCGTCCACCCCTGAGGTTCAGGCCGCCGGTCGGACCGCGGCCGCCGTGTCGGCGAGCACCAGGCCGCCGATGTCGTGCGCCAGCCGGCCCATGTCGTGACCGCCGCCGGCCCGGTTACTGAGCACCGCGACCACGATCTGCTCCTCCGGGTAGATCAACAGGTACGTCTGAGCCCCCAACTGGCCACCGCTCTTGCCGACCCAGCGGCCGCCGTCGGCGCGGTTCCCGAGATCCCAGCCGAGTCCGTACCGGGCCGCGTCGTTCGGAGCGGTCCACATCGTCTCCACCGACTCGGGCGAGACGATCCTGCCGGTGGCGACCCGGTGCCCGAACTCGGCCAGGTCGGGCGCGGACGCCTCCAGCCCACCGCCGAGGATCTTCCAGCTCAGCTGGTCAGGTACGGCCTCGCGGTTGTCGTCGTGGTAGAGCGCCATTCGCGGGACGCCGCTGTCCGTACGGTCCTCCGGCAGCAGGCTCCCGAGGTGGTACGGCTCGGTGAGGCGATGACGTACCAGGTCGGCGACGGAGTCTCCGCCACCGGCGGCTTCCAGTGCCGCGCCCAGGATGGTGTAGCCGTGGGTGCTGTAGAGGTGTTCGCCGGGGGTGCATCCGAGCGGGTCGTCCCAGAACTCCCGGGAGGCCTCCAGCGCGGTGTCGTACGGCCGGGTGGCGAGGTGCCCGTCGGTGTCGTTGTACCACCGTACGCAGCCGCGGTTGCTCGCCAGTTGGCCGACGGTGTGGCTGTGTGCTCGGGCATCGCCGGGACGTACGAGCGGGTCGGTTCGTCGAGCCGGATCTCGCCGCGTTCGACCATGCTCATCAACAGGACACCGCCGACGCTCTTGCTGATCGAGGCGAGCCGCCCGGCGTGGTACGGCTTCATCGGCACGTGATCGCCGAGGTCGGCATACCCGAAGCCACGGCGATACCCGAAGTCACCGTGGCGCATCACGGCAACACTGATCCCCGGTACGTCGTGGTTGGTCAGTTCGGTGCGTACCCGGTCGGTGATCTGGCTCTGGGTGCTGGCACCTGCTTCGGTAGCGGGCGACGGAACCGTAGCGGCGGCCGAGGCGGCAGGGCTGGCGCCGAGGGCGACACTGGCGATGGTGGCGGTGGCGCCGACGACGAGTCGGAGTCCTCGCCAAGAGCGAGTAATCGATTTCATGGTTCAGCATCATGCGGCCTCGGCGGCACCGGGCGCCAGCCCCGATCAGCGTCCGACACCAGGCCTTTCGAGCCGCCCGGCGGCAGTGCTATCACTATCCTTCCGAGTGATAGCATGTTCCGCATGCGCCAGCTGATAGCCCGGATCGACGACGACCTGCACGCCAGACTGCGTGCCGAGGCCGCCGCCCAGGGACGCTCCCTGAACTCACTTGTCGCAGAGACCCTGGCCGCCGCCGTAGGCACACCGGATCCACGCCGACGGCTACGAGAGCGGGTACGCGCCATGGGCCTTCTGTACGTCCCACCGCAACCTGAGAATCCCCCTTCGCGCGAAGAAATGTTGCGCGCAAACCGAGGCTCCGGCGGTGCCTTGAGTGAGGCGTTGGAAGAGGAGCGCAGGCATTCGTGACGCTCACATATGCGGACACCAGCGCGCTGGCCCGTGCCTATCTCGAAGACGAACCTGAGCACGTTGAGCTGAGCCGGCGGCTACTACAGGGCGCGGAGCCAGTGATGACCAGTGCGCTCACGAGGGTGGAGTTCGCCAGCATGACGTCGGCCGCAACACGCGCCGGCCGCATCCGCCACCCGCAACAGATCCTGGACCGGTTCGACGCGGACTGTTCCGATGATGGCCCGCTGACCCTCCTTCGCCTCGACTCGGACGCGACTCTTCCGCTGGCATACCGGTTGGTCGGCGAACACCGCCTGCGTACGCTCGACGCCCTCCACATCGCGGTGGCTCTCACCGCCGCTGATCTGGCCGCCGAACCAGTCGCTTTCCTCACCCGCGACAAGGACCAGGCGGCCGCCGCGGCGGCCGCCGGCCTCGCCGTCGATTGACCGCCGTGTGTATGGGTCACCCGTAGTGATAGCGAGCCTGCCACTGTCGATCCGCTTCACAGTGGTGCGATCGGCTGACAACCAGTACTTGTAGTCCGTCCAGCCGTTGGGTGTGAAGACGAGCCTCACTGACTGAGGTCGTGTTCGTGGCGGTCGCCAGCCTTCGCCTGCGCAGGCTCTCCAGGAGGCGCCGGGCGTTCGCTGGCGAGCGGAGCAGACGCGCCGTCTCCTCGAGGGCTTCGTAGTCGGCCACCGACATCAGTACAGCGTCGCCCCGTCGTGAAGGTACGAGAAGTGGTACCAGTAGAACAAGCAACGGGGTCCGGACCGCGATCGCCGCGGCCCGGACCCGGCGTACCAGGGCAAGGGTCTAGCGTTCGATTTCGCCCCGGATGAACTTCTCCACCAACTCGCGCGCCTCGTTGTCGTGGTACTGCTCCGGTGGCGACTTCATCAGGTAACTGGACGCCGACAGGATCGGCCCACCGATCTTGCGGTCCAGCGCGATCTTCGCCGCCCGGATGGCGTCGATGATGATCCCCGCCGAGTTCGGCGAGTCCCATACCTCGAGCTTTAGTTCGGCATTGAGCGGTACGTCTCCGAACGCCCGTCCCTCCAGCCGGATGTACGCCCACTTCCGGTCGTCCAGCCACGGCACGTGATCGCTCGGCCCGATGTGGATCGCGCCACGGTCCATCTCGTGGGGGATCTGGGACGCGACCGACTGGGTCTTGGAGATCTTCTTCGACACCAGTCGTTTCCGCTCCAGCATGTTCATGAAGTCCATGTTCCCGCCGAAGTTGAGCTGGTACGTACGCTGCAGCTCGACGCCGCGTTCCTCGAACAGCCGGGCCAGGCTGCGGTGCACGATGGTGGCGCCCACCTGCGACTTGATGTCGTCTCCGACGATCGGGACGCCAGCCTCGGTGAACTTCGCGGCCCACTCCGGGTCACTGGCGATGAACACCGGCAGCGCGTTGACGAAGCCGCATCCGGCGTCGATAGCGCACTGCGCATAGAACTTGTCAGCCTGCTCGGACCCGACCGGCAGGTACGACACCAGCACGTCGACGTTC
>JBOGDK010000085.1:0-14270 GCA_050701795.1 Micromonosporaceae bacterium
GCCGCCGCGCCGACCCCGAACGGCTCCACCGCCTCCAGGAACCTGGTCATCACCGGTACGGTGATCTGCTCCCCGCCGCTGACCAGGGTCCGTACCGACGACAGGTCCCAGGTACGGCCGGGCGTCTCGGCCAGCGCCTCGGTCACCAGCCGGTAGCCGAAGTTGGGGCACCACGCGTGGTTCACCTGGTGTGCGGCGATCAGGTCGAGCCAGCGCAACGGCTCGGCGAGCACCCAGTCGGTCGGCGCGTGGATGTTCGTACCGCCGAGGAAGACTTCGGCGAGGTGGTAGAGCAGGAACGCTCCACTGTGGTCGAGCGGCAGCCAGTTCAACGTGGTCTGGCCAGGCTCGATCGGCAGGTTCTCCCGGGTGCCGGCGGCAAAGTCGACCAGGCCACGGTGGGTGAGCTGGATCAGCTTCGGGGTCCCGGTGCTGCCCGAGGACATCATCAGCATCGCGACGTCGGTGGCGCGCGGCCGGTGGGTACGGGTCTGCGGCGGGTGCTCGGCGTACCCGGCGACGTCGCGGGGCCGTAGCCGGTCTCCGGGCAGGTCCGCCAGGTCTGGGGACGTACCGAGGACCACCGGGTTCGCCAGCAGATGGGCGGCGTGGCGTAGCCGCTCCACCGCCGGGCCGGCCCGTCCGGGGTCGGCCGGACGTGCGACCAGCAGCGGGCGCATCCCGCCGAGTGCGCACGCCCAGTACGACGCCAGGAAGTCCGTGATGCCGCTGCTGTGGACGATCACCACCTCGCCCGCGGTCACCCCGTCGGCACGGAGCCCACCGAGGATCCTGCGGGCCCGTTGCGACAGTTCGGGGTACGTCAGCCGCTCGGTACGCCCGGCTTCGTCGAGCGTGACGACTCCGGCGTCCGGGAACTGGCTTGCCGCGCGTACCAGGGCCTGAGGCAGGTTTCGGGGGAATCCGGCGGGGATGGTCACCGGGGGACCGGTGACGAGGGCGGGGGTACGCACGTGTCGAGTCCCTATCGTGAAGCGGGGTCTGGGGCGGCGCGGTCTGCGGTGGCGCGGTCCGGGGCGGCGGGGCCTGGGGTGGCGCGGTCCGGGGTGGCGGGCCCGGACACCGGCGTCTGGGGTCGTCGCTGGCGGCGACGGGCTCTCAGCAGTATCAGGAAACCGGCGACGCCGACGATCACGACACCGTGGAACAGCCCGACCACAGCCGGCACGGGCAGCTGATCGAGCAGCAGCGCACTGGCGACCATCCCCGCGGCGAAGCCGAATGTCTCAGTGCTCGAAGCCAGGCCGAACACCGGGCCGCGGAGATCGTCGTCGGTGCCCTGCAGTCGTGAGGTGTAGACGATCTCGGTGGCCCCGTCCGCTGCTCCCGCGACGAGTGCGACACCGATCAGGAGCCCCAACGGCATCGGCAGGAACGTGGCGACGAACGCCACGGACATCACGGTCATCGCGATCGGGAACGCCCACTCGTGCGGCGTACCGGTACGCCGCAACCAGCGCGGCACCAGCTGGGACGCGGTGAGACTGCCGACCGCCCAACCCAGCCAGAACTGGCTGAGGAACAGCGCCGGGTTCTCCGGATGGGCCAGATCGGCAAACACCGGGAACGCCACATTGTGCGACGCCGAGCCGAAGGCGTCGAGACCTCGCAACGCCACCATGGCGAGTGCGACAGGCGCCACGGCGTACAGGGCCCGCGCCGCGGTGAACGGGGTCCGCGCGGGTGGCGCGGGTGGCTCGGTCACCGTGGGAGGCTCGGCACGGGCGGCGGGAGCGGTGTCATCACGGTCCGGTTCAGCGGCCCGACGGAACGAGACCGGCAACCACATCAGGACCAGCGCGGAGACCACGAAACTGGCGGCGTTGAGTGAGAACGCCGCGTCGTACCCCCAGGAGGCGACGATGAGGCCCGCGGAGGCGTAGCCGGCGACCATGCCGATCGCTTTGCCGGTGACCAGGTGGCTGTTGGCTCGTACGGTCGTCTCCGGGCCCACCATCTCCGGGACGCTGCTGCGCAACGACACCAGGAACACCGTGTTTCCGGCACCTAGGACGGCGGCGACGGCGTACAGCAGCCCGGTGTGGGTCCCGCTCGGGGCGACCACCAGCGCCAGCATTCCCGCCGCCTGGGTCAGGTCGCTGGCGATCATGACGTACCGGCGGTCGCATCGGGTGGCGAGGACACCGGCCACCGGACCGGCAAGGAACCCCGCGCCGAGCTTGAGCGCCATCATCAGGCCGGTGAGGGTCGCGCTGCCGGTGAGTTGGTACGTGTAGAGGTTCAGCGCGATCAGGTTGAGGAAATTGCCGAACGTGGATGCCGAGTAACCGGCGACGAGGACCCCGAATGCCCGCCCCGTCACCCCGGCCGTCCGGGTCGGGGCGGCCAAATGCCGCCGGGGAACCTTAGACACCGGGCCACCACGAAACCCTCCAGGTAGTCAGTGCCTAGTGTCAGGACACTAGCGGTGGATTCTTTCAAAGTGTCCCTTATGGCGGCCCGCAACGCGGTCCCGGCAGACATACCGCCCAGGGGCAGCACGCGCCGGCCCGCTCCGCGTGACCGCGAAACTGGCTGACTGTCACCGTCCGGGCCGGTCAGCGGCCCCGATGTCCGTGGCCCGGTCACCAGCCCCAGCGGGAGGTGGCCGGCGGCGCGGCCTCCTCCAGGAAGCTGTACGGCGGCAGCGGACCCACGTACTGGACCTCTGCCGCTACACCGATACGCAACTGGTTGACCATCTCGTCGACGTCCGCCACCCGGTCGCGCGGCACCAGGAATGCCCACCGGTCGACGTTCGGCGCGGTGGCGGGGAGCCGGACGTGGCGCTTCGCGATCGCGGCGAGCGGCGTGATGGCCTGCTCACCCTGCTGCTGGGTCCAGATCTGCAGTTCCGCGGCGATCGCCTCGCCGATCTCGATCCGCTCGTCGTAGCCGGCGCCGTCGGCACGGTTGGCGATCTCCGGCCGTGCCCCGAGCACCTGTCGTAACGCCTCCTCTTCGTCGAACGTCAGATCGAGGCGCAGCTCCACGTCGGATTCCAGAGCGGACAGTTGTGACTGGAAGTCCTGGGCCTTCGGGGTGAGCACTTCGTCACGTACCGCCGCCTCGTCGGGCGCCACGGTGCCGAACCGCAGCGGCAGCACCGGCAGTGACGCGGCCACCCCGGCGAGTACGTCGAGGTGCTTCACCGCGTCCTGCTCGGTCAGGGTGTCCTCGTCGGCTTCACTGACAATGGCCGCGATCCCGTTCACCTCGACCAGACGCAGTCCACCGGGTGGGTCGCCGACGCCGTCCATCTCGGGCAACTCGGTGTCGGCGCGCACCACTCCGTAGAGATGTAGCGACATCACTCGCTCTCACTTTCCCGCCGCCGTGACCTGCGGGGACGCTTGCGGGGTTCCTCGGCGTCCGCGTCGTCATCGTCGGAGCTGGTGATCGACGAGAACACCTCCTTCGCGGTGTCCTTGGCTCCGGAGAGGGCGCCCTTCGTCTTGCGGTTGGCGCCGTTCTCCTGCATCTGGCCGATCATGCCGGGAAGCCCGGTCACCTGGCCCTGGGGCTGCAGTTCGAGCCGGTTCACCGCCTCGGCGAACCGGAGGTACGTGTCGACGCTGGCGATCACGATCCGCGCGTCGATGGTGAGCAGTTCGATGCCGACGACCGCGACCCGGACGTACGCGTCGATCACGATCCCTTTGTCCAGCACCACTTCCAGTACGTCAGCGAGGCTGCTCGGCCGCGGTGCCCGGTTTATTGATTGAGTCATCTTGTTTCTTCTCCAGCTCGTTCGTCCGTCGGACTGTCCGCCGGCCTGATGGCGGCGTGGTCTCCTCGCCCGGAAATGAAGTCCTCGATCAGCGGGGAGAACGGGTTGTCGGCCGCGGCGCGCGGCCGGTCGGGTGGGTCGAAGGTCTCGCGCAGCTCGGCGAACCGCTCTTCGAGTGCCTGCAGTGCCTGACCGAGTCGTTCGATCTGGACGTCGTCGAGGTCACCGGAGTCGGCCCGGCGGAGCGCCTGGCGTTCCAGCAGCTCCCGCACGATCTCCAGTAACGCGACCACGAGCTGGCCCAGGCCGCGCCCGACATCGTCGGCGTCCGCGGCGATCCGTAGCGGTCTAGCCATCCGGCAGTCCACCTCGCGGCTCGGGGTCTCGCGGCCTGGGGTCTCGCGGCTTCGGGTGCAGCATCGTGTCGACGCTGATCAGCAGCAGACGCAGGTCGATCCGGATCAGGTCGATGCCCGCGAGTGAGATGATCACGTCGCCGCTGACCGCCGCGCCCCGGTCCACCACCCGGTCCAACAGGTCGACCAGGCTCTCGCCGGGCTGCCGCACCTGGTACACCTGCGGCTCAGTCATCGCTGGTCCCGGTGTCCCCGCGTACGAACGAGTACGGCGGCCACGGTCCGGTGCGCTCCAGTGCCACGTTCTCGGGACGCAGCAGCTCCGCCTGCCGCTCGGTCTCGGCGAAGAACTCGGGCTCGCCAACGGGCGCGACCAGGTACGCGGCGTCCGACACCGTCCCCGCCGTGCGTGACGTACGCAGTACGGCGTCCTTGGCGTACGACGCCAGCGCGTCGTGTGTGGCCGCCACCAGCTCGTTGCGGCGCCGGGTGGCCCGTTCCCGCTCGTCGCGTTCTTCGCGGCGGCGCGCCAGGTACGCGGTGCCGCTGGACCGGGCGGCTTCTTGCTGCTCCGGGGCTGCCGCTTCCGGCTGGTCCGGAGTGGCCGCGGGCGGCTGAGACGGGGTGGTCGCGGGCGGTGCGGGGTGAGACGGGGTGGTCGCGGGTTCGGGCTGGTCCGGAGTGGCGGCGGGCGGCGCGGTGAGGCGTAGCCGTACCCCGAATTCCCGGTGCCCCGCGACGTGTGACAGCAGTTGGCGTGCGTCGTCGTGGCGTTGCTGGAGCAGCCGGACCGCCGCACCGCGGTCGGTGATCACCGTCCCGAAACGCAGCGGGAGTACGGGTGCCTGCTCGGCCACCGCCCGGATCACCGCGTCGTGGGTACGTACCAGCCCGGCGAGCTGTCCGTCCTCGGCGAGGTCGTCGGTCTCGATGGTGTCCAGAGTGGACAGTGCCACGTCGGAGACCACGAGCCCGATCCCGGCGTGACCGATCACACGGAGCGACCCATCGTCGATGGACGGTACGCCGTCCAGGTCGAGCCGTCCGTCCGTGGTGATCGCGTACGCGTAGAGCCCCCGTACGTCTGCTCCGGGGCCCCGGGTCGCTGGCTGTGACGAGGTCATCGACGACCCCCGGTCCCTGCCTCGCGGTCACGCAGTTCGGTGAGCGCGGCCCGTAGCTCCTGGTTTTCCCGGGCGAGCCGCGCGCTCTCGCTGTCGTCGTCGCGGGCCTTGTCGCCCTCGATCTCAGGCGAACCGTTCACCTCACGTGATGAGCCAGACACAGAATGTTGTGCCGTCGCTGGTTGCTTCGCCTCGACCTGTTCGGCCTGGGAGTTGAAGAACGGGTCCCGTGTCCACCAGTCCATGCCCATCTCGCGGGCGGTTTCGGCGGAGGCGATGAACAGCCTCAACTTCAACGACAGCAACTCGATGTCGAGGACGTTCACCACGATGTCGCCCGCGATCACGATTCCCTTGTCCAGCACACGTTCCAGGACATCGGCGAGCGAATCGGGTTGTTTGCGGGCAAGGGAGTTGGACGGCAGGGTCATGTCGGGTCCGCGGCTCCTCGGTTGTAGCGGCGAAGTCGTTCGTACGACCGCAGTTCCCCGTCCGGGTCGACGTCGACCCGGTACGTCGCCATCACGCTGGTCGACGAGGGGATGCGTTCCAGCTCCACCACGTCCACGAGCACTGACCAGCCATCGTCGATGCCGCGTACGCCGGTCACGGCGTCCGGTTCGAGCCCGGTCAGGTCGCGGAACTCGCGTACGGCGGCCCGAACAGCTTTCGCAGCCGAGCCGTTTGACTTCGGAGTATCACGTTCCTGTCGCAGGGGGTCGCGCTGTTCATTTCCAGCCACCAGGCACCCATGCCCGACGATCGATGGCTGCAAACCAGTGCGACTCGATCGGCTGGCCGCTGCCACGGCGTACGGCCTCGCCTGCCGTCATCGGATCAGCCGGCTTGAGCCGATTCCTCCGGACTTGAGCCGCCGGGTTCGCGCGGATCGACCGAGATGTCGTAACGGTCGGGGTTGATGTCGGGCGGCTCCGCCTACCGGACGCGTGGCCGGGCTCCGCCGTCCGTGGTACGCCAGTTGATGATCGCGGGGCGTAGCGCGGTGGCGCCCCGGAAACGGTGGTGCCCGCGTACCCCCAGGCCGTCGGCGATCAGCCGCGTGCCCAACCGGGCATTCAGATCACTGAGCCGATCGGCGGGCCCCCCGGGGTCGTCAGTGGACCCGAATCATGGGAAACACCCATCGTGTCCCATGAATCCGGCCCATCGTCGCGGCCGGCCCGTGTCGCGGTCCGCCTGTGTCGTAGGCGGCCGGTCAGCAGTCCGGTTCGGTGTTGCTCCTGCTACCGAAGTCGGTGGTCCAGTACGTGCCGTACTCACTGTTGTCGCGGTGATAGCGACCGATGCCGATGACCCGGAAGTCTTCATCGAGCATGTTGCTGCGGTGGTCGGGGGAGTCGCGCCAGACGTCGAACACCGCTTTCGCGCTCGAATAGCCCGCCGCGATGTTCTCCCCGGTGTAGCCGCGGGTGTTGTAGCCACGGCTGTCCATGCGGTCTGCGGGCTCGTCGCCGTCCGGGTTGTCGTGGTCGAAGAAGCCGTTCCTGGCCATGTCCCTGCTGTGGTCGTACGCAGCCTGGTTCAGGTCTTCGACCGCTTCCAGGCGGCGTACGTCGTGGTCGTCCCGGAAGTCGTTGATCAACTCCAGGAACTCGGCTTCCCGGTCGTTGAGGCACTCCACCGGGTCGTACGAGTCCGCCGAGGCGTGCGTCAACGTACCGAACAGGGTCGCCGTCAACGCGATGGTGATCAGCCAGGGAAACAGCCTGCGGCCGGTCGCCGTGGTGCGTACGAACATCGTGCACTCCCTCGATTCTCAAGATGGCTCGCGGCATCGCCACGCGGGGGACAGCTCATGGGAGGGGTGTCCCGGTACGAGATTCAGGGGAGGGCGAGCCATGCGTCTGTCGAGGCTGGCGCGATGATCGTACCGGCAACGCGTGGCTATTTGCTGGATTTGGAATGCCTTGCGGGTGTAACACATGAATTGTGCCGGGCCGTCCGCTCGCCGCCCGCATGATGATGGCGCCCGCCAGACCCCCCATAGCGGCCTGGCGGACGCCACGATCATGCGGGCGGGTGCTGTCAGCCACGCGGCGGTGCCCGGGCCCACGGGCATGTCCAGGGTGTCGTGCATGCTCGAACGGTGAACCCCGACTCAGGCACCGCGCCCGCTCCGCCGCCGATCCTGACCCGGCAGATGATGCTGCTTCTGGTCGTGACGACCAGTGGGCTCGCCAGCTTCTTCCTGCTGTTCCCGGTGGTGCCGCTGTACGTGGCCGACGGCGAAGCCGGCACCGTGGGGGCCGGTGTGGCCACCGGTGTGATGATGCTGGCCACGGTGCTGACCGAGCTGGTTGTCCCGCGGCTGGTGGCACGGCACGGCTACCGCACCGCGATGGCGCTCGCTGTCCTGCTGCTGGGCCTGCCCGCCGTACCGCTGGTCTTCACGTCGTGGCTGCCGCTGGTGCTGCTGGTCTGTGTGGCCCGGGGCGCCGGTCTGGGGATACTCGTCGTCGCCGCCACCGCGCTGGCGGCTGAGCTGTCGCCCCCGCAGAGGCGCGCCGAAGGGCTCGGCGTGTACGGCGTCGCGGCGGCGATACCTCCGATCCTGTGCCTGCCGGCGGGCGTATGGCTGGTGGAGTACGCCGGCTACTGGCCGGTGTTCCTGGCCGGTGCCGGGTTCGGGGTGCTGGCGTTGGGCGGCGTGGTCTCGCTGCCCAACGCCCGGGGCGCCAGCGAGCGACAGGTCGGGGTGCTGCGTGGGCTCGGCGACGGCGGCTTCGCCAGGCCGGTGATCATCTTCACCGCGGTCACGATCGCGGCCGGCATCACCATCACGTTCCTGCCACTGGCCGTCCCCGAGCGGTTCGGGTACGTGGCCGCGGTCGCCCTGTTGGCGCAGTCGCTGGCCGTACCGGTGGCGCGGTGGTCCGCCGGGTGGCTGGGTGACCGGTACGGGTCGGCCCGGTTGTTAATCCCTGGCGTCGTTGCGGTCGGGATCGGCACCGCCGGACTCGCGTGGGTGGAGCAGAGCGCGGTGATGATCGTGGCGACGATGGCGTTGTTCGGGGTCGGACTCGGGCTCGCCCAGAACGTCACGCTGGCGCTGATGGTCGAACGCAGCCCCCGCTCCGGGTACGGCCGGGTGGCCGCGCAGTGGAACCTCGCCTACGACGGGGGCATGGGGATCGGCGCTGCCGGCTTCGGGGTGCTCTGCGCCCAGGTCGGCTACCCCGTGGGCTTCGTGGTGACCGCCGGGGTGGTCCTCGCCGCACTCGTACCGGCGTGGCTGGACGTACGCCGCCCCGCCGGTACGCGTGACCCCGAGGCCGTGAAAGCAGCAGTGTGAGCGGTGCCGACTGACTGCCGGCCAGGCTCGACTACGAACCTCCGGCCGCCGCGACCGACGCGGGGCCGGGGCCAGCATCGAACGCCGGTTGGACCACGGGCGCCGGTTCGCCCGCGGCCACCATCCGGGCGATCAGCCGCTCCCGCAGTTCCGCCGCCACCGGCGCATACTCCTCGCGCCCGATCAGGTTCCGCAACTGGTACGGGTCGGCGTCGACGTCGTACAGCAGGTCTTCGACGTACTCGTCGGCGCCGGGGTCGTCCCAGCCGTCCGCGTACGGGGCGCGCACCGCGAACGTCCACCGCCGGGTACGGATCGCCCGCCCCACCTGCGACTCACTGACCTGCACGAACACCTCGTCGGGCGGCTCGCCGCCTGACGAGCCGCCGGCGAGCAACGACCGTCCCTGCATCTCCTCCGGCACCTCGATCCCCGCCGCGTCCAGCAGGGTCGGCGGCAGGTCGATCAGGCTGACCAGGTCGTCGCGGGAGCCGCCGCCCGAGAAGCCGGGGCCGTCGAGCACCAGCGGCACCCGGATCGACGCGTCATGCGCGGACCGCTTGTACTCGTCATTGCGGGTCTTGAAGTGGCAGCCATGATCGGTGGTGAACGCGATCACCGTGTTGTCCAGCTCTCCCAGGCTCTCCAGCGCGTCGAGCAGTCGGCCGAACCCTTCGTCGACCCGCTTCACCATGCCGCAGTAGCCGGCCAGGTGTTCGCCGGTGGACCCGCCGAGCGCGGCCAGGTCGCCGGGCATCCAGCCGTCGGCGTACCGGTCGGCGTACCCGGTGGGGGCCGGGTAGTCGTCCCGGCTGTTCTGGTGGTGCGGTTCGATCAGTGACAGGTACAGGTAGAACGGCCGGTCCGAGTCCCGGGACGCGAGGTGGCGGATCGCGGCGTCGACGTACGCGTCGCTGCGGTATCCGGGGAGCTTCTGCAGATGGCCGTCGCCGTCGAAGAGCCGGGCGTCGTACGCATCCGACATCAACTCCACGATGTCGGCGGCCAGCCAGTGCTGGTAACCGCCCCGGTGTGACTGCGGCACCGGCCTGGTGCCGTAGTTGGCGAGGTGCCACTTCCCGATGTACGCCGTGTCGTACCCGGCCGCCCCGAAGTGGTGTGCCAGGGTCGGTACGTCGGCCGGCAACGTACGGTCGTTGCGGTACACCCCGGTACGGGTCGGATACTGCCCGGTCTGCAGCACCGACCGTGCCGGCGCGCACACCGGTTGCGGGGTGAACGCGTGTGTCAGGTGGGTGCCGGTGGTCGCGACCCGGTCCAGGTTGGGTGTCAGGTCCAGCGGGTTCCCGTTGACTCCGAGCGAATCCCAACGTTGCTGGTCGGTCATGAACACCAGCACGTTCGGGCGTGAAGTAGTCACGGACTCTCCTCGTTCCCTTTCCGGCTCCGAGCGGGATGGTGTAGGCCGTGTCTCAAAGCCCCGCTGGCCGGGGACTTCGAGACAGCGTCCAGTTGGCTGGACTGCCGGACGATGAGCTCCCACGACGCTTCCATCACCGTCTCGGGCACGGCCCCGGTGCTGGTGACCCGTTGAAACAGGCGATCGACGATCGGGGTGAAGTCGAACGCCGGGATGCCGACGCTGGTCAACGCCGGAGTGATCACCTCGCCCTCGTCGGTGTTGCCGACGCCGACGACGGCGAGGTCATCGGGGACGGAAAGGCCTTGCTGCTGGGCGGTCCAGATGGCGGCGATTCCGCACCGGTCCGAGGCGGAGAACACCGCGGTCGGTGGCTGTTCGCGTGCCAGCAGGGCTCTGGTGGCCTGGTAGGCGGCGGTCCTGGAGTCGGCCGCCGCGATGGCGAGGGAGTCGTCGACCGGTATCCCGTGGTCGGCCAACGCACGGCGGTAGCCGAGGTACTTGTCGTCCAGATCGGGCGCCGGGCCGGGCTCCCCGTGCCCGAAGTACCCGATCCGCTGGTGACCCCGCTCTATCAGGTGTGTCACCGCGGCGTAGCACGCCTCGATCTGTGCCTGCCGGACCACGTCGAAGCCGTCCGGTACGGCCACGTCGTCGAACACGACCAGACCGAGCCCATGTCGGGCCAGCGCCCCCAACTCTTCGATCGGCAGGGTGTGTCGGGGCACCAGGATGGCGCCGTCGACGTACTGCTCCCGGAGGATCCGCAGCGCCCGTCCGGCCCGGTCGTCGTGTGCCACCGGCATGGTGATCACCGAGTACTCGTGTCGCAGGGCGGCTTCGTGCACCTGCTCGGTGAGTCGCTCCAGCCACGGGCTGGACGGTGGTGAGTAGACCACGCACACGCAGTCGGTACGGCGGCGGCGCAGGCTGCGAGCGGCGTGGTTGCGCTGGTAGCCGAGCTCGCGAGCCGCTTCGAGCACCCGGTGCCGGGTCTCGTCGGTGACCGGATTCTTCCGGTCCCGCCGCCCGTTCATTATGTACGAGACGGTCGCCGTCGAGACGCCGGCGCGTTGGGCGACGTCCCGCTGGGTCGGCGGCTTCCCGAAAACCATGGGTATACGATTAACCACACCCACCCGAGCGGTCAATGGTCGGTGGGTCGTTGTGGTCAGGCCTTGCGGCCGACGGCGGCGTACCCGACCAGGGTGTCCTCAGACCCGGCGCTGGGGTCGGACGGGTCCGGATGCCAGAGCGGAATGTGCACCAGGCCAGGTTCGACCAGGTCCCAGCCATCCAGCAGCATGGTGATCTGGGCGTGCGAACGCATGCTCATCGGTGTGGGCGTACGCGCGTACAACTGCTCGTGGCTGCGACCCTCTTCGGAGTGGCCGTCCGCGCTGGCGTGGGACAACGCGAGGTGGCTGCCTGGAGCGACCAGGTCGCGGTACAGCCGCACCAACCCTCTGGGGTCCTCGCCGTCGGGAACGAAGTGCAGCACCGCCACCATCAGTACGGCCACCGGTTCCTCGAGATCCAGCAGGTCCTTCAGCGCGGGCTCGGCGAGCACCCGCGCCGGATCCCGCAGGTCGGCCTGGATGAACGTCACCAGCGGGTTCTCGGAGAGGATCGCGCGCCCGTGGCTGACGGCGACGGGGTCGATGTCGACGTACACCACCCGGGCCTCGGGGGCCGCCTGCTGTGCGATCTCGTGGACGTTGCCGACCGTGGGGATCCCGGAACCCAGATCGAGGAACTGGCGTACCCCCTGCCCGACCAGGTACTGCACCGCGCGGCGGAGGAACGCGCGGTTCGAGCGGATGATCCTCGGAAGGTCCGGCCACATCTCGATCGCCTGCTTGGCCATGTCGCGATCGACAGCGAAGTTGTGGCTGCCGCCCAGGTAGTAGTCGTAGACACGCGCCGCACTGGGACGCGAGAGGTCCGCGCCCGCCATGAACCGCTCCAGCGAATCCACCGCCGTACCTCCGATCGCACCGCACCGGACACCGACCTTTGCCGGGGTTTCTCGAACAGACGTTAGCCGGGTGTTGACGCGATCGCACCCGGTGTTCAGCCGTGCCGTCGTGTGCGGCGGGTCAGGGGCGTACCCCGTACAGGTGATCCAGGGCGAGCTGATCGAGGTGTTCGAAGCCGGAGCCGCGCCGCGCCAGTACGTCGATGTCTGGCAAGACCTCGCGTACGCCGCGCCAGCCCTCGCCGTCGCTCAGGGTCGGCACCGACAGCTCGTCCACCCGGGCTGCCCGGAGCGCCTCGGCGACCTCGGGATCGGCGCGGAACGCGCGTACCTTCTCCCGCAGGATCAGCCAGTTCCGCATGCACGCGGCGGCCGACGCCCACACCCCGTCGTCGTCTTCGGTACGCGGCGGCTTGTAGTCGAAGTGGATCGGCCCGTCGTACTCGCTGGAGTCGATCAGGTCGACCACCCAGAACGCCCCGCGCGTGTTGCCGGCGCCGAACCGTAGATCCTGGTCGTACCGGGGGCCGTGCTGGCCGTTGAGGTCGATGTGGAACAGCTTGCCGTGCCAGAGCGCCTGCGCCAGCCCGTGCGCGTAGTTCAGCGCGGCCATCTCCTCGTGCCCCACCTCCGGGTTCACGCCCACCAGTTCCGGGTGTTCCAGCTCCTGGATGAACGCGAGCGCGTGCCCGACCGTGGGCAGCAGGATGTCGCCCCGCGGCTCGTTCGGCTTCGGCTCGATCGCGAACCGCAGCGGGTAGTCGTGGTCGATGACGTACTGCCCCAGGACGTCGAAGGCCTCCTTGTACCGGTCCAGCGCGGCCCGTACGTCCTTCGCGGCTCCCGACTCGGCGCCTTCCCGGCCACCCCAGCACACGTACACCGAGGCTCCCAGCTCCGCCGCGAGGTCGAGATTGTCCATCACCTTGCGCAACGCGAAGCGCCGGATGTCGCGGTCGTTGGAGGTGAACGCGCCGTCCTTGAAGACCGGGTGGGCGAACAGGTTCGTGGTGGCGGTGGTGACCACCATCCCGGTGTCATCGAGCGCTTCGTGGAAGGCCCCGATCGCCCGGTCGCGTTCGGCGGCTGACGCGTCGAAGTCGAACACGTCGTTGTCGTGGAAGTTGACGCCGTACGCGCCCAGTGCGGCCAGCTTGCGTACCGCCCGGTCGGCGGGCATCGGCGGCCGGGTCGCGGGGCCGAAGACGTCCACGCCTTGCCATCCCACGGTCCAGATGCCGAACGAAAACCGGTCCTCCGGGCGCGGTGTGTAGCGCTCTGCGGTCATGGCAACCCTTTCGGTGGTACGACAACCGTCAGCGCGAGTATGCCGCCCCAGCGGCAGTCCAGCGCGGTAGTCCGGCGCGGCCGGCCCGGGGTCGGTGCGCTCACATGGTCGGCTGCCGACGTGTCGACACGCCGCTGCCGACGGCGCGTCGACGCGTTCCCAACCAACCAGGTGGAGCGTGCACCAGGTGGAGCGTGCCGCCGCCGGTGTTCAGTTTCCGAGGGCCTCGACCTGGTGCCGGTACGCTTCGGTTCGCTTCGTCGCGGCCTCGACCGCCTGCCGTGCGCCGCTGAGGCTGTCGGCGGCGGCGGTCACCACGACGATCAAGGTTTCGATCTCGAGCTGTTGCGCGTACTCCTGTGCGTGGTCAGCGCTTCCAATGGCGGTGTCCACGGCGGATGCTGCCTGGTCGAGTTGATCGATGACCGTGTCGAGACGCCCGATGGTGTCGCCGGCGGTCCTGACTGTGATCTCTCCAGCGGTGCTGGCGGCGCCCCCGGTGGCGTCGTAGCCGATAACGAGGCTTGCCGCCGCGGCCTCCAACGCCTCGTACGCGGCGTGTGTTGTCGCGGTCATCCCGTCGATGCCGAGCGCGGCGGCCTGTTCCTCCTTCTCCTGCGCCACGTCCAGGGCGGCATTGACCGATTGGGAGGCCTTCTCGATGGCGTCACGCGCGGTGGAGATCGCGGCGGAGGTCTCGTCCAGGTCAGACATTGGTTTCCCGTCCGTGGGCATCGGCTGACGGACTGGTGGGGCGGACGCGGCGGGCCAGCAGGACACCCCAGCAGGGGTACGGCACGTGAAACCCGTTGTGCCGTTCGCTGCACGGCAGGCATGCCCCGTCGTCGTTGGGTACGTGGGTGCTGAGGGTTCGCTTTGTCTCTTCGACCAGTAGCCGACGCAGCTGCGTAGGTAAGGCTTCCTGGTCCGCGCGGGCCAGCATCGAAACCAGGGCGCGGTCCTGTGTGTCGTCGTCTGGCTCCCACCGCTCGGCGATAGCGGTCCAGGTGGGCACCATGTCGAGGTGCACCGTGGGAGCCTCGATCGGCGGGCGGAAGTCTGCTGTGAACGGGCTGTGC
>JBOGDK010000086.1:0-14220 GCA_050701795.1 Micromonosporaceae bacterium
AACCCGGCGTCATCAACGGGGCGAGTGAGCTGTTCGGGGCGGTCTTCGGGGAGGCCGGCCACCACGCCCGGAGCGCCATCGGAGTCGCTGAACTGCCGTTGAACGCACCGGTCGAGGTCGAGGTCATCGTCGAGGTCAGTTGAGAGGGCGCACCACCCGGTGGCCACCGGCCGTTGGTCAGAAGTAGTCGAGCAGGTACGGCTGGGCGCCGAAGACGGTGTCGTACAGCGGGTCGATGTCGGGGTCACCGTCGGTGGCCAGCCCCAGGGTGCGCAGTGACGTCACGGGGGTGCCGGCGTACAGCGCGGCGAGGCCGTTGGGTCCGAGGCGCAGCCCGCCGCCGCTGGCACGTTCCGCCTTTCCGGCCCCCTGCGCGACGGTGAGCCGCCAGGTGCCGGAGTTCGCCGGAAGGTGTGGGTCCTCGATGGAGACGGTCAGTTCGCTGTCGACCCCCGCCGGGTAACCACGTCCACTCAGCGCCGCGGGGACGTCGATCAGCCGCAGCATCCAGTGTTTCTGGTCGTACTGGCGTACCACCTCTTCCTGGGTCAGCCAGTGCAACGGGTCGCTGGGGCCGACGCAGGCACGTACGGTCTCGGCGACCGAGGAGCCGCTGCCCACCAGCGACCACAACGCCCGTGCGGTCTCCCCGGAGCCGGCGACCAGTTCGTCCACCTCGAGGTTGCGGCCCTCCCAGTGGTACGCCAGGAATCCGTCGTCGGCGAGGTAGGCGAACGGCGCGTCCTCGGTGAGCCAGGTACGGGCCTGTGTGGCCTCCCAGTCGATCGGTCCGCTGGTACGAGCGGTGGCGTGGACGCCGCGTACCACCGCGAGGATGTCGTCGACATCCTCCGGGCCGACCCGGCGTAGCGGCACGGCGGCGCCACCGAGCGCCCGGATCGCCGCGGCGGGAACGTCCACCAGGTACTGGGATCCGGCGACCTCCCAGCCACACTGCCGGTACAGCGGGAGGGTGGCCGGATACAGCGCCGAAAGCGGGTAGGCGTGGTCAGCGGAGCGTTCCAGTACCGCTCGCATGAGCAGTCGTCCGACACCGCGTCCGCGTGCTTCCGGGGCCACGACGACGCCGGCGACGCCGGCCATCGGGATGGCGCGGCCCTGCCACCACTGCCGGAACCGGTTGATCCGGGCCACGGCCACGAGTCGGGAACCCTGGTAACAGCCGAGAACCCGGTGGTCGTCGATGGCGTGCCGCATCATCCGCCGCCAGCCGTCACGGTTGGCTTCCGGGAGTACGCCGAAGGAGCGGGTGCGTACGTCGAAGGCGGCGTCCAGGTCTGCCGGATCCAGGTCTTGAATCTCCACCTGACCACCGTAGAGGCGGCGTGGCCGAAGACCGATCGGTTTACGACGACGAAGCGTCGATGTGGAACACGTCCTCCACGCTCCGTTCGAAGAAGCGCGCCATCGTGATGGCCAGTGGCAGCGACGGGCTGTACCGGCCGGTCTCGATCGCGTTCACGGTCTGGCGCGAAACTCCCAGCAGCTTTCCCAGATCTGCCTGGGAGAGGCCTTTGTCCCTGCGTAGTTGCCGGACGTCGTTCCGCACAGTGTCAAAGGTGCTTTACGTCCCCACGAATGTCAAGGGTGTTTGACACAACACCCCGGTCCGTCTCGGGCTCGGTGCTTGCCGAAACGGGCCGTACGATCGCAGCATGGCGGCGAGTGGACGGCATGTCACGGCGCCAGCCACCGGGCTGGCGGCGGCTCCACCGTCGTGGGCGACGCTGGTGCTCGCCCCGAATCCGGGGCCGATGACCTTGGACGGCACCAACAGCTGGGTGCTGCGCGCCGCCGGCCACACCGGAGCCGTCGTGGTCGATCCCGGTCCGCTCGACGAACCTCACCTGGAGCGGCTCTCGGCGGCGCCGGTCGAGCTTGTGCTGATCACCCACGGTCACCTTGATCACACGGAAGCGGTGGACCGGTTCGCGGAGTTGACCGGAGCACCCGTACGAGCGAAAGACCCGCAGTGGTGCCGTGGCGGCGAGCCGCTCACAGCCGGTGAGGTGATCGAGGCCGCGGGGCTACGGCTGACCGTGGTGCCGGCACCCGGCCACACCGGCGACTCGGTGGCGTTCCTGGTCGACGGCGACGAGCCCGGAGTGCTCACCGGGGACACCGTGCTGGGTCGCGGCACCACCGTGGTGACCTGGCCCGACGGCGACCTGGGCGACTACCTCGCGAGCCTGGTACGGCTGGGAGAGCTGGGTCCGGTGCCGGTGCTGCCCGGACACGGCCCGATGCTCGCCGACTGCGCCGCCGCGACCGACTTCTACCTCGCTCACCGCGCCGAACGTCTCGACCAGGTACGTCGTGCCATCCAATCCGGGGCGGGCACCGCCGAAGAGGTGGTCGAGATCGTCTACGCGGATGTGGACCGCGGCCTGTGGCCGGCCGCCCAGATGTCGGTGCACGCGCAGCTGGAGTACCTCACCGAGGCGGGCGAGCTGCCGGGCGGCGCCACCCCGGCCACGGGCGACGCCGTACCGCCGCAGGGTGCGACGTGATCTGCCTGGTCTGTGGCACCGTGCCGGTGCCGGGGGCGCGGTTCTGCCATCACTGCGGTGCCGCCCTGCCGGCCGCCGCGGCGGCGCCGACCACGGAACGCCGGGTGGTGACCGTACTGTTCGGCGACCTGTCCGACTTCACCGCCTGGGCCGAGGACCTGGACCCGGAACGGGTCGGCGCCGTCACCGACCGGGTGCTCGCCGCGCTCGCCCGGGCCGTCACGATGTTCGGCGGCCACGTGGACAAGCTCACCGGCGACGGGATCATGGCCGTATTCGGCGCCCCCGTCGCCCACGAGGACGACCCGGAACGCGCGGTACGCGCGGCGCTCGCGATGCAGCGGGCGGTCCGGCGGGTGCTCGATGTGGAGCAGGGCGGCGGCGTACCGCTGGGGCTGCGGGTCGGGCTGAACACCGGGGTCGTGGTGGCCGGGGTGCAGGCCGCGCTGGAGTACACGGTGATCGGCGACACCGTGAACACCGCCGCCAGACTCGCCGACGCCGCCGCCATCGGCACCGTGTACGCGGGCGGGCGTACCGCGTCGGCCACCCGGCACCTGGCGGCATGGCGACAGCTGCGCCCGTTGCGGCTGAAAGGCAAACGTGCCCCGGTCGGGGGGTACGAGCTGCTCGGCCTGCGGGACGCCCCCGGCACCCGGTCCGGGCTCGGCGACGAAGCGCCGTTCGTCGGCCGGGAGACCGAGATGGGGAGATTCGCCAGCCGGCTCTCCGAGATCGTCGACCGGGGCCAGCCGCGGGTCCTGATGCTGACCGCCGAGGCTGGCACCGGGAAGACCCGGTTCGCCTCCGAGGCGACCCGGTACGCCTCCGAACACGGCGCCCGGGTGCTGACCGTACGGTGCGCCGCGTACGGGGAGAACCGCCGGCTGGCGCCGCTCGCCGACCTGGTGCGTACCGCGGCGGGGTTGTCGACCGACGACACCGACGGGGCGGGCGAGGACGCCGCCACCGCCGCCGCGCGGTTGATCCGGATCGCCAGCCGGATCGACAAGGCGCGGGAGGCCGCGGCCCCGGAGCAGCACCGCGTCGGCCAGACCCTGCAGGTGCCGCTGCTGCTGGGGCTGCTCGGACACGGCGACCACACCGACCGGCGGGGAGAACGCCGTAGCTCCCCGATGGGCGACGCCGAGGCGGTTCCGGGCGCGGTCGCCGAGCTACTCAGCGGGCTCGCGTCCGAGACACCGCTGGTGGTTGTGGTGGACGACGTGCACGACGCCACCAGCGAAGCGGTGGAGGCGCTAGGCACCACGCTCTCGCAGCTGGCCGGTCCGGTCCTGGTGCTGCTGCTGGGGCGCCCTGAACTGGTCCGCAAGACCGGCACCCTGACCCGGCTCTCAGCCGCGGAAGCGCACACCCTCTCGCCACTGCGGGGGGCGGACGCGGCGCGGCTGCTCGTGGCGTACCTCAGCGGCGGGAAGCTGCCACCGGCCGACGAGGACCGGCTGCTCGCCACCGCCCAGGGCAACCCGTTCTACCTCGCCGAGCTGGTGACCCTGCTGGTGGAACGCGGGATGCTGACCGGCGGGCCGGACGGCTGGACCCTGGCGCCGGGTTCACTGTCCGGCAAGCTGCTATCCCGCGATCTGGCGGCGGTGCTCGCGGCCCGGATCGACGCGTTGCCACCGAGCGCCCGAGCCGTACTGCGGGACGCCGCCGTGGTCGGCGCCACCGTACCGGCGGGGGCGCTGGACGCGTTGCAGGGCGGCCGTGGCGGGGTGTACGCGGTGGAGCTGGAACGCGCCATCGGGGAGCTGCTCGCCCGGCGGATGCTCCGCAAGCGCAGCAGCGGCGGGTACGCCTTCGTCACTCCATTGATGCGGGAGGCCGCGTACGCCGGGGTGGGTCGTGCGGTGCTCGCTGAACGTCACGCGTCGCTGGCCCGCTGGGGCGCCAGCCAGTACGACGCCGCCCAGCAACGACTGGAGGCCGCCCAGGCACGGTTCGAGTCGGCCCGGGGGCGGCGCCGTCCCGGTGTCGAGCCGGTGTCGCAGTCCGACGCCGACAGCGGAGTGTCCGTGGAGGTGGCGGACGCGTTCACGGCCCGGCACGCGGAGCGTGCGATCGCGGTCGCCGACTCGGTGGGCCTGCGCAGTGACGCGCAGGCGCGTACCGTCGTCGGGCTCGGGGTGGCGGCACTGACCCGGCTCGCCAGGCGGGCGCTGGCGGCGGGGGAGCCGTCAGAGGCCGCCGGACTGGACGAACGCGCGATGACGCTGGCCGGAGGCAGCTTGCCGTCGGCCGACCGGCTGGTCCACGCCAGGGCACTGCTGCAGCTGGGTCGGGCCGAACAGGCGCGTACCGTCGCGGAGAAGGTGGTGGCGAACACCGCCGGCTCAGACCGGGTGAGGGGTCTGCTGCTGCTCGGGGAGGCGCACCGGGCGCTGGGTGAAGCCGCCCCCGCGGCCGATGCGTGGCGGGAAGCGCTCGCCGGCTCCGACGAGGCCGAGGCCCGTGCCGAAGCGACGTACCGGCTGGGGATGGTGGACTACCTCGCCGGGAGACTGGCGCAGGCGCAGCGGCAGTTCGAGCAGGCGTACGAGATCGCCTCCGATGCCGGGGACGAGCGGGGCCAGGCGTGGGCGTTGCTGCACCTGGCGTGGGCCACCACGACCCGGGGCGACTTCACCGTCGCGGACGCCGCGCTGGGGCAGGCGGCACGGTTGTTCGCCGAGCTCGACGACCCGGTGGGGCGGGCATGGATCCGCGGTGCGACGGCGTTCACCCGGTTGTTCGCCGGGCGGTTCGGCGAGGCACGGCGGCTGGCGTACGCGTTCCTGCCGTTCGGGGAGCGGGTCGCCGAGCACTGGGCGGTCGGCACGCTGCGTACCGTGGCGGGGTTCGCCGCCGCTGAGCTCGGTGACCTGGACGAGGCGGAGGAGCAGGCCAGGGAGGCGTTCCGGGGCTTCGACGGCACTTCGGACGACTGGGGTCGCGGGCTGGCGCTGGTGGTTCGCGCCGTGGTGGCGCGTGGCCGGGGTGAGCCGCGCAAGGCGGTGAAGATGCTCGACCGCGCCGAACGGTACGCGGTCGCCGCCGGCCACACGTTCCTCGCCGGGATGGTGAGCACGATCCGCGGCTACTGCCATCTCGACCTCGCCGACGGTGCGGCGGCCGAGACCGAGGCCCGCCTGACCTTGGAGTTCGTCGACGGGCAGGAAGAGGTTCGCGACGCGGTACGGGTCGGCCCCCGGGTGCTGCTCGCCGAGGCGCGCCGGTGCCAGGGCGACGTGGCCGGGGCGCTGGAGCTGCTCGCCGACGTGGCGGGGTGTTCGGCGTGCGACTCGTTGATCTTCCCCCGGCGACAGGCGGTCGCGATGTACGCGTCCGTGCTGGTCGCGGCGGGCCGGACGGAGGAGGGGCTGGCCACCGCGCGGCGGGGTATCGAGGTGCCGGCCGAGGACGTACGCAGCGAGATCGTGGCGCACCGGGTGTACGCCGAGGCACTGGAGGCGTCAGGAGATCGTCCGGCGGCGACGGTGGCGGCGCAGCAGGCGGTGGCCGCGGCGTACGCGACCCAACTGGTCGCCGAGCGGGCCGCCAGTGACGCCGTACTCGCGCGGATGTCCGCTGGTACATAGTGCGTGTACCATGGCGGCATGAGCGACGCCATGGTGCGTACCAACGTCTACCTGCGGTCCCGCCAGAAGAGCCGGCTGTCAGAGGTGGCGAGGCGGTCCGGCAAGTCCGAGGCCGAGCTGATCCGGATGGCGGTCGACCGCATCCTGGACGACCCACCGCCCGCCAGGCGCAAACCCCGTACCGGTTTCATCTCCTCCGGCGGTCCCTCGATCGCCCACCGGGTCGACGAACTGCTCGCCGAGGGCTTCGGCGAGTGACCGCAATTTGCGACACATCGGTGCTCTTGGCGGCCGTGGACGGCGACGAGGCGACTCACCACCGGTGTGCTGGTGCCCTGACCCGGCAGACCGGCCTTGTCGTCTCGCCGCTGGTTCTCGCCGAACTCGACTACCTGGTGACCAGACGGGTGGGACGCCGTGCGTTGGAGCCCTTTTTCGAGGATCTGGCGGACGGCGTGTACCAGGTGGGGCAGATCGACAACGACACGATCGCCGAGGCACGCGAGCTGGACATCAGGTACGGCGATCTCGGTCTCGGCCTGACCGACGCGGTCAACGTCGTGCTTGCCCGCGACTACCAGACGACACGGATCCTGACGCTCGACGGGCACTACCGGGCCGTAAAACCACTCACCCGGCACGCCGAGTTCCGGCTACTACCGGCTGATCTGTAAGAGGTCGCGCGGCACTCCATCCAGCGGATGGGCCGTGGCTGGCGCCAGAACCCATCCGCGGACAGAGCATCTCCGAGCGCGGCGGTCAGCGTCCGGTGTCGCTGGCCCAGAGCGCCCGCTTGCCGGCGTAGAGCACCAGGTTGCCGTCGTCCTGGATCTGCAGCGACGTGGCGTCCTTGCCGGACGTCTTGGTCGACCACAGTGCCTTGCCGTTGGCGTCGCGTACCACGAGGTTGCCGTCACGTTGCAGGCTGACCCGGGCCCCGGAGTGGCCGTGTGTCCTGCTGGACCAGATGGCGCGCTTGGCCGAGTTGATCACCACCAGGTTGCCGTCGGACTGCATCACCAGGCTGTACTTGCCGTTCTGCGACTTGCGGTACTGGTTCTTGGTGAGGGTCTGCCCCGGCAGCACCGCGTGACGGTGGGTGCGGCTGCCCCACACCGCGGTGCCGTCGGTGCGGTACACCACGGCGTTGCCGTCGTTCTGCACCACGAACTGCGCGTTGCGGTTGCCGTCCGTCGCGGACTGCCACTTCACCGCGCCGCTGGCGGAGCGGACCACGATGTTGCCGTTGCCTTCGTTGCTCACCCAGCCACCGGGGTTGCCGTGGGTTTGCGACGACCACACCGCGTTCTTGTCGGCGTTGTACAGCACCAGGTTGCCGTCATCCTGCATGTACAACCGGTACCTGCCATCGGGCGAGGTGCGGTACTGGTGCGGCCGCAGCCGCTGGCCCGGGTAGAGCTTGCTGACCTGCGCCTTGCTCGCCCAGATTCCCTTGCGCTCGGCGTTGTAGATCACGACGTTCCCGTCGTTCTGCACAGTCATGGTCGAGCCGCGGCCCTGGGTCTCGCTCGTAAACAGCACCTTGCCGCCCTTGCTGTACGTGACCAGGTTCCCGTCGGACTGGAACTGGCTGTACGCGCCGGGGTGGTCGTGGGTCTGCGAGGACCACAGCGCCTTCTTGTCGGAGGACTTCACCAGAACCAGGTTGCCGTCGGAAAGCTGCACCAGCTGGTACGAGCCGTCGGGCGAGCTGACCGAGTCGCCAGCCTTCAACCGGGTGCCCGCGGGCACGACACCGGCGCGCGGCTTGGCGCCGCTGTCCGAGGTCGGCTCCGAGGCCGCCCCCGGCCCGGCCTCGGAGCCCGGGGCCTTCCCCTTCGCGCCGGTGCCCTGGGCGGCCGGGCCCTTGGACGGGGTCGACGTGTCGGTCGCGGCCCCGGCCACGCCAGCCGCCCCCACGGCGGTCACGAGGCCAGCGGCCAGGATCAATGTTCGCTTGCGGAATCTCATGCGGATCCACTTTCTCGTCGGCTGACTAGGACTCGGCGTGGTCACGCCCCCGGAGGAGGCCAGACGTGACCGGCGCCCGCGGGAGGCGGAATCGCGCCGCACCGCGGTCCCCTTGTAGCCGGCACCAGTAACACTGTGGTCTCACTCGGGTCACACACCCCCCATCCGCCGACACCGCGAGGACGGACGAACCCATGGACGAAGGCATCGAGGTACGGGTGCTCGGACCCTTCGAGGTCCTGGTACGCGGCGAGCTGGTCCATGTCCCGCGGGGACGCCCCAGGGCCCTGCTCGCCACCCTGGCGCTCGCAGGCGGGCGGGTGGTTCCGGTGGACGTACTGACCGACCGGATGTGGGGCGGCGAACCGCCGCGCCACGGGCGCAACGCGGTGCAGAACAACGTACGCCGGCTGCGGCAGCTGCTGGGCGCGGACGCCGTGGAGACCGCGGTGGACGGTTACCGGCTGGCCGTGGCGCCGGACCAGGTCGATGGCCTGAAGCTTCTGCGGCTGGTCGACGAGGCGCACGGCTGCCCGCCGGAGCGGGCGCGGCAGCTGCTGGTGGTGGCGTCGGGGCTGTGGCGCGGTGAACCGCTGAGCGGAGTGGGCGCGGGCTCGTTGGAACGTGACCAGGGACCGGTCCTGACCGAGCGTTACCTCGCCGCGCTGGAACAGCGGATCGACATCGATCTGGCGGCCGGACAGTACTCGGAAATGGTGGCCGAGCTGCGGGAACTGACTGCCCGGTATCCGCTGCGGGAGTCGCTGTGGTGGCGGCTGCTCATCGCGTTGCGGGAGTCCGGGCGCGTCGCCGAGGCCCTCGACTGCTACGACCGGGTGCGCCGCCACCTCGCCGAGCACCTCGGCACCGACCCGTCACCGCAGCTGCGGCAGCTGCACCAGCGGCTGCTCGCCGCCGAACCGGACCCGGCGCCGTCCGCGCCCTCGTCCGCGACCTCGTCCGCGACCTTGTCCGCGAGCCCGTCCGTGGCCGTGCCGCGTCAGCTGCCGCCGGATCCGGGGCTGGTGGGGCGTGGCGCGGAGCTGGCCGTACTCGACGACCTGCTGGGGAGCCGGTCGCCGGTCTGCGCGATCCACGGTGTCGGCGGGATCGGGAAGACCGCGCTCGCGACCCACTGGGCGCACCGGGTCGGCTCACGATTTCCGGACGGCCAGCTTTACCTCCACCTCCGGGGGTACGGGCCGGAGCGCCCGCTGCCGCCGGGGGACGCGGTGAGCACCCTGCTGCGTGCCGTCGGGGTTCCGGCGGAGGCGGTCCCGAGCGACCTGGAGGAGGCGTCCGGGCTGCTGCGTACCACGTTCGCGGAGCGCCGGACGTTGCTGTTGCTGGACAACGCGCGGGACGCCGACCAGGTGCGCCCGTTGCTGCCGGGCGGGGACAACCTGGTGCTGGTGACCAGCCGCAGCCAGTTGCGCGGGCTGAGCGTACGGGACGGGGCGCGCCGGATCGCGCTGCCGGAACTGCCCATGCCGGACGCGGTGGCGTTGCTGGCCGCGACGGTGGGCGAGGGCCGGGTGACCGCGGAGCCGGACGCCGCCCGGACGCTGGTGGACCTGTCGGGCCGGCTCCCGCTGGCGGTACGAATCACCGCGGAGCTGGCGTCCCGGTTCCCGGACGCGCGGCTCGCCGACCTGGTCACCGAGCTGGCCGCCCGGCACGGCCGGTTGGACACCCTGGCTGGCGACGACCCGGCGACCGACGTCCGCGCGGTGTTCTCATGGTCGTACCGCGCCCTGGCGCCGGAGCTTGCGCGGGCGTTCCGGCTGCTCGGGCTCCACCCCGGCAACGACATCGGCCTGCCCGCGGCGGCGGCGCTGCTCGGGGTGCCTGAGGCCATGGCGCGGGGGTTGCTGGCGCACCTGACCGGCGTACATCTGGTGGAGCAGCGCAGGTCCGGCCGCTACCAGCTGCACGACCTGCTCCGGGAGTACGCCGCGGAGCGCGCTGAGGTCGAGTCGCCGGACGAATCCGACCCGGCCGTGATACGGCTCCTCGACTGGTATCTGCACACCACGAGCAACGGCCGGTACGCCCTGGGCTTCATCGCGGCCACCGACCCCCCGGATCCGGTCGCCGACCCCGTGGTGACGCCGCTGACGTTCGATACCAGCGGCGAGGCCAGGCAGTGGTACGAAGCGGAACGTCCCACCCTTGGCGCGGCGCTGCGGCTGGCCGCCGATCGGGGTCACGACCGGCACGGTTGGCAGCTCGCGTACCGGCTCCGCGACTTCTACCAGCTCTGTGAGGACATCGAAGACTGGATGGTGGCCGGAAACCTGGGATACCAGTGCGCGGTGCGGCTGGGCGATCCGCTCGCGTTGCACCTCACCGCCAACGTGTTGGCCATCGGCTATTCGAACCTTGGCCGGTTCGCCGAGGCGATGCCAATTCTGCAGGTCGCGCTGGACCACGCGAGACAGCTCGGCGACTCCGTCAAGGTGTCGACGTCGCTGAGCCTGCTGGGCACCTGCTGTCAGTGGTCGCGGGACTTCGAACGGTCGATCGCGTACCACGAGCAGTCGGTGGCGACCGCTCGCGGCGGCACGAACCGGCACCGGCTCGGCCATTCCCTGCTCAATCTGGGGTGTGCGCTGATCGAGGCGGGGAAGCCGGATCCCGGTATCGGGCCCACCGAGGAGGCGCTGGCCATCTACCGGGAGCTCGATGCGACGTTGCCGCAGGCGTTGGGGTTGGGGAACCTCGCTGAGGCGTACGAGGGGCTGCACCGCTACGTGGAGGCCGTCGAGTACGCGGAACAGTCGATCGCCACCTTCACCGCCGGAGGTTTCGACCCCACCGTGGGTAGCCTGCTCGCGCTGGGCCGGATCCGGGTGGCGCTGGGGGAGCGGGACCTTGCCCGCGCCGCCTGGGAACGCGCGGTGACCGTGTTGGGGCATCACGACCACCCGGTGATGCCCAGGATCCGGACCCTGCTGGCGAGCCTTGACACCGGGTGAACGCGTTGCCGGGCAAGGGCATCACGGGTGACGTCAGCGGGCCCGGCGGGCGAGTCGCTCCGGGTCGAGAATGATCACGCTCTTGCCGTCCAACCGCAGCCAGCCCCGAGACGCGAAATCCGCGAGCGCCTTGTTCACGGTTTCCCGGGAGGCGCCGACGAGCTGGGCCAGCTCCTCCTGGGTGAGGTCGTGGGTGACCCGCAACACGCCACCGTCTCTGGTGCCGAATTTGCTCGCCATCTGCAACAGGTTCTTCGCCACCCGGCCGGGAACGTCGGTGAAGATCAGGTCGGCCAGCGCGTCGTTGGTACGCCGCAGCCGGCGGGCGAGCACCCGGAGCAGCTGTTCGGCGATCTCCGGCCGGTTGCTCAGCCAGGGGCGTAGCGCCGCCTTGCGCAGCCGGGCCACCCGCGAATCGGTGACCGCTGTCGCCGTCGCGGTACGCGGACCCGGGTCGAAAAGGGACAGTTCGCCCACCATGTCACTCAGACCCATCACAGCGATCAAGTTCTGCCGGCCGTCCGCCGCGCGGCGCCCGACCTTGATCTTGCCGGACGTGACGATGTACAGGCTGTCGCCGGGTTCACCTTCGGTGAACAACACGTCCCCTTTGCGAACCTCGACGTACTCGAGCTCCTTCGCCAGAGCCTCGGCAGCCTCAGGGTCGACTCCCTGGAACAGCCCACACCGAGCAAGAACCTCATCCATCGCGCACCTCCACGCCAGCTGACGGCGGGATCGAGTCTATGCGCTTCCTTCTGAAATACCCGCACGGTGTCTGATAACGCGTCTGCAACCCGGTCCTGGCACCCCTGGTCGGGGCCCTCGGGCCGTGACCGCGCCCCCTACAGTCGGACCCATGTACGTGCCGAGCGAGCTGCAAGTGATCGGCAAACTGGCTGAAGACCCGGTGGCCGCCAGCTACGCCGCCCATGACCTGGGTGGCGAGCCGGTGCTGCTGGTCAGCGGCCTGGCCCCGATGCGGCCGGGTGACCTGGAGCCGTACACCCGGTGGGCGGAGACCCTGGTGGGATGTGCCCGGCACGCGTACATCGCGGACGTCGTGACGCACGGGGTCGCGGAGGGACATGCGTACGTCGCGGTGCGTACCGGACATCGTCGTACTCTCTCCGAGCGGCTGACCTCCTCCGGCCCGTTGCCGTACGAACAGGTGCGGCAACTCGGGGTGTGTCTCGCGGACGCACTGGCCACGGCACACGAAGCTGGCCTGTACCACCTCGCGGTACGCCCTGACGTGATCTACTTCGACGACGAGCGCGGTCCGGTGCTGTCCGGATTCGACGCGGCGGCGCCGGTGCTGGTACGACCGATGGCCTCAGGGCCGCTGTCCGCTCCCGAGTACCACGTGCCGCGCGGACAGATGGACGGCCAGACGCCGGTCGTCGGCGCTCCGGCAGACGTGTACGCGCTGGCGGTGACCCTGTATCTGGCGCTCGGCGGCGTCCTGCCGTGGGGCGATGAGAGCCCTACCTGGGTCGATCCGGCGCGGCGGGCGGCGCCGTTGCCCGGCGTGTCGGGGGTGCCACCGGTTCTGGTGGAGATCCTGCGTTCGGCGGTTGCCGTGCTCGCGCCCCACCGGCCCACCGCGGCGCAGCTGCGGGACGCGCTGCGGGAGCCGCGGACGGGTGCCCGCTCACCGAACACTGATCCTCCCGTCGGCGGTGAGGCGGCGTTGGTTGGTCTGTCGGGGCTCTCGATCATGGCTGCGCCCTCGGGCGACACCGGCGGATCAGACGGGGGCGGTGGGCAGTACACCCCGGTGGCGCCGGGCAGGGTAGAGAGCGGTCCTCACGCGCTCGGCATCCAACCGTTGACCGGCAGCTGGCGGATCGTCACCGACACCGGCGACCAGGAGTTTCTGGTCGTCGATGAGCAGGGCGTGGTCACCTGGAGCGGGATTGACGAGGCGGGGCCGTTCGTGGCGACCGGCGAGGCGATACCGCTGGGCGATGGCGATTACCGGCTGCTGCTCAACGAACCCGCGGGGTCCGCTGGGTTCTTCGTGGACCTGAAACTGGACGGCGGCGGGATCTCGTTCCTGATGGACGAGGCGCCCGCGGACGGGATGGTGGACGTACCAGCCGGGTGACCCGCTCCCCGGGACGTACGCGCCAGCCGCCAACCGCACGCCGGACCTGTCGGTCGGGCGACGTAGGCTGCAACGGTGACTCCCGCCCAGACGCCGCTTGCGTTGACCAGACGAGCCCGGCGAATGCACCGGGTGCTCGCGGAGACCCACCCCGATGCGCACTGTGAGCTGGATTTCGGCAATCCACTGGAGCTGGCCGTCGCCACGATCCTGTCGGCGCAATGCACCGACAAGCGGGTCAATGAGGTCACTCCCAAGGTGTTCGCCCGGTATCCGGCGGCTGTGGACTTCGCGGCCGCGGACCGTACCGAGCTGGAAGAAATGATCAAGCCGACCGGGTTCTTCCGGAACAAGACCGAGTCGTTGATCAAGCTCGGTCAGGCACTGGCGGAACGGCACGGCGGCGAGGTCCCCGGCAAGCTCACACAGCTGGTGAAGTTACCGGGGATCGGGCGGAAGACCGCCAACGTCATCCTGGGCAACGCGTTCGGGGTTCCCGGGATCACGGTCGACACCCACTTCTCCCGCCTGGTACGCCGCTTCGGCTGGACCGCGGAGGAGGATCCGGTCAAGATCGAGTTCGCGGTTGCTGAGCTGTTCCAGAAGCGGGACTGGACGATGCTCAGCCACCGGGTGATCTTCCACGGTCGCCGGGTGTGTCACTCTCGCCGGCCGGCCTGCGGCGCCTGCACGTTGGCGAAGCTGTGCCCGTCGTACGGGCTCGGGCCGCCTGAGCCGGCTGCCGCCGTGAAGCTGCTGAAAGGCCCACGGATCGCCGAGTTGGCGGGTGCCGCGGGTCTGGGCGACCTGGTTCCGGCCGCGCCGGCCGACCCGGCCGCGCCGAGCGGCCCCGCGGCGGCCGGGGCGACCGGTCCTGGCGTGCCGGCATCAAAGTCCGCCGCTGACGCTGACGCTGACGCTGACGCTGCCGGTGCGACTGGCGACATCGACGTTGCGGCGTCTCCGACGGATCCCGCCTGACCATGCTCCGCGCCAGGTTCGCTCGCGTCGTGCTCAGTGCCGCGGTGGTG
>JBOGDK010000087.1:0-14141 GCA_050701795.1 Micromonosporaceae bacterium
ATCCGGGACTGCGCGATCCGGAAGTCCGGCGTCGCGTCGATCCCCATCGGCCGCAACGTGTACGCGACCCGGGGCTGGTCCCACTCCAGGCCGTCGGTACGCAGCACCGAGTCGACGATCCAGCGCTGCTCGTGCCACCTGCGTGGGCCACTCGTACCCGTCATCGAGATCCTTCCTCTGTTCGACTCCGCGTCTGGTTCGGTGCCGCCTGTGTGCGACGCCGAGCGTCAGTGGGCAGCGGGGGCGGGGACGTTGTCGAAGCGGCGCACGTCGACGAACAGCAGCGCGACGACGGCGACGAACGGCAGGACCGCGAGCTGCCACAGGCCCGCGCCACCCCAACCGACCCGGACGACCAGCTCCGAGAACATGTACCCGGCGAGCGCGGCCGGGACGTAGAAGGCGGCGACGTACAGGCCGGAGGCCCGCCCGATCATGTGCGGCCGGACGGCGCGCTGCATCGACGAGTAGATGTTGACGAACAGGAAGCCGCTGGCGATCGCGCCCTCCGCGAACGAGAGCAGGTTCTGCGCACCGGGCGTGGTCGGTCCGTTGAAGAGCAGCCACCCCACCGCTGATCCGGCGATGAGGGCGATGATCATGACGTTGCGCTGGTTCAACCGGTCGCCGAGCCACCCCGCCGGGATGCCCATGAGCGCCCCGAGCCCGAACATGCTCGCCGCGAACCCGGCCTGTTCGGTGGAGAAGTGGAGCTCCTCCTGGAGGAACGTCGGGTAGAGGCCGAGGTAGCCGTACATCGCGATACCGACGACCACCGCGACGACCGCGAGCGCCACGATGTTGCGGTTGTACAAGGTCGTGGGGACATCGTCGAGGGTACGCCGTTCCCGAGCCTCGGCCGGCGGCTCCGTCTGCTCGGTGAACCGCTTGCGTACGCCGACAGCGATGAGCCCGACAAAGGCGAAGCCGATGAGTCCGTACACGTAGAACGGCAGCTCCCACGCACCCGAGGCGGCCGCCATCTTGGCCCCCAGGAATGGGCCGAGGAAACTGCCGAGACCGTACGCGAAGTTGAGCGTGCCCAGCGCGAGCGCCCGGTTGGCGAAGAAGTACGCGCCCACCGCCGAGAAGAGTGCGGCGTTCTGCATGGACTCGCCGACACCGGACAGCGCCCGGTAGGCGAACATGTCGGCGAATCCGAACGCCACCGCGGTCAGGATCGTGAAGGCGGAGAAGATGACGATGCCGATGAGCATCACCGCCTTGCGTGACATCCGGTCCAGCAGATGCCCGGTCGGCAGGCCGGCGAGACCGATGCCCAACGTGAAGATCGTCGCGAGCAGGCCGCCCTGGGTCAGCGTGAAGCCGAAATCATCGCGGATGCCGGGCAGGACGACCGGGAACACCTGCCGGTCCATCGCATTGATCACGTACGACCCGGCCAGTATGACCAGCATCACGCTCGCCGCACCCACACCGAGCCGTGCGACGGTGGCGTTGGATTCCGTTGCGCTACCTGTTTGTGTCACCCGGTTCTCCATCCTTTTCGAGCCCGAGAGCGAGGCGCCCGCCTTGGCTCGTAGACTGCATCCTATAAAGTGCAGACCATAGACCGTCAAGCTCTTGTTGGGAGGCGCTTGTGACAAAGGAGCCGGTGGTGGCTGTGCTCTCCCTCGGCGGGACCATCGCGATGACCTCTACGAATACCGACGGACCGGGGGTTCGTCCGCGCCTGGACGCGGCGGCCCTCCTCGAGGCGGTGCCAGCCGTGGCGGCGATCGCCGGCATCCGGGCCCGCAGCGTGCGCTCGGTCCCAGGAGCATCGCTGCGATTTGACGACCTGCTCGACTGCCTTGGCTGCGCTCGGGCAGAGGTCGAGGCTGGCGCCGCCGGGGTCGTCGTCACACAGGGAACGGACACCCTCGAGGAGAGCGCGTACCTGCTCGACCTGTTGTGGGACCGCCCCGAGCCGCTTGTCGTCACGGGCGCGATGCGGCACCCGGAACTCCCCAGTCCTGACGGGCCGGGGAACCTTCTCGCCTCTGTGGTCGTCGCTTCGTCGGTGCAGGCGCGCGAACGTGGAGTGCTCGCGGTACTCAACGACGAGATCCACGCCGCCCGGCACGTACGGAAGACCCACAGCAGCGCCCTGTCAGCCTTCGTGTCACCGGACACTGGCCCCGTCGGCCGGGTACGCGAAGGATCCGCCGTCCTTCTCGGATCTCTCCCGCGGCCACCCGCACTCCCCGCTCCCGTGCCGCAACAGTGGCCCAGCGTCGCCCTGGTCGAGGCCGTGCTCGATGAATCCGGCGGGCTGTTGCGCCTCATCGACGAGGCGTACGACGCCGTGGTGGTCAGCGCTTTCGGCACGGGACACGTGTCGGAGACCATGGCTGGGCAGATCGAGAAGCTCGCGTCCCAGATCCCCGTGGTGTTCGCCTCCCGCACTGGCGCGGGCGGCACGTACCGGCGAACGTACGGGTTCCCGGGTTCCGAGCAGGACCTGCTGGCCCGGGGAGCGGTACCGGCTGGATTCCTCGACCCCAGGAAGGCGAGAATCCTCCTGGCGGTCCTGCTGGCCGGCGGTGCCGATCAGCTTGCCATCCGGACCGCGTTCTCCCGCCACGGCCACCCGGATGGCGGTCCGGGCTCATGGCGCTAGTGTCCTGACACGCAACGAGAAAGGACGACGGCTATGAGTTTGGCCGACATAGCCGGTTCGCACCGGTCACGGACCGCACACGAGTTCGTCCGCGAGACATTGCGGAAGGCGATCCTCGGCGGTTCCCTTTCGGGCGGGACCCACCTGGTCCAGACGGAGGTCGCCGCAGAACTGAAGGTCAGCACGACCCCCGTACGCGAGGCGCTGCGCGACCTCGCCACCGAAGGCCTGATCTTCTTCGACCCACACCGCGGCGCCGTGGTGCGCACCCTCGACCTCAACGAGGTTCGCGAAATCTACGAGCTGCGGATCGCCCTGGAGCCACTCATGATCCGCCGGGTGATAGCCAGCATCTCCCCGGAGGCGTTCCAACGGGCGGAAGAGCTCAACGCGGAGATGGACCAGGAAACCGATCCCTCCATCTGGGTTGACCTGAACCGCGAATTCCACGCGCTGTTCGCCGAAGCCGACGGCGGTAGCCGGCTGTCCGCCATTCTCGCGAGCCTGCGGGACAGCGCCGCCGCCTACGTCAGCCTCTCCCTCGACGCACGCCCCCAGCAGATGCCTGACGCCAACGAAGAACACCGGCGGATCATCGGGGCCTACCTGGCCCGCGACGCAGACCAGGCGATCGACATCACCCTCGCGCACCTCCGCGCCACCTTGGCTGCCATCGAAGACGCGCACCACACCGGAGCCATCTGACCACCCACGGGTTCGGCCACGGGCCGGGCGCCCTTCCGCTGCGGGTGCCACGCTGCGACACGCCGCCGTGAAGAGCCGAGCAAGGACGCACTACTCAGCTCTTTACAACGATGTCTACAACGTTATAGACAAAGTGCGGGTGCCGGTCACCCGGGCAACCGTTACAGACCTGCGGTTGACGATCCTGATGGAGGCGTGACGTGAGTGGTCGATCGGGTTCGCGTGTGATTCTGGTGCTGGCCCTGTGCACGACGGCTCTGATGTGGACCGGGGGTTCCGGTCCGGCAGAGGCCGATACCCGAGAAGCTGGACCGACGGCGCCCGCGCCGGTGTACGGACCGGATGCGCCGGACCCGGGCCTGCTGCGGGAAGGCAACGACTACTACGCGTTCATGACGGGCGGCCCCTTGACCGCGGTGGCCCGGTCCAATACTCCCGGAGGGCCGTGGACAGCCCAGGCGAATGCGTTGAGCCGTTGGGGTGACTGGGCGGCCGGTACCGGTGCGGTGTGGGCACCGGACGTCTGGCGGACATCTGCCGGCTGGGTGCTGTACTACTCGGCGCGGGCGGAGGGTTTCTCCGGGCAGCGGTGTATCGGCACCGCGGTGGCGGACACACCGGCCGGCCCGTACGAGCCGGCCGACACTCCTCTGATCTGCCCGATTCTCGGCGGGGAGGACCCGGCCGCGGACCGCCCCGACACCACCTCCGGGGTGATCGATCCGAATCCGTTCCAGGACGATGACGGCCGGCGGTACCTGCTGTACAAGACGCAGAAGACTCCGGGCACCGTCCGGATGTTCCCGCTGTCCGCGGACGGGCTGCACGGGCGGGGCGAGATCAGCCACGAGCTGATGCGGCATGCGGACAGCATCGAGAACCCCGTGATGGTCAAGCGCGGCGACACCTACGTGTTGCTGGCTTCGGCGAACTGGTACGACCAGTGTCGCTACTCCACGGTGTGGCGGCGCTCGACCGACCTGTGGTCGTTCGCGGACAAGGCGGAACACGTGCTGCTGGACCAGGCCAACACCGGGATCTGTGGTCCGGGTGGGGCCGACGTGATCACCGGCGGCGGCGGCCCGGACCTGATCTACCTCCACGGCTGGGTGTGCTCCCCCGATGACCAGCCGTGCCCGTACGACGGTGTGGTCACCGACCCGGACAAGCGCCGCGTCATGTACGCCGCCAGACTGACCTGGGGCGAGGACGGCGCCACCCCCTCGCTCTCAGCCTTCCTCCCGCCGCCCCCCTTCCCGCGATCTTGAAGCTTCAGTGTCGGTTTCTGAAGACTGATGCTTCAAGATCGCGTGGTGCCGCGCGCCTGGGATGTTGGCAGGTGGCGGGAGAGCAGGCGGAAGAGGTGGTGGATGTCGACGGGCTTGGTCACGTGGTCGGTTGCCCCGGCCGCGAGGCTGCGCTCCCGGTCGTCCCTCATCGCCTTCGCGGTGACGGCGATGATCGGAAGGTCCGGGTACCGCGAGTCCGCACGGATCTTCGCGATGGCGCCGTGCCCGTCGAGGCCAGGCATCATGATGTCCATCAGCACCAGGGCTATGTCGCGGTCCCGGATCAGCGTCTGGAGCCCCGCTTCGGCGTTCTCCGCGTTGACCACCTGCAGCCCGTGCCGTTCGAGCAACGTGGTCATCGCATACACGTTGCGCTGGTCGTCGTCGACGATCAGCATCTTCTCACCGTGGAACCGGGGCTCCGGCAGTCGCATCCGCCGCACCGGCGGGATACCGCTTGTCTGCAGCGAAGTGACGGTGTCGGCGGGTGGCGCCCTGTCGATGTCAGGTGTGGTGTCGCTGTCGTGCACGATGGCCGCCGGGGTCTCGTTTCCCTCGCTGACAGCTGGCCCCTCGACTGCCGCTCGCGCCTCGACAGTTGGTGCGGCCGGCGGTTCCTGGTACAGCGGCAGGTAGAGCACGAACGTACTGCCGACGCCCTGTTCGCTGCTGACGTGCAGTTCGCCGTCGAGCAGGTGGGCCAGTTCCCGGCTGATCGTCAGCCCCAGTCCGGTGCCGCCGTAGTGGCGGCTGGTCGTCCCGTCGGCCTGCCGGAACGCCTCGAAGATGACGTCGATCTTGTCGGCGGAGATGCCCACCCCGGTGTCCTGTACGGCGAAGGCGATCCGCGCCGGGGCGTCGCGCAGCAGGTCGCTGGTCACCTCGGACTGGTCCGCGGCCCGGATGCTCAACCCCACGCTTCCGGTGTCGGTGAACTTCACCGCGTTGGACAGCAGGTTGCGCAGGATCTGCTGGAGCCGGTGCGGATCGGTCTGGACGGTGGCGGGCACCTCCGGCGCCACTGAAACCGAGAACTCCAGGCCCTTCTCTGTCACGAGCGGCCGGCACAGCGTCTCGACGTACGTCACGAGCCGCTCCAGCGGCACGGTGTCCGGCTGCAGGTCCATGTATCCGGCTTCGACCTTCGCCAGGTCGAGGATGTCGTTGATGAGCGCCAGCAGGTCGCTGACCGCCGACTCGATGGTCTGGGAGTACTCGATCTGCTTCGGCGTCAGCGTCCCTTCGAGGTTCTCGGTGAGCATCTGCGCCAGGATCAGCGCGCTGTTCAGCGGCGTACGAAGCTCGTGGGACATGTTCGCCATGAACTCCGACTTGTACTTCGACGCCATGGACAACTGCCGCGCGCGTTCCTCGATCTCCCGGCGGGCCTGCTCGATCTGGGTGTTCTTGATTTCGATGTCGCGGTTCTGCCGGGCGAGCTGGCTGGCCTTCTGCGCCAGCTCGGTGTTCGAACGCTGCAACTCGTCCTGCTGCGCCTGGAGCTGCTCGGACCGCGCCCGCAGCTCCTGGGCGAGCCGTTGCGACTCGGTCAGCAGGATCTCGGTACGGGTGTTCGCGAGCAGCGTGTTGACGTTGACGCCGATGTTGCGAGTCAGTTGTTCCAGTAGATCCTGCTGGGCGGGGTCGAACGGGTTCACCGACGCCAGTTCGACCACCCCGAGCGGCTCGCCTTCGAACAGCAGCGGCAGCACGATCACGTTCCCCGGGGGGGTCGTGCCGAGACCGGAGGAGATCCGGAAGTAGTTCGGCGGCGCGTCCCCCATCAGGATCGTCTTCTTGTCGACCGCCGCCTGCCCGATCAGCGACTCGCCGCGGCGGAACCGGCTCGGCATCCCGTCGCCGGTGGCCGTGCCGTAGCTCGCGATGCGTTCCAGCACGCCGTCTTCCTCGGACCGGGCGAGGAAGAACGCGCCTTGCTGCGCGGAGACGAGCGGCGCCAGTTCGCTGAGGATCAGCGACGCCATCGCCGCGACGTCCCGGTGCCCCTGCATGAGCGCGGAGATGCGGGCCAGGTTGGTCTTCAGCCAGTCCTGTTCGAGGTTCGCGCGGGTCGTCTCCTCGAGATTGGCGATCATCTGGTTGATGTTGTTCTTGAGTTCGAGGATCTCGCCGGAGGCGTCCACGGTGATCTGCTGGGTGAGGTCGCCCATGGTGACCGCGGTGGCGACCGTCGCGATCGCCCGCACCTGGGTGGTGAGGTTGCTGGCGAGCCGGTTCACAGTCGCGGTGAGGCGCTGCCAGGTCCCGGACACACCTTCGACCTCGGCCTGACCGCCCAGCTTCCCTTCGGTACCGACCTCCCGGGCGACGCGGGTAACCTCCGACGCGAACGCCGATAGCCGGTCGACGGTGGTGTTCATGGTGTTCTTCAGGGCCAGGATCTCGCCGCGGGCGTCGACGTCGATCTTCTGGGTCAGGTCGCCGCGGGCCAGCGCGGTGGCGACCTGGGCGATGTTGCGGACCTGGCTGGTCAGGTTCCCGGCCATGAAGTTGACGTTGTCGGTGAGGTCCTTCCAGGTGCCGGCCACGTTGCGGACCCGCGCCTGCCCGCCCAGGATGCCTTCGGTGCCGACCTCGCGGGCCACCCTGGTTACTTCGTCGGCGAAGTCGGAGAGTTGGTCGACCATGGTGTTGATGGTGTTCTTGAGTTCCAGGATCTCGCCGCGGGCGTCGACGTTGATCTTCTGGGTGAGGTCGCCGCGGGCGACCGCGGTGGCGACCTGGGCGATGTTGCGGACCTGGCCGGTGAGGTTGTCGGCCATGAAGTTCACCGAGTGGGTGAGGTCCCGCCAGGTGCCGGCTACTCCGGGCACGTGCGCTTGGCCGCCCAGCTTGCCTTCGGTGCCGACCTCGCGGGCCACCCGAGTTACTTCGTCGGCGAACTCGGAGAGCTGGTCGACCATGGTGTTGATGGTGTTCTTGAGTTCCAGGATCTCGCCGCGGGCGTCGACGTTGATCTTCTGGGTGAGGTCGCCGCGGGCGACCGCGGTCGTGACCTGGGCGATGTTGCGGACCTGGCCGGTGAGGTTGTCGGCCATGAAGTTCACCGAGTGGGTGAGGTCCCGCCAGGTGCCGGCGACTCCAGGCACCTCTGCCTGACCGCCGAGGCGGCCTTCGGTGCCGACTTCCCGGGCCACCCTGGTTACTTCGTCGGCGAAGTCGGAGAGTTGGTCGACCATGGTGTTGATGGTGTTCTTGAGTTCCAGGATCTCGCCGCGGGCGTCGACGTTGATCTTCTGGGTGAGGTCGCCGCGGGCGACCGCGGTCGTGACCTGGGCGATGCTGCGGACCTGGTTGGTCAGGTTGCCTGCCATGAAGTTCACCGAGTCGGTCAGGTCCCGCCAGGTGCCGGCGACACCCGGCACCTCCGCCTGACCGCCGAGGCGGCCTTCGGTGCCGACCTCGCGGGCTACCCGGGTCACTTCGTCGGCGAACGCGGAGAGCCGTTCCAGCAGGGAATTGACGGATGTCGACAGGCTGGCCAACTCACCCTGGGGGCGCGAGCCGGCCGGTGGGCCGGGCATGCGCGGCGAAAGGTCGCCTTCGGCGGCCGCGGCCAGCACCCGGCTGAGTTCCGTGGTCGGCCGCAGCAGGTCGTCGATCACGCCGTTCATGGCCGCCGCCGCGAAAGCCCAGCCGTCCGACGCATCGGATGCCATACCGTCCGCGCCGACCCGCAAGGTCTCGGCGGTGCTGTCTGCGCCGACCCGCAAGGTCCCGGCGGTGCTGTCTGCGCCGACCCGTAAGCTTCCGACATTGACCCGCTCGTCGAGGTGTTCGTCCTTGCCGACCGCGACCCGCACCCGGGCCATCTCGCCGGCCAGCCGCTGGTTGCGCTCGGCGATCTCGTTGAAAACCGTGGCGAGCTCTGCCGGCAGTCCGTCGCCGGTCACCACGAGCCGGCGGCGGAAGTTGCCGTCCCGCAGGTCCTTCATGCCCGCCAGCACCCGGTGGAGCATCGCGGTGTCGTGCGCCTGGTGCCCGTTAGGGACCGGCAGGTGGGGCTGCTCGGCAGTCCCGTTCCCATCGGCACTGACCTGGGCGAACCTGTCCTCCGTGGCGTGGTCGCCAGCGGTCCTGCCATCGATCATGCGGTCAACCATTTTCGTCACACAGCCTCACGAGCGCTGACGGGAGGCAACGCACCCGGTGTGCGCGCCAGGATCTGGGTCGGGATCTGGCCGGTGCAACGGCCGATGGTGCGTTGGGGCGACGGAGCACGATCACCTTCCGGTGCCAGGGGTTCGTGCCGGCGGCTCCCCGGCGCGGCCGAGCGGCCGGGCGTTGCGCCAACTCAGCTTTTCGAGCAGGGACGAGACCGCACCGCGTACGGCTTCCTCGGGCAGTTCCAGCCGGGTCGCTATCTCACGGTTGGTCTGGCCGGACACGATCAGGTCGAGGACCTGTGGTTCGGGCGGAGTGAGCCGGGCGGCCGGTTCGGTCCGCTCCCGCTGGCGCTGTATCCCCGCCAGGGCCGACGCGACCACCTCGCCGTCCAGTAACCGCTGGCCGGCGCCGGCCTTGCGGATCACGTTGACCAGTTCGAAGCCCACCATCTGCTTGAGGACGTAGCCGTCCGCCCCGCCCATGATCGCGCTGAACAGCGCGTCGTCAGCGTCGTAGGAGGTGAGGAAGACACAGTGGAGGCCCGGTCGCCGGGACCGCAGCTCCCGACACAGCTCCACGCCGCTGCCGTCCGGCAGACGCAGGTCGATCACGGCGACGGCCGGGCCGCCGCCCGGCTCGTCGCTCATCGCATCCGCCATTGCCAGCGCGTCAGCGATCGTGCCCGCTCCGCCCACAACCTGTAGGTCCGGTTCAGCGTCCACCCGGTCGGCGAGCACCTGCCGCACGACCTCATGGTCTTCCACCAGGAATACCGTCGTGTGCATCCTCTGCCAATCCTCGTCGGGAACCCGGCCGGCAACCACGGCCGCCGGCGAGGCCGTTTCGTCTCTACCAACCAGACACGCCAAGAGCACCGCCCGACCAGGGACGAAGGTCCTTTCCGGCCGGGTGGGCCGGCGCCAGCGACACAGGGGCGGGCAGCGTCGGCCCTTGGGTATGACGACCGTCCGATTTCCATCTGGCTGATGGCCTTTTTGGCATTACGCACAACCAGGACGATGTGGCAATTGATGCACGCTTCCGCCGCCACGTACGACGCCTTCGTGTGGTGCGGAACTGACTGGTCAGTGGCTAGTGCCCCTGTAAGCAGCCTTCCCAAAACCAGTAAGACCGAACCCGAGTGGAGGGTTCGATCTGTCCGGGATCTCTTGAGAGATCACACTGCGCGCCCGGCAGGATTCGAACCTGCGGCCATCGGATTAGAAGTCCGGTGCTCTATCCACTGAGCTACGGGCGCCCGTGCTGTAGGTTACCTGGCCGCTGTTCCGGCGTGACGGCTCGTGGCTGGCCTGTCCGCTCGTGGCGGTCTGCCCCGCTCGAAGGTCAGGCCGGCGCTGACTGTGCAGGGAACGAGGCTCGTAGGGCGGCGGCGATGGCGTACAGGGCGAGACCCTGACCCCAGGGCTGGATCCGGTCGTCACGGATCACGGAGTACCCGAACGGTACGAGTTGCAGCACCGTACCGGCGCTGACCCTGGTCAGGGCGCCGTCGTCGGCGACGTACGCCAGGGCACCGCGTACCGCCAGGTCGCCGGCCTCGGGTACGGCGGGGGAGAGGTTCGGCAGCAGCCGCCCGGCGCACAGCATCGCCGCCCCGATGCCAGCGGCGGCGGAGGTCTCCAGGATGCCCCGGTTCTCGGGCTGGCCGTCGACGAGGACGTCCCAGACGCCGTGGTCGGGTTGCAGCGCGACGAGCGCGGTCAGTTGCCGGGTCAGCCGGTCGCGCACCTCGCCCACCACGGGGTCGGAAAGGTCGCCGGCCAGATCCAGAAACTCCACGCAGGCGAGGGCGTACCAGGCGTTGGCGCGGCCCCAGAAGCACCACACGGTCTCGTCCCGATGTGAGCCGTGCGCGATCAGGCCGTTGGCGTGCTGAAGTATCTCGCCGTGGCGTACCAACTGGCGGCCGGCCTCGACCAGCAGATCCGGGCGGCCGAAGGTGGCTCCGGCGTGCGCCAGGAACACCCCGGCCATGAACACCGTGTCCGCCCACACCCCGCCCGGCCAGTGCTCCAGCACACCGTCCCGGCCGCGCGGCACGGTCGCGACCCAGTCGATGAGGCGTCCGGCCAGGTCGGCGTACCGCTGGTTGCCGGTGGCCTGCCAGGCGAGCACCGCGGCGGTGCCGGGGGCGACGTGGTTGACGTGCTCCACGGTGACGGGGGTGCGGTGCAGGAAGTCGTACACCTCGGACGGGAACGGGTCGCCGGCGGCCTCGGCGTACCGGATCAGGCCCAGCAGGCACACCCCTTCACCCCAGAACCAGTTGGCCAGCAGCGGCCGGGTGCGGGCGGCGACGCGCCTGCCCAGGCCCCGCAGCGTCGCCGGCTCCAGCTCCGCCAGCGGCATTTCCGGGGGTACGGCGTGCGCCGCCGACGTCAGGTCCTCACCGGCCATCGAGCTCGATCTCCAGACGTTCCCCGTGGTACTCGGCGAGCAGCTTCCCGGCCCCGAACTCGACCCGGCACGCCGGGTTGTCCAGATGCGGCGGCGCCTCGGGCAGGCCGGTGTCGTCCAGGTCGGCGGGGCGACCGTCCACAGTGAACGGCCCGTCCCATGACAGGGTGAGCTCGGTGCCGCGCCGGGTGTGGTAGTTCACCTCGTCCGGCCCGAACGCCGGCGTTCCGAGGGCGGCGACGAAATGTTCGAAGCGGCCGTCGGTGGCGCGGCGCCCGACCGTGGCGACCCATCCGGTGCCAGCACCACCTGGGTGGAACACTTCGGCGGCGGCCGGCCGCAGCCCGCGATCGGTGGCGACGGCGACGTACCCGTCGCCGACCCGGGCCGCGACCCAGGGACCCACGGTCAGCCACTCGTCCACGTGTCCGGTCGGCAGCCACAGGTGGGTACGGGCAGTCGGGTCGCCGGGTGGGAACCGGTGCAGCGCCAGTACGGTGTCCCGGTGCTGCCGGGCGCGGGGGAGCACCCGGTGCCCGGCCCAGGCGTTGGGGCGGGCCGACGAACCCCGGTCGGCGTTGGCCGGGTGGGTGGCGAAGACCTGCACCTCGGAGCTGAGAGTGGCCCCCCAGACGTGCTCCTGGAGTCCGGGCAGGCCGTACCGGTAGTCCTGGACGCTGGCCAGCATCGCATCCGGGGTGCGGTATATCCGCAGGTCGGACGCGTACGGGCGGGACAGCAGGTCGTGCTGGAGCCGGTAGTCGCCGCGGTAGACCTGGCGTCCGTACCACTGCTCGGGGTTGGCATGTCCGACGGTACGTACCAGCGCCGGGACCCGGTAGCGGTACGCGGTGGCGAGCGCGGTGGCCGGCAGGACGGCGTTGTTCAGCGCCCCGGTGCCCCAGGCGAGCCACATGATCGGCGCCGTCTCCTCGAACCGGGACGACCGCAGCGTGGTCACGTACGACCGGCCGTGCGCCGCGCCGTGCACCCCGCGCCAGGAGTTCGCCGCCAACGTCAGCAACACCTTGTCGAGCACCGCCCCGGCGAGCTGCCGGAGCCGGCGGTCCCGAGCGAACTCGACCACCGAGACCAGCGCGAGCGTGTCGATCGCCAGGTACGCGTTCGAGTCGAACTCGCTGAAGCCACCGGCGAGCTTGCGTCGTAGCCACTGCTCGGCCAGCGCCGCGCCGTGGGCGGCGTGCTGCCGTCCGGTCCAGCCGGCGTTGCAGAACACCTCGTCGGCGAATGCCTCGCCGGCGAGCAGCTCCGCGGTGTGCCAGACGAACTGGTGGTTCTCGGTGAAGTAGCACATCGCGTCGAGGCCGGGCTGGTCGATCCAGTACCTGAACCCGAGCAGCGCCTCCCGGACCTGGTCGCGCAGCCGGTCGGGCCAGGACCCGGCCGGCACCCGGTGCCACAGGTGCAGCAGCCCGTGCGCCTCGAAGTCCGCACAGTCGGCGCGTTGGTCGATCATCCGCAGCGCCGTCGCCAGGTCGGCGGGGTCGATCGCGGCCGGGTTGGCGGGGTCGAGCGTGGCTGGGTCGGCCGGAGCCTCCGGGCCCTCCGCGTCAGGCACTGCTGCGGCGCTCTGCGCCCACCGGGCGAGTGCGCGCCCGACGGACGGGACCGTACCGGCCACGTGGTCCAGCAGTTCCCGCCGCCAGGTCGCAGGGTCACCGACCGGACGGTCGCGGCGGCGCGGGGGGAGCGGAGCGGCGTGCAGCTCCCGTACCACCGGGCAGCGGTCGTCGTCGAGGCGTACCCGGAGAGTGGCTTCGCCACTGGCGAGCATCGACGCGGCGTCGGAGCAGGCTTCCGGGTCGGTGAGCGGGATCCGGGCGGTGCCTGCGGACCTCCCGAGACCACTCGATGCTGCCCGAGAATGACGCGTGGTCTCGCGAGCTCCGTCGACCAGGCGTACCCGGTGTTCGGTGGTGCCGACGGACACCCGTAGGGCTGCCCCGGTGGGTCCGGCCAGGTCGGCCACGCCGTCGATCGCGGCCCAGGCGCGTACCCCCACTGCTTCCAGGACCTGCTCGGCAACGGCGCTGGCGTGCTCGTCGGCGGCGGGTGAGGGGATGACCACCCGGGCCGGGAGGCCGTCGACCCGCAGCCGGAGCACCTGCCGGCACTCCCGGAACGCCACCTGCCAGCTCGCCACGTGCACCGTGGTCAGCCCGGAACTCAGCCGCACCCGGTACGTGTGCTCCACCGGCTCCATGTAGCCGAAGTCGTCGGTGACCGCGACCAGCTCGCCGCCCACCCACAGGGCGTACGGGCCGGTGCAGGCGAGCCGGAGCGTACGCCACTCCGCCTGGTCGACCTCCAACACGGTGGCCGCCAGGGCGTGCCGGTACGTCGGCGTGTGGCAGAACTTCGACCAGTCCACCAACCCGTCGTCCCCGGTGTGCACCCGCTGCCATACGCCCTGGTCAGCGGCCTGGTCGCCGCCGGGAGCGAGCCAGCGGACCGCACCATCTTCCACGACGTCCGGCAGCGGCTGGTCGGTGACCAGAGGGCGCCGCCGATACAGCACCGACTTCAGCGGCGCGACATCCGGGCCGTTGGTGAGCACCCAGCGGCCGTCCCGCGCTCCCGGGGCGCCCCACGGGGAGCCGGTGGCGTCGAGCACCTGGTCGAGGTCGTCGGCCGGAGCGGACCACGCCGGGGAGACCAACCAGTCCCGTACGTTGCCGGCGGCGTCGAGCCGGTGCACGGTGCGGCCGGTCACTTCAACCCCGTGGTCGCGATGCCGCGCATGATCTGACGTTGCAGGAACAAGAAGATGATCACCACCGGAACCATCGACAGCACGGACATCGCCAGCACCAGGTTGAACGGGATCACCTGCTGGCTGGAGAACCGGGCCAGTGCCACGGGCAGGGTGTAGACCGACTCGTCCTGAGCCACGATCAACGGCCACAGGAAGTCGTTCCACCGCCAGATGACACTGAAGATGCACAGTACGGCGAGCG
>JBOGDK010000088.1:0-13874 GCA_050701795.1 Micromonosporaceae bacterium
GAGTACGGCACCAGCCCGATCCCGAGTTCCCGGCAGGTCGGTGCCACCGACTCCTCGATATCCCGGCTCCACAGTGACCACTCTGTCTGCACCGCCGCGATCGGGTGCACCTGGTGGGCTCGCCGGATCGTCGCCGCGCTCGCCTCGGACAGCCCGAGATGCCGGATCTTCCCGGCGGCGACCAGCTCCGCCATCGCGCCCACGGTCTCCTCGATCGGCACCGTCGGGTCCACCCGGTGCTGGTAGTACAGGTCGATGTGGTCGACACCGAGCCGGCGCAGCGAGGCGTCGCAGGCTTGCCGTACGTACTCGGCGTCACCGCGTACCCCCCGGGCCCGCGGGTCGTCGCCTCGTACGATGCCGAACTTGGTGGCGATCGCGACCTGGTCGCGGCGATCGGCGACAGCCCGGCCGACGAGTTGCTCGTTGGCGCCGTGGCCGTACATGTCGGAGGTGTCGAGCAGCGTGACCCCGAGGTCGAGGGCGCGGTGGATCGTGGCGATCGACTCGGTGTCGTCGGGTACGCCGTAGAAATCGCTCATGCCCATGCAGCCGAGCCCCTGGGGGCCGACCTCCAGGTCTCCGAGCCGGCGGGTCGAAATGCTCATGCGGACGCCTCCTGTGATGACGTGGCCTGTTCGGCGCGTTCCAGTTTCGCGTAGTTTTCGATCTTGAAATCAAGCACGGAAATGCACTCGGTGAGTTCGGCGATCCGGGTTCGTACATCCGTGCGGTGGTCCATGAGGATCTGGCGACGCCGCGCGGACGTGCCGACCGGCTGCCGGCAGAGATCGGCGTAGCTCCGCATGGTCCGGATCGGCATGCCGGTGGTACGCAACTTGGTCAGGAACCCAAGCCACGACAGGTCCGTGTCGGAGTACGCCCTCCGGCCGGCCGAGTCCCGCGCTGGTGGATCGACCAGCCCGATGCGTTCGTAGTAGCGAAGGGTGTCGATGGACAGCCCGGTACGCCGGGATGTCTCCGCGATCGAATGTGTCACGGGTACGACGCTAGAAGCTGGAGTGCGCTCCAGGTCAAGTCGCGACGGATCTGGGCTGTGGCATCGTCAGCGCGACGTCGGGTGCCTCGCCCGCCGGCTGGAAGTGTGGTGCCCAGGTGTGGAACGGGTGCCGCGCGAAGACCGTCAGCTCCGTGGCCCCACCGTCCAGACCCTCCTGGCGGTGTACGTCGTCCGGCGGGTCCGGCCAGCCAAGGGTGTCCCCAGGGCCCAGCTCGCACAGGCTCACCAGCTGCGCGAACCCGTCGGTGGTGGGTTCCCAGGTCTCGTACCGGCCGGTGCCGGCGAGCACCACGACGGCACCCCAGCCGCCGTGGCCGTGGATCGGGGTGGGCTGCCCCTCCGGGAAATGCCGCACCACCATGGTGTGCCCGGTCCCGGCGATCCCCAGAACGACCCCTTCGCCGGTACGTCTGCTCTCCGCATCCGCCGCTGCCAGCTCGTCGAGGAGCGTACGGTCCGCGCCCGCCACGCTGTGAGCGAGCCAGTTCGCCAGTGCTTCGACGCCACGAAGATCCGGATCCGGTCCGACCTGGGCTACGGCGTTGTCGAGCAGCCGTGCCGCTGCGGTGGAGGTCGCTGAGACGGTCATGGAACCCCCAGGGACTTCGGATGGTCCCCCGCTGTCCCTCGAAGGCTAACCCCGGCCACCACGGCCCGCGCGGGGTTCGCCGTCGCTGTCACCACCTTGACAGGTTGTCGCGAGTCAGGGCACCGGCGTCGGGTCGGCACCGGATCACGGGCCTGTGGCCGATGTAGTATGGCTGTACTACAATCGATGCCCATGGAGCAGGTTCCGGTACGAGTCCTGAATCAGGACACCGCCTCGGTGCTGGCCCGGGTGGAGCGGGGCGAGACGGTGGAGATCACACGTCACGGCAAAGTGATCGGCAGGATCGTTCCGGCGGTGACCAGCGAGTTGGACGGCCTGATCGCGGCGGGAAAAGTCGCGCCAGCCACCGTCGGCGGTCCGTTCTCCGTTCCTTCCGGCGAGCCATCGACGGGCACGGAGGCCGGCGAACTGATCCGTCAGTTGCGTGACGAGGAGCGCTGGTGATCTACCTGGACACCTCGGCGATCGTCAAGCTGGTCCGCCCGGAAGCCGAAAGCGCGGATCTGGTCGACTGGCTGAACGGCCGGGAGGGCCAGCCGATGGTCACGTCGAAGCTGGCCGAGGTCGAGCTGCCGCGCGCGCTGCGCCGCGACGAGCCGGCCCGGCTGGCCGCCGTGCCCGGCGTTCTGGCCAGGCTCAACAGGATCGACATCGACGATCCGGTACGCGCCACCGCGGGAGCGTACCCATTCCGGCATCTGCGGTCGCTGGACGCGATCCACCTGGCGACCGCTGATCAGCTGGTGGCGTCCGGGCACGTGGTGGACGGTTTCGTCACCTACGACACGCGGCTCGCCGACGTGGCGGGTGAGATCGGGCTGCCGGTGAACGCGCCAGGTCAGCCCTCGGGCTGACACTCCAACCGATGCCACTCGGCACCGGTTCCGGCCCGCGCCGTGGCTCTCAGCGGCGGCGATGGATCAGCCATCCACGAACGATCACGGCCCGGGGGGCGTCCAACTGGGTCAGGTCGGCTCGCGGGTCGGTGTCGAAGACGACCGCGTCCGCGGGAGCGCCTTCCGTCAGGCCCGCCATGCCGAGGTACGACCTGGCACGCCACGAGGCCGCGGCCAACGCCTCGTGTGGTGACACGCCCGCGGCGACGAGAGCCCGTACCTCGTCCGCGACGCGTCCGTGGGGACGGGAATCGGTACCGGCCAGTACGGTGACGCCCGCCTCGACGGCAGCGGCGGCGAGCCGGCCGTGCACGCTGGCGCCGGCGACGTACCAGTCCTTGCGTGGGCCGTCCGGTCGACTGCCGAACCTGGCCAACGACGCCTCGATCACGGACAGGGTGGGCGTCAGGGCGGTGCCCTGCGCAGCCATCCGCGGCAGCAGCGCCGGATCCAGGCACATGCCGTGTTCCAGCGAGTCGACTCCGGCTTCGACCGCGACCGCACCGCCCGCGGCGTGCTGCGAATGCACCGCGACCCGTCCGCCGACTTCGTGCACCCGCGCCACCACCGTGCGCAGTACGTCCACCGGAACGACGTCGTCGCCGACACCCCAGTCGATGACGAGTTTCGCCCACCCGGTACGCGCGGCCTGCTCGGCAGCCACGCCTGGCAGCTTGTCCCTCTCAGGCCGCCGCCCCCAACCTTCGAAGAACTGGCCATGCTGGGCGATCCAGGGGCCGGCGTGGATCGCACGCGGGCTCCGCTCGTCGTGGCCGAACCAGGCTGGGGGCTCACCCGCCAGTCCCGGGGCACGGATCAACGTCACGCCGGCAGCCAGATGATCCTGCAGGTCCTTCCGCAGAGTGGTGTGGTCGAGCGGCTGACCAGGTGAGGCCGCGCCCGGATGGGTGTGCGCGTCGACCAGCCCGGGCAGCAGCCAGCCCTCGGCCACCAGATCCGCTCCCGCGACCGGTTCCGTGGTCCACCGGTCACCATCGGCGTACAGGTCGACCGGGTTGCCGTCTGGCAGGGCGGGGCCGCGTATCCGGAGCACCGTCATTCACAGTCTCCCTACCGCGGACCGGAGGTAGTCAGCCTGCCAGCCCTGCCCAGGTCGCCGCTAGGGAGCCTGGCCGGTGCGTACCGGGCGATCGGGATCGGCCTCCGCCGGGTCGCCCCGGCGCCGGCGCCACCACTCGTACCCGACCAGGGTGATCAGCAGAAGTACGGTGAGCCCGCTGATCCAGCCGCCCGCGTTGCCGTACGGCGCGGTGTAGAACAGCCGTACCTCGTGATCCCCGGCAGGTACGGCGACCGCGGCGAGTCCGTGGTCGGCGGGCACCAGCTCGGCCGGTTCGCCGTCCACCGTGACCGCCCAACTGGTCCGGATCGCGTCGGCGAGCACCAGGTAGCCAGCGCCCTCGGCGGCCACCGAGAGGGTCATCTCGTCGTTGCCGTCGGCGACCCAGCGGACCCGGGCCGACTTCCCCTCGGCGGGTGCCCCGGCGCTGTCCAGCACCACCTCGTCCGGCGCCACCTCGCCGCTGGAGAGCATCGCGAGGCGGCGTTCTGCGTCCGGCTCGACCACGGCGGTCGACGCCCAGCGGGCCCGGGGCAGGGCGCGGGTGCGTTCGTAGATCACTGACGAGTCGTCGTACGCCAGGCGCAGGCCGTCGTCGACGGCGGTGACCGTCGAGGCGGCGGGCGCCCCGTCGCGGGCCGCCACGTCGACGGCGGTCGGACCGGTGACCTCGATGGTGGCGGTGAGGTCATCGCCGTCGGCCACCGTTTCGGCCGCCAACGGTACGAAGAACGGCTTCCCCGGCTCCATCCGCCGTACGATCTTGTCCGCCTCCGCGACGGTGGCCCCGGACGCGTCCCGCAGCGTGATCCGTACCCGGGTGGTCGGCTTGGGCGGGGTCAGCCGAGCCTGCGGGGTCAGGCCCACACCGCGTACCGGTCCGGACGCGGTCACCGGCACCTCGACCGGCTGTCCGGGGGTGAGCCGTACGGTCGAGCCGTCGCCGCTGTCGAGGTGCTGCTCGCCGTACGGGACGGCCTCGGGGGAGACCATGTAGTGGCTGACCGCGAGCCGGTCCAGCACCGGGTGACGGGCCACCTTCCCGCCCACCGGATTGCCGTTCAGGTACGTCGGCGGGGTGTCGAACTGCATGCCCGGCATCGTCTCCACCAACTCGGCGAGCCGCCGGTCGAGGTAGATGTGGCCGTGCAGTGCCCGGATCCGGTGGGGCACCTCGATGCCACCGTAGATCGCCCCGTTGGCGCCGTAGAACCGCTGGTGCCCGAGGTGCGTCTCGAGGTACCGGGCGGCGTTCGTCATCGGGTAGAAGTGCTCCGGGTCGGTACGCGGGTGGTACGGCACCACGAACAGCAGCGCCTGCGCCCCCACCAGCACCGGGATCAAGGCGGCGGCGACGGTGCCCGCGTACCGGCGGATCCGGTGCGTCGGCGACGGGGAGCCGGCCTCGGGCCCGGAAGGGCCCCACCACAGCCACGCGGCACAGATCCCGGCCGCGGCGGCGAATCCGAGCCCGATCCACAGCTCGGTCATCATGTGCTCGGCGAAGTGGGGCAGCTCGCCGCCCGGGTTCTTCGCCTGGTTCTGCTGGTACGCGATCCGCCGCGCCACCCGCAGCAGCGCCAGCCCGCCGAGCCCGATGGCGAGCCAGACCGCGACCGCGTACCCCCGGGACAGCCAGGACGACGGCGCCGGCTGGCGGTTACGGCGCTGGTTCAGCAGCAACTGGAAACCGACCGCGGCCAGCACCGCGAACAGGAAACCGAGCACGCTGCGACCGCGGCCCACGAAGTTCTGCGAGAACAGGATCGGTAGCTGCTGCGCCGCCGCCAGCGGGGCGCCGCCGTAGAACATCAACACCAGCCACCCGCCGCTGGCCGACGCCAGGAACCACCACAGGCCGCGCGGCAGCAGCCCCCGGGCCCGCCGGGCCGCGGCGACCCCGATCCCGATCAGCACCAGGGCGGCGGCACCGACGTAGAACGAGTACTCGATGAAGATCCGGGCGTGGAACCACGTCGGCGGGTCGCCCGGGTTGACCGTCCCGAACAGGTACGGCGCCAGCGTGGTCAGCAGCATCTCCGGCGGAATGATGTGCTCCGACCCCTGGTCGCGGCCCCGGATCACGGTGTGGGACATGAAGTGGATCCAGGGCAGCAACTGGAACGCCACCAGCGCCGTACCGGCCACCACCCCCGCGAGCCCGCCTGCCAGCGCGCCGGCCATCCGCCGCCACCGGCCCCAGTGCTCGGCGAGCACCCGGGCGGCGAAGTAGCAGCCGCCGGTGAGTACGGCGTAGCCGGTGACGGACGGGAAGCCGCTGAGGATCATCGACGCCACGGGTAACGCCACCAGCGCGACATCCCGGATCCGGCGTTCCTGGACGAGGCGTTCCAGCGCCCAGAACAACACGGGGATGAACACCGCGACCCGGCTCTGTGGCCAGTTGCTCCACACCACGAGGTAGCCACTGCTGGCGAACACGAGGCCGCCCAGCCAGCCGGCCGCGCCGGCCAGCCGTACCCGCCGCAGGAACAGGTACGTGCCGCCGACCGCGACGATCAGCTCCAGCAACTTCATGTACCCGGGCGCCAACCATCCCGGCAGGAACCAGAACGGCAACGCCACCGGGGAGAGCACCGCGAAGTTCGGGGTGGCGGCCATCGGTACCCCGCCCAGGATGTACGGGTTCCACTCCGGGTACTCGCCGCGCCGCAGCTCCTCGCCGAAGTACGTCGCGTTGGGCAGCGAGAAGTCGACGGTGTCGCCCATGTTGATGGTCTGCAGCTCGACGCCGGCCATCGACTCGTCCCGCTGCGGGCTGAGGGCCGCGAGAGTGTCGGTGCCTGCGAAGGAGGTGGCGCCCAGCAGCGGGGACCCGATCCCGAGCAGCGCGAACGTGGCGACCGTGAGCACCACGACGCTGGTGACCGGATCGGGCAGGCGGGCGATCAGTCGGCGCCCCCAGGGAACGCGCTCGGGGTCGCGATCCTCGGAGGCTTCGGAGCTGGTCGCGGGCTCAGTGGTGGTCATCGATCCCTGCGTAGGAAAGGTGGCCGCACCCGCAACCGGGTGTGGCCAGGCCTGACAGACCGGCAGAGAATAACGGTCACAGGTAAATAATCGCCGTCCTGAGACCGAAGCGCTGGCCAACCGGTCGATCGGGAGATCTCAGGCCCGGAACGGGAGCCGGCGCGGCGGGACAGGCCCGCTTTGACCCTTCGCCGCGGGTGCCGGTATTGTTGGCTGCTGCTGTGCGGGTACGTGGGCGGTGACTGCTGCTTTTGAACGCGCAGCTCAGCTGGCTACACCTCAGACAGCATCCCGACACGAGATGGACAAGGTAGACCTGTGCGTACGTACAGCCCCAAGCCGGGCGAGATCACACGCCGGTGGCACGTCATTGACGCCACCGACATCGTGCTGGGACGGCTGGCGAGTCACGCGGCGCAGTTGCTGCGCGGCAAGCACAAGCCGATCTTCGCGCCCCACGTCGACACCGGCGACTTCGTGATCATCGTCAACGCCTCGAAGGTCGCGCTGACCGGCAACAAGCGTGAGCAGAAGATCGCCTACCGGCACTCGGGTTACCCGGGTGGTCTCAAGAAGACCGGCTACGACGAGCTGCTCAAGACGCGTCCGGATCGCGCCGTCGAGCTGGCGATCCGCGGCATGCTGCCGAAGAACCGGCTCGCCAGCAAGGTCCTCAGCAAGCTGAAGGTGTACTCGGGTCCCGACCACCCGCACGCCGCCCAGCAGCCCGAGCCGTTCGAGATCACGCAGATCACGCAGTGACCACGGATCCAGGAGAGACGAGCGCCGCCATGGAGAACACCGACGCGCAGGACGCCGCGGCCGAGGCCACTGGAGCCGACGCCGCCGAGGCCACTGGAGCCGAGGTCGCTGAGGCCACCCCGGTCGACGCGGCTGAGACGACCCCGGTTGAGCCCGCTGAGGCCACGCCGGTCGACGCCGCTGAGGCCACCCCGGCCGCTGAGGCCACGGAGGCCGCCGCGGCGACCGCCGTCCCCACTCCGGTGCCGCCCGCCACGACGACGGCCTCGAAGCCGGCCCGTCGTCGGAAGAGCTCCGGCGAGAAGGCGGTGCAGACCGTCGGTCGGCGCAAGGAAGCGATCGCGCGGGTCCGCCTGCTCCCGGGGAGCGGCAACTTCAAGCTCAACGGGCGCGACATCATCGACTACTTCCCGAGCAAGGTGCACCAGCAGGTGGTCAAGGAGCCGCTGGTCGCCCTCGAGAAGGTCGAGACCTTCGACGTGATCGCCAACCTGCGCGGTGGCGGCGTCACCGGTCAGGCCGGCGCGCTGCGGATGGCCATCGCCCGGGCGCTGATCGAGCTTGACCCGGACTCCCGGCCGACCCTGAAGAAGGCCGGCTTCCTGACCCGCGACTCGCGGGAGACGGAGCGCAAGAAGTACGGCCTGAAGAAGGCCCGCAAGGCACCCCAGTACTCCAAGCGTTAGTCGGGGACCGACCAGACGCGCGCTGCCGGCGCTGTGCTCGTGCGGGACACCCGCACCCGGGCCTGCACCTTGCGTACCACATTCGTACGCGGCGCTCACCGCGGCCTTGGCAGCCCACGTCTGGACGGCCCCAACGGGCTCCAGAACTGGACCTGAGATGGCCGGACAGTCGCTACCGTGGCTGTCCGGCCGTTTTTTGGCCCTGGCCGCGGCTCCCCGCCCGGCCGTGTGTTTGCCCTGCTCCGGCTTCCGCGATCTCGGTCGTTAGGGTCATTTCGGGAGCACAGCTGCACGGTCCTGGCTGGTGGCCAACGCCGGACGTGTGACCATGAGGATCCGGACGATGGGATGGTGACGATGGGCGGCCGGTTGTTCGGCACCGACGGCGTACGCGGCAGGGCCAACGCGGATCTCACCCCGGAGCTGGCACTCGCGGTGGCGGCGGCGGCGGCACGCGTACTCGCCGAACGAGATGCCTCGCACAGGCCGGTCGCCGTGGTGGGACGCGATCCCCGAGCCAGTGGCGAGATGCTGGAGGCGGCGGTGGTGGCGGGTCTGGCCAGCACCGGGACGGACGTACTGCGGGTGGGCGTACTGCCGACTCCCGCGGTGGCGTACCTGGTCGCTGAGACCGGTGCCGATCTGGGCGTGGTGCTCTCCGCGAGCCACAACCCGATGCCCGACAACGGGATCAAGCTGTTCGCCGCGGGCGGCCACAAACTGCCGGACGACATCGAGGACGACATCGAGTCCGCGGTGAAGCAGGCGGCCGCGACGACCTGGAACCGTCCCACCGGCGCCACCGTCGGCCGGGTACGCGACCTCCCCGACGCCGCCGAGCGGTATCTGGAACACCTGGTGGGTACGGTGCGGTCGCGGCTGGATGGCGTGAAGGTAGTCGTCGACTGCGCCCACGGCGCGGCGTCGGAGGTGGCGCCGGAGGCGTACCGCCGGGCGGGTGCCGAGGTGGTGGCGATCCATGCCGACCCTGACGGCCTGAACATCAACGACTGCTGCGGCGCGACCCACATGGAGGCGCTGCGCAAGGCGGTGGTCAGTTACGGTGCGGATCTCGGCATCGCGCACGACGGCGACGCCGACCGGTGCCTCGCGGTGGCGGCCGACGGGTCGGACATCGACGGCGACCAGATCCTGGCGATTCTCGCGCTGGGCGCGAAGCAGGCCGGCACGCTGGCCGCCGACACTCTGGTGGCCACCGTGATGAGCAATCTGGGCCTGCACATCGCGATGCGGGAGCACGACATTCGTCTGGTCACCACCGCGGTCGGCGACCGGTACGTACTCGACGCGTTGCGGGCCAAAGGGTATTCGCTCGGCGGGGAGCAGAGCGGGCATGTGGTGATGCCCGCGTACGCCACCACGGGAGACGGCGTACTCACCGGGTTGCATCTGTTGGCCCGGGTCGCGACGACCGGCAAGACCCTGGCGGAGCTCGCGTCGGTGGTACACCGGCTGCCGCAGGTGCTGGTCAATGTCGCGGTCGCGGACAAGCCCACCGCCGTCTCAGCGCCCGAGGTGACCGCTGCCGTCGCCGCCGCGGAGGCGGAGCTGGGCGAGTCCGGGCGGGTGCTGTTGCGCCCCTCCGGTACCGAGCCACTGGTACGTGTGATGGTCGAGGCGCTCACCGAGGAGCAGGCCGACGCCGTGGCGGGCCGGATCGCCGATGCCGTCACCGCCGCCAGCCCCGCCTGACGCGCCAGCCGGTCGGTTGCCCGGGCGGCCCGGCGGGTACGACTCTCGTGTGATCGTCGTCGGTACGTCGGGGTGGCAGTACAAGGACTGGCGGGAGGCGTTCTACCCACGGGACGTCCCGCAGAAGCGCTGGCTGGAGTACTTCGGTGAGCACTTCACCACGGTGGAGTCGAACAACGCGTTCTACCGGCTGCCGGAGCGGAAGACGTTCGTGGAGTGGCGTGACCGTACCCCGGACGACTTCGTGGTGGCGGTCAAGATGAGCCGCTACCTGACCCACCTCAAGCGGCTGAAGGAGCCCGAGGAGCCGGTCGCCCGTTTCCTGGACCGGGTCGCGGGTCTGGGCGACAAGCTCGGGCCGGTGCTGCTGCAGTTGCCACCGAACCTGCGGGCGGACGCCGTACTGCTCGCGGGGGTGTTGCGCCGGATCCCGCCGCGGATCCGGGTCGCGGTGGAACCCCGGCACGATTCCTGGTGGACCAACGAGACCCGCCGGGTGCTGGCCGAGCACGGCGCGGCGTTGTGCTGGGCGGACCGGGGCTCTCGCCCAGTGACGCCGCTGTGGCGTACGGCGGACTTCGGGTACGTGCGGCTGCACCACGGTCGTACCGGCCCCGGGTACGGCCGTACCGCGTTGACCAGGTGGGTGGAGCGGATCGCGGAGGAGTACACGCCGTCCAATGAGGTCTTCGTGTACTTCAACAACGACCCTCAGGCGGCGGCTCCGGCGGACGCGGCCACGCTCGCGCGGATCGCTCGACGCCGTGGGGTGCGGGTGTCGCGTACGCCACACTGACCTGGTTTTCGTGGCCGGGATCGGGGCCGAACTGTGCGCAGTGGAGTCGCAGCATAACTCACAGGTGTGGATCCGCCTCCCTGGTCATGTAGTGGGGCACCTGGGGGCTATGCGCAGGGTGTGAGGACTTGTGACCGGCGTCGCGCTCGGGCAGGATCCCTGCTGCGCCGCTCCGGACCCCCCCGTTTTCCCGGTTGCGCGCCACCACCCCTCAGCAATCGGAGGCTTCGTTGAAGAAACGCGCCCTGGTGGCTGCGGCGATCCTGGCGGTCACTGTCGCCGGCGTCGCCCAGGCCGCCGCTTCTACGTCCGGGAAGGCGCCGACTCTGGCGAAGATCTCGGACAGCCTGTCCTCGACCCTCGCGAAGGTGTCCGGAGGCGACAAGGTCACCGTGATGGTGCACGGCACGAACGCGGCAGCGGCCCGCGAAGCCGTCTCCTCCGCCGGCCTGAAGGCCATCACCACCTGGTCCAAGATCGGCGTCGTCGTGGCGAAGGGGACCGAAGAGCAGATCCGGGCCGCCCGCTCGATGGCAGGTGTCACGTACCTGGAGGGCAACCAGAAGCTCGAGTTCTCGATGGAGACCTCGCACAAGGCGACCCGTGGCGCGGACGCCCGGGCGCAGTTGAAGGACGCCGACGGCGCGGCGGTTGACGGCCGCGGTGTCGGAGTCGCGGTGATTGACACCGGGATCGACGCGACCCACCCGGCGTTCAAGAACGCCGACGGCTCGTCGTCGGTGAAGAAAAACCTCAAGTACATCTGTGCCGAAGCGGTGCAGCCCGAGCCGGGCACGAACGACACCTGCTTCCTGGACGCCACCGGCACCGACACCGACACCCTGTCGGTCGGCGGCCACGGCACCCACGTGGCCGGGATCGTCGGATCCCGGGACGTCGAGTTGACCGACGGCGGCAAGCTGCACGGTGCCGCCCCCGGGGCCGCGCTGTACGGCCTGTCCGTCGGCGCGGGGCTGTTCGTGATCGGCGCCGACGCCGCGCTGTACTGGGTGCTGGAGCACCACGGGGCGCCGTGCGGCGAGGGTGTGCCGGCCGCTGAGTGCCCGCCGATCAAGGTCACGAACAACTCGTACGGGCCGGGCGGCGGCGGTGCCTTCGACCCCAACAGCGCCACCGTGAAGATCCAGCGTGAGTTGGCCAAGGCTGGCGTGATCACGGTGTGGGCGAACGGCAACGACGGTGGCGACGGCTCGGAGAGCCTGTCCAACCCGGCCGGTATGGATCCGACCGGCGGGATCATTTCCGTGGCGTCGTACTTCGACAACGACAACGGAACCCGTAGCGGCGTGGTGTCGGAGTACTCCTCGCGCGGCAAGAAGGGCGTCACGTCGACGTACCCTGACGTCTCCGCTCCGGGCGAGAACATCACGTCGGCATGCCGGCCGTACCTGGTGGTCTGCTCGACCGGCCTGGCGCCGCGTAACGGCCCTGGTGCGCTCGACCTCGGCACCTTCAACACCATCTCCGGTACGTCGATGGCGGCGCCACATATCGCCGGCATCGTGGCGCAGATGTACCAGGTGGCGCCGAACGCGTCGGCGGCCACGATCGAGGACGCGTTGAAGTCGACGGCGCACAAGTACACCGACGGCGCGGCATACGAGACAGTGGGCAACTACACCAGCTCGTACGACAAGGGCACCGGTCTGGTGGACGTGTACGCGGCGGCCCGCAAGCTGGGGGCCACCGCCGCCTGAAACGACGTCCGGCTCAACGACAGCACGGCCACGGCGGCCGGTCAGACCCGAGGTGGTCTGGCCGGCCGTTCTGGGTTCCGGGGGCCGTCAGCTGCCGCCGGCGAGATGGGGAGGCCGTACCTCGCAAAGGGCCCGAAACCACCGCGCTGTGTGGTCGTACGGTCACTCATCCGGGTGAGATGCGTGACGTAGCCGTATCACTACGCGGGGCGGCAACAACCACATTCTGGGACGGCCGGCGGTTCAGGATGTCGCGGCCGGCACGGATGCCCGATTCGTCGCTGACGCTGCGCTGTGGCGATTGGACAGTCCGTCACGCCGTGTCGCGCCGTCTCGTTTCGCAGGCACTTTCCCCACCTGGCCACCGTCAGTAACGTCCGCACTTACGTACCCAGGTTGACCTGGGAATACGCGGATCAGAAGCGACCCCGATGGCCACGTACGGCCCCCTCACCCCCCGAGGACGTCCGTCAGAATGAATACGCAACGCAACATTCTTGCTGTCTTCCCGAGTCTCTGGATGCGCACCAGTCTCTGGATGCGCATCGGCGTCGCGGTGTTCGCCGTCGCGGCGTTGGTGCTCGGCACGCTCGTCACGACCGCCGGCGGCGCGGACGCTCCCGAACGCACCGGCGGGACGCCGCCGCAGTCCGGAGGCGGCGATGCCGGTCAGGCGGTCAGCCAGCAGGCCGGGAGCGAACCGGAACCCAAGAACAGCAAGAAGCCCCCAGCATCCAAGCCCCCGTCGGATGACTCGTCAGCATCGCCCGCGGCGTCCACGATGCAATGTGGCGCGGCGTTCAAGCCCGAGGGTGACGGTGAGTCCTACCAGGACGCGCTTGGCCGGGAGGACAAGCTGCTCGGTGGTCTCGACGTCGCACGGGTCTACTACACCGGTGCCCCCAAGCAGTGGCCCGGCAAGCTGGACACCGATGGTCGGCCGATGATCGTGTCGTTCAAGTACCAGCCGAAGGAAATCCTCTCCGGTACGCACGACGCCCACCTGCGGAAGTGGTTCGCCGACGCGCCCACCGACCGTGACACGTACTGGGTGTACTACCACGAGCCCGAGGACAACATCGAGAAGGGCGACTTCTCCGCGGCCGACTACCGGGCAGCCTGGCGGCACCTCGCTACGCTCGCGGACCGGGCGGGCAACGAGCGCCTGCTCGCCACTCTCACCCTGATGGGCTACAGCGTGGAGCCCTCCTCCAAGCGGGACTGGCGGGACTACTACCCCGGCCGCGAGGCCATCGACGTCATGGCGTGGGACATCTACAACTACGTCAACGAGGGCGACGGTGGCTACCGGGACCCGGCGAAGCTGTTCGGCAAGGCCGCCGAGGTGAGCCGCTCCGAGGACCTGCCGTTCGCGGTGGCCGAGACCGGGTCGGCGATCGCCGACGGAGACCGGGCCGGCCGTGCGGACTGGGTCCGGGACACCCTGCAGTACCTGAAGGACCAGAACGCGGTGTTCGCGTCGTACTTCGACATGGAGATCACAGCCAACCACGGCCTGCAGCACTACGAGCTGCGGGACAAGGCGAGCCAGCAGGCCTTCCGTGAGGTGTGCGGCTCCTAGCACCCCCCACCTCGCGGG
>JBOGDK010000089.1:0-13712 GCA_050701795.1 Micromonosporaceae bacterium
TCGGGTACGCCACCAGCTTGTCCGCGGCGAGCCGTTCCCGGAGCAGCAGCGCGACCTGCAGGCACTCGGGCAACCCCGCGGGGGCACCCGGGTCGAGGTCGAAGACCAGCCGGTCCGGGTCCTTTCCAGCGTCCTTGGGGCCTACCGTCCACTGCGGCGTATGCAGCTCCAGCGCGGCGAGATTCGCCAACCAGACCAGAGTCGGCAGATCGTCCACCATGATGTAGTCGATGGTCTCGCGGCCCACTGAGGAGCCGGGCGACGGAAGGTTCGCGGTACGCACCCAGCGCGGGGTGTGATTCGGGGCGTTCTTCTCGAAGAAGCTCTGCCCGCCGACGCCGTCCGGGTACCTGATCCGGGTCACCGGACGGTTTCTCAGATGCGGCAACAGCACCGGAGCGATCCGGGTGTAGTAGTCGATCACCTCGGCCTTGGTGAAGTCGGGATACATGGACTTGTCCAGGTTGGACAGCTCCAGCTCGGTATTGTCCACCTTGACCCGTACCCGCCTGGTTTTAGGCACCCGCTCATCCCCTCAGGTCTTCGGCGGCGAGGTCTGGGCGGAGCCGTACGAACCTCGGGAACCGCAGTCGCCCCGCAGCGGTCTCGTTGCCGTACGCCACCTCCACCACGATCGCCGGCTCCACCCACACCGCGCCCCGGGCGTCCTGGCGAGGGACCGGCTCGGCGAACGGACTGCCGGTACGCCGCAGCGGCGCCAGCTCCTCCAGCAGTCGCCGCACCATCCGGTCAGGAATCCCACCACCGACCCGCCCCTTGTACGCCAGCGCCCCGGACGATGTCGGCACCCCGACCAGCAGCGCCCCCAGCGGCCGCTCCCCCGGCCGCCAGCCGCCCACCACGACCTCGATCGAGTTCACCGCCTTCACCTTCACCCAGTCCGGGGTACGGCTGCCCGGCCGGTACACAGACGACGACCGTTTCGCCATCACGCCCTCCAGACCGTGCTCCGCGCTCGCCTCGAGCGTGGCCCGACCATCGTCGAAGGCCGGCGGCACCTGCCAGCGCTCACCGTCGAGCCGCAGCTCCTCCAGGGTCGAACGCCGCACCTGGTACGGCAGGCTGGTGAGGTCCGTACCGTCCAGACGAAGCAGGTCGAAGATCAGGAAGTTCACCGGACGGGTGGCCGCCAGACGGGCCGCCTGAGCCCCCTGGCGTACGTGCATCCGCTCGGCGAGCAGCTCGAAGGACGGCCTGCCAGCGGTGTCGAAGACCACCACCTCGCCATCGAGCACGGCGTCCGGCACCTGCTCGGCGAGCCCCGCCAACTCCGGGTACGCCACGGTCACCTCGGCGCCGCTGCGGGCGGAGAGCCGCAGCCCGGATTCGGCGATCTCGGCGATCACCCGTACCCCGTCCCATTTGAACTCGTACGTCCAGCCTGGACCGGCGGGCAGCGGCCCCGCGGTCGCCAACATCGGCCGAATCGGTACGGCGAGCACGAAATTGATCGTAGAGGCCGACCCGGATTCACCGCACTAGATGACATGCTGGGCTGGGACCTGGGGTAATGCTTCGTGGTACGGAAGGAGACCCGGTATGCCACGGGCGATCTGGAAGGGCGCGATCTCGTTCGGGCTGGTGTCGATCGGGGTGAAGCTCTACTCGGCGACCGAGGAGAAGGACATCCGGTTCCACCAGGTGCACCGGACCGATGGTGGTCGGGTCCGGTACAAGCGGGTGTGCGAGGTCGACGGCGAAGAGGTCACCTACGACGACATCGCCAAGGGATACAACCTCGGCGGCGGCGAGATGGTGATCCTGACCGATGACGACTTCTCCGACCTCCCGCTGCCGACCAGCCGCAACATCGAGGTGTTGGAGTTCGTACCGGCCGAGCAGGTCGACCCGATCCTGTACGCCAAGAGCTACTACCTCGACGCCGACGGTGTCGGGGGCAAACCGTACGTACTGCTCCGGGACGCCCTGGAGAACTCCGAACGGGTGGCGATCGTAAAGGTGGCGATCCGGCAACGGGAACAGCTCGCGGTGCTACGGGTCCGCGAAGACGTTCTGGTGATGCACACGATGCTGTGGCCGGACGAGGTACGTACCGCGGAGTTCGAATTCCTGGAGTCCGATTACTCCCCCCGGCCGCAGGAGCTGTCGATGGCGGAGTCATTGATCGATTCGATGACCGCGGATTTCGACCCGGACGAATACGTCGACAATTACCGTGCCGCGCTGCAGGAGGTCATCGACGCGAAAGTCGCCGGTCGCGAGGTGGTCGCGCCGGAGCCCGAGGAGGAGCGCCCGGCAGCGGTGGACCTGATGGCCGCGCTGCGGGCCAGCGTGGAACGCGCCAAGGAAGGCCGGGAGACCGGGCCGGCCAAGACGACAAAGCCGACGAAGCCGACGAAGAAAGCATCCGGCAAGAAAGCGGAATCCAAGGGCACCGCGAAACGTGCCGCCAAGAAGGCGGCGAAAAAGACCACCGAGCGCCGCCGTAAATCCGCCTGACCGCCTGAGGATGCTGGGTCAGCGGTACGTAGCGACCGTGGATGAATCGACTCGGGCATTGAGATTATCCGGCCCCAGATCGGGGCATCGCAGATTGAGCTGGCCTCTGCGGTTCCGGTGGCCGATACCGGGCGGCATGCGTACGCTCCATGGTTAGCTGATCTTCAAGGGCGCCCGGGGGGCAATTGGGCGCCGCGATCGGAGACCCGCAGTACGGCGGCAGGGGGCCAGCGCCGGAACAGCCGGCGCGGTGAGCCGCCATGAGAAAGGGGGGTACGCCGATGAATATCGGCGAGAGCTTGGGCAACATGCTCAGCACCGTTATTTCGGTAGTGCCGAAGCTGATTGTCTTCCTCATCATCCTTGTGGTCGGTTGGATCGTGGCGAGGTTGCTTGCCAAGGTCATCGACAAGCTGCTGGACCGTATGGGGTTCGACCGGCTGATCGAGCGCAGTGGCATGCAACGCTTTATCGGCTCGTACGACCCGAGCCAGTTGTTCTCGAAACTGGTCTATTACGCCGTACTGCTGATCACCTTGCAGCTCGCGTTCGGGGTCTTCGGTCCGAACCCGATCACCGACATCATCAACTCGATCGTCGCGTTCATCCCGCTGGTGTTCGTGGCACTGCTGATCGTGATGATCGCGGCGGCCATCGGGGGCGCCGTGAAGGATGTCATCACCTCGGCGCTCGGCGGCGTGTCGTACGGCCGGACGCTCGGCACCGTCGCACAGGTGTTCATCCTCGGTCTCGGTGTGATCGCCGCGCTGAACCAGGTGGGGGTCGCGACCGCGATCACCACACCGATCCTGATCACCGTCCTGGCCACGATCGGCGGTATCGCCGTTGTGGGTGTCGGCGGCGGTCTGATCCAGCCGATGCGGGAACGCTGGGAGCGGATGCTCCACCACGCCGAAGGCGAGGCCGGCAACGTGAAGGCGCAGATGGACGCCAACGCCAGCCGCAAGCAGCAGGCGTTCGCGCAACAGCAGTACGAGTCCTCGCAGTACGACGACGAGTACAGCCGCACCCAGCGCCAGACCACGCAGGGCCAGACCACGCAGGGCCAGACCACGCAGGGCCAGACCACGCAGGGCCAGACCACGCAGGGCCAGACCACGCACGGCCAGGGTCAGTCCGCGTCCGACGATCCTGGTACGCCACGCTCATCGACGTACCGAGGCCAGTCGTACGGTGAGTAAGCACAGGAGTACCCGCAGGAGGCGCAGCTGGCCGGATTCCGTACCTGGTACGGATGTCCGGCCAGCTGCTCCGAGCGTCCCCACAGCTCGATATGCGCATCTGCGTGGGGGAGACCACGCGGTGTTCAGACGCTCGGGTTACCCTGAACGGCGTGGTCCGGCCTGACTTAGACATCGCGGTGCACCATGAGCCGGAAGAGACTGTTGTGTCCCTGGCGGGGGAACTCGATATTGGTACGGTCCCGCGCCTGGTCACCGCAGTGGAGGAAGCCCTCGGCGACAGCCCGACACGCCTTGTCCTCGACATGGGCAGCGTGACGTTCTGTGACTCGCAGGGCCTCGGGACGCTCGTGGTGCTCAACCGTACGGCCACGCGTGCCCGTAGCTCGCTGGTGCTGACGAACGTGAGCGACTTCCTGAACCGCCTGCTACAGGTCACCGGCCTGCGGCAGGCGTTCACGATCCGGGACAGCGCCGCGCAGGGCTGACCCGCCGGGCCGTCACGGGACGACCGGACACACCCGACGTTCTCCCACGGAACCGCCGCAGCTCCCGACGCGTCTCACCGTCACATGACGCGTAGTCGAGTCAGGAGCGTGGCTGTGATGTGGACGAGGATCGCCTGTGGACTGTTACTCGCCGGTGCGATGGCCGGGTGTGGTGCGACCGTGAGCGCCGGGCCAGACGACAGCAGCCCCAGCGACCGGCAAGCTGACGTGCGGGTAGCAGTCCTGCGCCACTACCTCACCAGCGCGGACCACGGCATGGGCGAGGAACACCGGTGGTCGGCCGTGTACGTGCTCGACCGCGCGGTGAAAGACGCCGCCGATCCGATGCGCTCCGTCACTGACGACGATGGCCCCGCCATCACCCGCCGCACCCAGAAACGCATCACCCGGCAGCTTTCAGATGTCGCACCGGTCACGTTCATCACCGAGCGGCAAAGCGTCGTCGCGGGCAAGGACCACTGCAAGCTCACCGACGACCGCGCGATCCTCATCACGCTCGCGCCCGTACCTGACTCCGGCGACCGGCTCGAGATCGGCGTCAACGGTTGGTACGGCTGCCTCGGCGGGACCTGGCTCACGTACCTCGTCACAGCCGACGCGGAGGGCTGGCGGGTCGAGGGCACCACCGGCGCCAAGAGCATGTCCTAACTGGATCTCCGGGTGTCGCCACCGCCACACCCGTCAGTCGGAACCGCGCGCCCGGCGCAGCATCTCCAGCGCCTTCTCGTTGGCCTGCCTGGGATCCGTACCGTCGGACAGGATCCGGACCGCCTCGTCGCACGCGGCAACCAGCGCCGCGTGGTCCGCCTGCTGCTGTTTGGCGAGTACGGCGTGCTCCTGCAACTGCCGGTTCTTCGCCCACAGGTCCACGAACACGGTCACCTTCGCCCGCAGCACCCACGGATCGAACGGCTTGGTGATGTAGTCGACCGCGCCGGCGGCGTACCCCCGGAACGCCAGGTGGGCATCACGGTCCACCGCGGTCAGGAAGATGATCGGGACGTGGCGGGTACGTTCCCGCTGCTTGATGTGGCCGGCGGTCTCGAAGCCGTCCATCCCTGGCATCTGCGCGTCGAGCAGGATCGCCGCGAAGTCGTCGGTGAGCAGCCGCTTCAGCGCCACCTCACCGCTGGTCGCGCTGACCGGCTCCACCGGCAGACCCTGCAGGATCGCCTCCAGGGCGACCAGGTTCTCCTTCCGGTCGTCCACCAACAGCAGCTTGGCGCGAACCCCGCTCGCGGTCACTAGATAGCCTCCCCGGCTGTGGCCGATCTCCGTTCGCCCACCCAACTGGCCATCCGGCCCAGCAGCTCGTCCAGATCCACCGGCTTGGTCACGTAGTCCGACGCGCCGGCGGCAAGGCTGGACTCCCGATCACCGGGCATCGCCTTGGCGGTCAGGAACACGACCGGCAGGTCGGCGAACTCGGGGATGCCACGGATCGCGCGGGTCGTCTCGTTGCCGTCCATGTCCGGCATCATCGCGTCCATCAGCACCACGTCAACCTCGGAGTGTTCGGTGAGCAGCCGTACGCCGTCGGCCCCGTTGTCCGCGTACAGCACCGTCAAGCCGTGCAGCTCCAGGGCACTGGTCAACGCGAACACGTTCCGTACGTCGTCGTCGACGATCAGGACCGTGGCGCCGTTGAGCCGCCGCGCGGACTCGCTCGGCAGGTGCTCAGTCGTGCTCTGCCGCAGGATCGGCCCGGACCGGCTGGGTAGCGGCAGCGCCTCCGCCGGCTGTACGGCCAGGGCGGCGGCGGTCTCCGCGGGCAGCACCTCCGGGACGTACAGCGTGAACGTGCTCCCCTGCCCGACCACGCTGTCCACCGTGATCGCGCCGCCCAGCAGCCGCGCCAACTGCAGGCTGATGGACAGCCCGAGGCCGGTGCCGCCGTACTTGCGGCTGGTGGTGCCGTCCGCCTGGTGGAACGCCTCGAAGATCAGCGCCCGCTTCTCGTCCGGCACCCCGATCCCGGTGTCGCTCACCTGGAAGGCCAGCACCCGGCGGGAGGCGTCCAACGTCGACATGCCGAACTGCATGCCCTTCGGAGCCGTACCGATGGTCAGCGCCACGGAGCCAGTGTCGGTGAACTTCACGGCATTCGAGACCAGATTCCGGAGGATCTGCTGGAGCCGTTGGGCGTCAGTGATGGCTGAGGTCGGGGTGCCGTTCTCGATGGAAACCCGCAGCTCAAGGCCCTTCTCCTCGGCCTGCGGCCGGAATGCCTGCTCGATGTAGTTGCACACCTCGGGGAGGTCCACCTCGAGCGGATCCACGTCCATCCGGCCCGCCTCGATCTTGGACAGGTCGAGGATGTCGTCGATCAACGACAACAGCTCCGAGCCGGCGTTGTGGATCGTACGGGCGAATTCGATCTGCTTCTGGGTGAGGTTCTTGTCGGTGTTGTCCGCCAGCAGCCTGGCCAGCAGCAGCAGGCTGTTCAGCGGCGTACGCAGCTCGTGGCTCATGTTCGCCAGGAACTCGCTCTTGTACTGGCTGGCCGCGGCGAGCTGCTGGGCCTTCTCCTCCAGCCCGCGCCGCGCGGTCTCGATCTCACGGTTCTTGATCTCGATGTTGCGGTTCTGTTCGGACAGCAGTGCCGCCTTCTCCTCCAGCTCCGCGTTGGTCCGCTGCAGCTCCTCCGACTGCGCCTGCATCTCGCTGGCCAACCGCTGCGAGCCGGACAGCAGCTCCTCGGTACGCCGGTTCGCCAGGATCGTGTTCAACGCGACCCCGATGGTGGAGACCAGCCGGTCCAGGAACACCAGGTGCAGGTCCGACAACGACGAGAACGTCGCGAATTCGATCACCCCGAGTGGCTGCCCCTCGAACAGCACCGGCAACACCACGATGTCGACCGGCGGGGCACCGCCGAGGCCGGACCGTACCGTCAGGTACCCGTCGGGGGCACCGTTGACCCGGATCATCTTCCGCGACATCACCGCCTGGCCGACCAGGCCCTCACCCGGTGCGAACACCATCTCGGTGTCGGGTGCGACGTACCCGTACGACGCGCCCAGCTTCAGCCGCGGCGCGCCATCCCCCGGCTCGTACAGGAAGAAGGTGCCGACCTGCGCGTCGACCAGCGGGGTCACCTCGGTCATGATCATGCGGCTGACTTCCGACAGGTCGCGCTGCCCCTGCAGCAGCCCGGAGACCCGCGCCAGGTTGGAGTTCAGCCAGTCCTGCTCGGCGTTCTTCTTCGTGGTCTCCCGCAGCGCCACGATCATCTGGTTGATGTTGTCCTTCAGCTCCGCGACCTCGCCCTGGGCGGCGACCGCGATCCGCTGTGTCAGGTCGCCGCGGGTAACCGCGGTGGACACCCGGGAGATCGCCCGTAGCTGGGTGGTCAGCGTGGACGCCAGCTGGTTCACGTTCTCGGTCAGGTCCTTCCAGGTACCGGAGACGCCCTTCACCTGGGCGCTGCCGCCGAGCTTGCCCTCCGTACCCACCTCGCGGGCCACCCGGGTGACCTCGTCGGCGAACGCGGAGAGCTGCTCCACCATGGTGTTCACCGTGGTCTTCAGCTCCAGGATCTCGCCCTGCGCGTCCACCGTGATCTTCTGGGTCAGGTCACCGCGGGCGACAGCGGTGGTGACGCTGGCGATGTTCCGCACCTGGGCGGTCAGGTTGGACGCCATCGAGTTCACGTTGTCGGTGAGGTCCTTCCAGGTACCGGAGACCCCACGTACCTGCGCCTGCCCACCGAGCTTGCCCTCGGTGCCCACCTCGCGGGCCACCCGGGTCACCTCGTCGGCGAACGACGAGAGCTGATCCACCATCGTGTTCACGGTGTTCTTCAGCTCCAGGATCTCCCCCTGCGCGTCCACCGTGATCTTCTGCGACAGGTCGCCCCGGGCCACCGCGGTCGCCACCGATGCGATGTTCCGCACCTGAGCGGTCAGGTTCGACCCCATGTAGTTCACGTTGTTGGTCAGGTCGGCCCAGGTCCCGGAGACGCCCTTGACCTGGGCGCTGCCGCCGAGCTTGCCCTCCGTACCCACCTCACGGGCCACCCGGGTCACCTCGTCGGCGAACGACGAGAGCTGGTCCACCATCGTGTTCACGGTGTTCTTCAGCTCCAGGATCTCGCCGCGGGCGTCCACCGTGATCTTCTGCGACAGGTCACCCCGGGCCACCGCGGTCGACACGCTGGCAATGTTCCGCACCTGGGCGGTCAGGTTGGACCCCATGTAGTTCACGTTGTCGGTGAGGTCCCGCCAGGTGCCGGAAACCCCCTTCACCTGCGCCTGGCCACCCAGCTTGCCCTCCGTACCCACCTCGCGGGCCACCCGGGTCACCTCGTCGGCGAACGACGAGAGCTGATCCACCATCGTGTTCACGGTGTTCTTCAGCTCCAGGATCTCGCCGCGGGCGTCCACCGTGATCTTCTGCGACAGGTCACCTCGGGCCACCGCGGTGGTGACGCTGGCGATGTTGCGTACCTGGGCGGTGAGGTTGCCGGCGAGCTGGTTCACGTTCTCGGTGAGGTCCCGCCAGGTGCCGGAGACGCCACGTACCTGCGCCTGGCCACCAAGCTTGCCCTCCGTACCTACCTCGCGGGCCACCCGGGTCACCTCGTCGGCGAACGCGGACAGCTGGTCCACCATGGTGTTCACGGTGCTCTTCAGCTCCAGGATCTCGCCCTGCGCCGCCACGGTGATCTTCTGAGACAGGTCGCCCTTGGCCACCGCGGTCGAGACGCTGGCGATGTTCCGCACCTGGTTGGTCAGGTTGGACGCCATCGAGTTCACGTTGTCGGTGAGGTCCTTCCAGGTGCCGGACACCCCGGGCACATCTGCCTGGCCACCGAGCTTGCCCTCCGTACCCACCTCACGGGCCACCCGGGTCACCTCGTCGGCGAAGATCCGGAGCGTGTCGGTGAGCGAGTTGATCGTGTCGGACAGCTCCGCGACCTCGCCCATGGCGCTCACCGTGATCCGCCGGTTCAGGTCGCCGTCGGCGATCGCGGTCGCCGCCTGGGAGATCGAGCGCACCTGGTTGGTCAGGTTGGACGCCATCGTGTTCACCGAGTCGGTCAGGTCACGCCAGGTGCCGGAGACCCCGCTGACCCTCGCCTGACCGCCCAACTTGCCCTCGGTGCCCACCTCACGGGCCACCCGGGTCACCTCGTCGGCGAACGACGAAAGCTGATCGACCATCGTGTTCACGGTGCGCCCCACCCGGAGGAACTCACCTCGCAGCGGACGACCTTCGACCTCGTTGGTCATGTGTTGCGACAGATCACCCTCGGCAACCGCGCCGATCACCCGGGCGATCTCGGTGGTGGGGCGTACCACGTGCTCGATCAGGGCGTTGACAGCGTGCGCGCCTTCGGCCCAGGCGCCGTCGAGGTACTCGACCTCGAGGCGTTCGGTCATCCTGCCTTCCCGACCAACGACTCGGGAGATCCGTTGCAGTTGCCTGGTGTGTCGCTGCTGCTGCTCGACCACCTCGTTGAACAGGTCCGCCACCTCGCCCGCGAGACCGGTACGGCGGGTCACCCGGGCCCGGAAATCCCCCCGCTTCACCTTGTCCAGCGACTGCGCCAGCTCAAGGAGCACGGCTTTGGCGTCGTCACAGTCGGACCCCGAACTGGTAGCCTTGCTCGCGGCGGGTGGTTTGCGGGACTTCACAGCTTTTTCTCCGGTTTTGCCCTCGCTCGTCATCACGCGTCCTCGCTACACGTTGGGTGGTGTTTCGAGTGGTCCCGGGTGTAATCCGTCCGACCCATCTTGACCCCTGGCATGGGAAAATAGCGAGTACGAGCGGACAGTGGTACCCCTGGATACTCCACGTAACCACACCGGACCTCGGCCACCGTACGCCCAGAGCCTCGCGTACCAACGCGACGGGGTGGCGTCTGTCATAGTGAGCCGGATGTAACGACCTGACCGAAACGCCAGCGACGCCCCGTTATCACTTGGTTGTGCGCGGCCGTGATCGGTCGACCCCGGCGATCTGGCATCGTAGGTGGTCGCGACAGCGCGTACAGGGGGAGACTGCTATCCGTGCCGAGTGAGGCCCACCGAAAGCTCCGACTGCCCGCCGACCACCGTTCCCCGGCGGCGGCGCGGGCTGCGGTACGTGAAGTCCTCCACGACAACGGCCTGACCGACCTGCTCGACGAGGCACTGCTGCTCACCACCGAGCTGTCCACCAACGGCGTGATCCACGCCGGCACCGAACTGGACGTCGAGGTCATCGCCGACGACGACGGTGTGACCGTGACCGTCACCGACTTCAAAGGTGGCCCGATCGAGGCGTCCCCGCAGCGCCCCTCGGACGAACTCGCCGAACACGGGCGGGGGCTCCTCCTGGTGGACCAGTTCGCCACCGCCTGGGGCACCACCCACACCTCGTTCGGCAAGGGTGTGTGGTTCCGTCTCGACTTGGACACCGCGGACGGGGCACTCACCGCTGCGAAACGCCGACGTCCCGTCGGTACCGGCCGCCGGATACCGGGGGTACCCGCGAACGTCGCCGTGCCGCCGGTCGTAGCCGACGAGGACGCCGCCTCACCGGCCGCTGTCTCACCGGCCGCTGTCTCACCGGCCGCCGCGAGCGTCGCCGCCCTGGAACCGGCGACGACAGAGCCCGGGGCCACACCCGCCCTGGAACCAGTGGCGGCGCACCCGGCGGCCGATGAGTTCCCCGCCACGACGATCGCGGAGACGCCGGCCGCGCCCGACGATACCGACCGCAGCCCGATCAGCCCGGAATCGCTGGTCTGGCTGGTACACGTACCAGAGGACGTACGGCTGCGCCTCGCGCTCCCGCAGCTCGTCTCCGAACTGCTGCTGCGGCTCTGCGAAGTCGCCGGCGCCGCCGGCGGCCTGGTCTGGTTGGATCGCGGCGACGGCCGGGGCGAACAACGGCTGGCCCACTACGGCACCACAGCCGACGTGACCGGGGTGGTGACCGCCGCGGTGTCGGTCGCCCTGCCCGTGTCCCATCCACTCTCGGCCACCATGACGCTGTACGCGGCCACCGACGCCAAGCCAGCCACGCACTGGGACCGGCTGGCGCAGCTGACCGCGGAACGGATGGCGCTGACCATCGAAGCCGACCGGCTCCGTGAGGACGACCTGCGGCGGCGGAGCTGGCTGACCTTCCTGGCGGAGGCGAGTGAACTGCTCGCCCAGTCCCTGGACGTGGACCTCACGCTCGCCCTGGTGCCGCAGATCGTGGTCCCCCGGCTGGGCGAATGGTGTGCCGTACACGTCGCTGACGAATGGGGCGACCTGCGGTTGGCGACCATCACGCACGCCGACGAGTCTGCGCAGCCAGGGGTCAAACGGCAGCTCGGCGGGCTGGCGAACAACGAGGTGCTCGCGCGGCTCCGGGAGGCGGTGCAGACCCAGACCCCGGTGGCGCTGAGCCGTCCGCTGGAGGGGATCGTGGTCCCGCTTTCGGCGCGCGGCAACCTGCTCGGCACCATGTCTGTCGGACGGCCACCGGACCGGCTCCACGGCGCCGACGACGTCGCCGTGATCGAGGACGTGTCCCGCCGGGCATCCCTCGCGATCGACAATTCCCGGATCCACGCCGAGCGGCAGGAGATCGCGCAGGCGTTCCAGCGGGCCCTGCTGCCGCACGCGCTGCCGACCCCCACCAGAGTCGAGTTCGCCTCCGAGTACGTACCGGCGAGCACCGGCACCGATGTGGGCGGCGACTTCTACGACGTCATCGAAGTAGGGCCGAAGCAATGGCTCGCGGCGATCGGGGACGTCTGCGGCAAGGGAGCCCAGGCAGCGGCGCTCACCGGGCTGGTACGCGACGTGATCCGGGTCCTGGTGCGGGACGGCCGCCCACTGTCCCGGGCCGTTGAGCTCCTCAACCGCACCCTGATCGAACAGCAGGAGGACGGCCGCTACTGCACCCTCGCCACGGCTCTGGTGTCCCGGAAGGGCGACGACCTGAACGTGGAGCTGTGCCTGGCCGGACATGAACGCCCGATGCTGCTGCACGCCAGTGGGGACGTCGAGCAGGTCGGCCACAACGGCACCGCCGTCGGGCTGCTCGACGAGATCGAGTTGCACACCGTGGAGCTCACACTCGGACCAGGCGACGCGTTGGTGTTCTTCACCGACGGCGTGACCGAACGACGCCGGGGCGAAGAGCTGTACGGACTCGGCCGGTTGCGTCGCGAGGTGAAGCCGCTGGCCGGCCACCCGGCCTCGGTGATAGCCGCCAGGATCCGTGGCGCCGCGCTCGGCTTCTCCGTCGACCCGCCCCGGGACGACATCGCGGTCCTGGTGGTACGCAACCTGCCATAGCGCCTGTGTGGCGTCCGCTGCCGCCTCGGGCGAGCGGTGACGCGACGGCGACGGCCGCGTGCGCCCAACGCGGGGACTCAGCTCAGCGGGAACCGGCCCGGAGCGAGCAGACCGTACGGGTCGTACCGATCCTTCAGCTGACGCCACAGATCCGGCTCGGTGACCGGGCCCCACATGTCGACCCGTTCCCGTACCGCGGCGGGCGCGTGCAGCACCACGCAACTCCCGCGGCGGGCGATCAGGGTCTGCCGTACCCCTTCGATCATTCGCGCCACCCGGGCAGGATCTGTGTCGCACGGCAGCGCCGCATACATCACCGCGACCCCAGGCGACCAGCGGGTACGCACCGGCGCACCGCCCGCGCCGTCCCGCACGATGTAGCCAGCGGAGAAGATCTCACACGGCGGGGTGGTGATCCGCAGCGCCACGTCCCCGGTTTCGAACGGGTACCGCGACCACCAGGCCGGAGGCTGCTCGGAGACGCTGACCACGTCCGTGGGGTCTCCCGGCTGACCGGAACCGTTCGACACGGGGCCACTCGCGGCCGAACCGTTGCCGTCGAGATCGCCGTTGCGGTACCCGCTCCCCAGCGCCGTCACGAGGGCCGGCAGCCGGTCGGCCACCTCCTCCGCGGTGCCCTCCACCAGCACGGCGATCTGATCCGGACCACACGGGCTGTAGACCTCGATCGCCGACGGCGCCGGGTCGATCGTGAGCAGCGGAGCGGTGAGCGCCCGTACCTCGGCCGGGTGGGCGACCTCGCGTACCAGCCAGCGGCGTACCGGTGGCCTGGCGTGGAGCTGGAAGGTCACCTCTGTGACCACCCCGAGCGCCCCGAACCCGCCACTGAACAGGTCAACCATGGTGTGCTCGGGCACGGTGTGCTCAAGCGCGTCGTGCTCGGGCACCTCGCTTCCGGCGCTGGCGGAGCTTTCGGCGGTGGCGAAGCTTCCGGCGCTGGCGGGGCCGCGGAGAACCGTGCCGTCGCCGCGCACCAGGGTCGCGGCGAGCAGGAGATCCGCCACGCCCCCGTGGCTCATCCGCAGCGGCCCGGAGGTGCTGGTGGCGACGGTGCCGCCCACCGTCGATGTGCCCGGTGGGTCCAGGGCCAGCCGCTGACCGGTTGTCGCGAACCGCTCGGCCAGCACGTCGAGCCGGCTGCCGGCACGTACGGTCGCGGTGGACTCGTGCGGTTGGTGGGTGAGCACGCCGGTCATCCTGGTGGTGTCGAGCACCAG
>JBOGDK010000090.1:0-13549 GCA_050701795.1 Micromonosporaceae bacterium
CCACGGTACGATCCCGCAGTACCGCGACCCGGCCGTGAAGCCGTACGTGGACGCGTACAACAAGGCGATTCCCGGGGTGGTGAAGAGCAAGGACAGCCGGGTGCACCTGGTGCCGCAGCACATCGTGGGCACCAAGGCGAAGGACTTCGCCGACCACGTACACCCGAGTGACTGCGGCTACGCCAAGCTCTCGTTTGTCTGGTACTACTACCTGGACAGGCACCTGGCGGGCGGCCGCTGGCCGACCGGCTACTACCCGTGGAACAACAGTGGGGTGTGCGCGTCCTGATCCCGGTCCTGCCGGACGGTGTGGCACCCGCGCCGTCCGGCAGAACGGCCCCGCGCCACCCGGTCGCCCGGCCGCACCCCGAGCCGGCGCAGCAACCACGGCGCGCCCCCACCCCGCTGCTCGTTTCCTGGGTCACCCGCCTTCGCTCAGGGCGGCCCGAGGGCGGCTGACGACATGCTCCGGCCGGGCCAGCCGGACCGGCGTCAGGACGGCGCATGCCGCGATCACGAGGGACGCCGCGCCAGACAACCCGACCGCGACCGAGACACCGAAGCGCGATGCCACCATCGTCACCACCGCCGCTCCGATCGGACCGAGCGCGAAATGGATCGTCCAGAAGGCCGATGTCACCCGGCCCAGCAGCGCGTCCGGTGTGACTTCCTGACGCAGCGACATGGAACAGATGCCGCCGATCGCCGTGGCGCCGAACGCCACCATCGCCAGCACCGCGATCCCGGTCACCGAGTGCGTGAAGCCGATCGCCGCGATCGCGAGCCCGCACAGCGCGGTGGAACCGATCCACGCCGCCCCGAAGCCCAGCCTGCGCCGCAGCCTGGCAACCGTAAGGGAACCGATGAAGGTGCCTGTCGCGGCCACCGCCAGGACGTACCCGACGGTGCTGTCGGGCTGCGAAAGGTCGTGTTTGAGGTAGAAGACGATCAGGTCGACCAGACCCTGCCAGAAGAAGATCAGTACGGTCAGCAGGATGGTGAGGGCCCGCAGCACCGGATGCCGCCACAGGAAACGGGCACCCACCAGCAGGTCCCGCCAGGATCCGGCTGCGGTCGTGCCCTCGGCGGGGGCCGGCGCGGCACGCAGCCGGACGAACCGCAGCGCCACCGCCGCGACGGCGAAGCTGACCGCGTCGACAGCGATCGCGGTGGTGGGGCCGAACTGCCCGGAGATGACCCCGGCGCACACCGGCCCGATGACGCCGCCCGCGGCGAAACTCGCGGACAGCCAGCCGTTGGCCCGGGTGATCTCGCCAGGCCCGACCAGCCTGGGGATCACCGTCACGTACGTCACCCGGAACACCATCGCGAACACCCCGGCCAGCGGTACGACGACGTACAGCAGCCAGATCGGGGTCGCGACCAACCACACGAGCGGGATCAGGCCGAACAGGACCGCCTGAGCGACGTTGCAGACGATCAGCAGTGTGCGCCGCTCGAACCGGTCGGCGATCACTCCCGCGAACACCCCGGTCAGCAGGTTCGACGTACCCAGTAGCCCGGTGAGAAGTCCCATCTGGACCACCGACCCGGTGGCGTCCAGCACCAGCAGCGGGACGGCGACCAGGGAGAACGAGGCACCGAACGTGGAGAGTGTCTCGGCGGTCCAGAAGATGCCGAAGTCGCGCCCCCCGAGACGTGGCCTGCGGCTCAACGTTCGTGCCGTTCCGGCCGGTGGTTCGGCGTCCCGACGGCCACAGCGAGCATGCCGACGACAGTACGGGTTCGCGTCAGGCTTCCCGTTCCCTGACCTGCGTCAGGGATGTACGACGCCGTTCGGGTGATGCGCACCGGCGCGGCTGATCCGTACCTTGCTACCTCCATGGAGCGGAACCACCGCTCCATCGGTAGCGAAAGCGCAGGTCACACGGCCTATCAGCGAAGAATCCCGGGATCCTGGAAGCGGTGACGAGTCGCTGGTCGTCCCTCCAGCTTCCCGGCACTGACGAAACTCAGGAGCACACGATGTCGTGCATCACTCGTCGTCGCAGGTCAGGAACGTGATGCCGGCTCCGGCGGCGCCCATCCACTTGGTTGGCCGCTGACGGGTCGACACGCCGTACGGCCTGGCGTGTCGACCTGCCCTAACCCCACCAAGTGGGGGTCGCCGTGGATCCAACGGCGCCGCCGCTACCACCTCGGCAAGTGCGCCCAGGCGATGCACCTGGCTACGGGGGTGAGCGTGTTCGGCAGATCTCACCGACTGCTCTGCGAGTTTCCGGGCTGCCCCCAGATCACCCAGATGCAGCAGAGTCTCGGCGTGGCGGCACTCAGATGGCCCGGCTGCACATAGTCGGCCTCGGGGAGATCGTGGCCCGTGTCGGCCGCACTCGCTGCGGGGTCCGCAATCGATACGCCGACGGGCACGTGGACAGTACTAGGCTCCTCGTCGTGGGTGGATTTCTTCAGGTGTCAACAGCGACGGGCGGGAAGTCGTGCGGAGGCTCAGGAACTGGCGCGAACGGCGGTCGCTGGCAGGCTGGCCGCGGGTGCGCAGATCATCGGGCCAGTCGCCTCGGTGTTCTGGCATCTCGGGGAACTCGGCACAGGCGAGGAATGGCAGCTCCTTTTAAAGACAACCGAAGAGCGCTACGCCGAGCTGGAAGCGCATCTAGTGGAACAGCACCCTTGGACGAACCCCGAGGTCTGCGCGGTACGGATAGTCGAAGGCTCCGAGCCGTACCTGGCGTGGCTCGAGCGCACTACCGGACCGGACTGAACCAGGGCTGTGCCCGTCCGAAGAGGGCCGCGACCATTGGTACTCTCCTAGCGGCCGTCCTTGAGCAAGGTCGTGGTCGCCTGGCACTCGGCGAGATACCCCCGGTATGTATCACCTCCACCCAGGATGTCGTCAAGGTGACGGAGGCGAGCGGCGCGCTCGCGAAGCAGGTCGGGTACGCGCGCCCCCACGAGTCGCCGTGCGGAGCTGGGAGCGTCCACCAAGAGTCCGGTACTGGCCGCCGAAAGTCGAAGCATCTCCCTGCGAAACATTCCAGTGTCTCCATGCGAGTCAGGTGGAGGCGCAGGTGCTTGCCACTGCAGCGGGCCCTTGGCCGGGGCCAGCCCCAGCAGCATCCGACATTCGTCAGGCATCCGACAGCCATCGGCAATCCGTTCCAGGACGTCGATCGCGGTGACACTGCGGCGACCGGCCATGACCTTGCTGACGTACCCCTGTTCCATGCGGACAGCACTACCGATTTTTGTCTGACTGGCGCCCACATAGCGCTTGAAGAGTCTGAACAGGGAACCGACGTCACGGGATCGAAGAGCGGACCGCGTCTCCGGCCGGAGCCAGAAATCGTCGGGGACGTGCAGTGCCTCAGCGTGCTTCATACTCTGCCACCCCCAACCCAGGATTCGTAACCCGAACGCGCTGAGCATATTGCTGTCCGTTAGCTCAAGCGAGCTTCACATGTCACCTGGACATGGGTGCGTAGCCATGGCCACCGCTGAGTTCGCTGAACCAGGCTCCGACGTCAACAGGACGTGCATCCAGGGGAGTCTGCTGTGCAGGACCGAGGTCAAGATGAGTGGTACGTGGAAGACGCCGGCGCGTTAGTGCCAGACCAGCGTTCGGTGGTGCCGTACGGGGGAGACACAGCGGTCGCGCGGTCGATCGTGGCGGTGCACGTACGCAATCCGTGGACCGGGCGGTGTCGCGGTTGTCGAGACGCCTATCCGTGTCGATCACGCCAGGACGCGGACGAGGTGCTGCGGCTGTCCAGGAAGCCGACACCGCCACCGGTGGCCGCTGTGTCCCTGTTGCTTACCGCGCTCCCAGGCATCGCGGTGGTCGTGGAGTGTCTGGTCCGGTGACGAGGCCGGAAGGACGGGCGGAGGTCGGAGATCCGTACCTGCTCCGTGGGCTTCTGGTGTGCGCACGATGCGGCCAGCTTGTGGTGCCGGTGTACCGGGAGGGTCGGGCGTACTCGTGCGGACCGTCCTGCCGGCAGCCTGACGTCCCGGCGGTGGATGCCGAGGCCGACATGCTGCTCGGTGCCCTGATACGCGGTGCGGTGAGCCGTGACCCGGAACTTGGCAGGACGGCGCTCGGCGACCCCAGCGGCCCGGTGTGGTGGAGCGGTGAATGTCGTCCGGCGGTGTCATCGGAGGAGATGAATCGATGGCGGCGGTGCGACATGCGGGACCGGCGGGCGGTGATTCTCGCCGCGTACTCCCGGGTCGTTGTGAACCTGGCGGGGAGACTGCGCCCGGTGTGGCGGCACCGCTCGGGAGAGGCGCCACCACCGCGAGGCGGCGTATGAGAACCGCGGCCCGCGGGGAGAATGGTCACGTGGGAGTGGGTGAGGCGGTCTCGACGGAGCACGGAACTCCGGTACGCCGTGCCGTGTTGTCGGGTCTGTGCCTGGTGCTGATACTCACCGGGTGCGCGGCGTCCGAGGACCCGGGCGAGCCTCGACCGAGGGAGTGGGACGCGGCCGTGGTGGCGACGTACCCGCATGATCCGGATGCCTTCACCCAGGGCCTGGAGATCCACGACGGCCAGCTGTACGAAGCCACCGGCTTGTACGGGAAGTCCTGGATCGCGACATCCGACATCAGGACCGGTACGGTCAGCCGCCGGGTCGAGCTACCCGACACGTGGTTCGGGGAGGGCCTGACCCTGACCGGCGCCGGGATCTGGCAGGTGACCTGGCGTAACCACATCGCCGTGCTGCGGGACCGTACGTCCCTGAAGGTACGCCGCCAGGTGCGCTACGACGGCGAGGGGTGGGGGATCTGCCATCAGGCCTCGACGGACAGGCTGGTGATGAGCGACGGCAGCGCCGAGCTGACGTTCCGTGATCCGGCCACGTTCTCCGCGAAGGACAGCGTCACCGTCACACTCGCCGGGCGGGCTCAGGATCGGTTGAACGAGCTGGAGTGCGTCGGCGGGTACGTGTGGGCGAACGTGTTCGAACGCCACCACATCGTCCGGATCGACCTCGACACCGGCCGGGTCACCGATGTGGTCCACGTACCGGAGCGGCATTCAGAGGGCGTACTGAACGGGATAGCCGCCCTTCCCGGGACCGACGATCTGCTGGTCACCGGGAAGAACTGGCCGTCGTTGTACCGGATCACCCCCCGCGCCCGGGCACGGTGACGCTGGCCCGGTCAGGAGTAGAAGCCGTCCAGGGCGACCCGGGCCTCGGAGAGCAGGGCGGGGCCTTCGTAGCGGACCCGGGGCGGGGTTGCGGGGATCGGCGGGCTGATCTCGGTGCGTAGCTGATCGGAGGATACGGCGTACACGACTCTGCCGAGCCCGGAGCGTTCGATCGCGTACCCGCACATCGGGCAGGGCTGGCAGCTGGTGTACATCGTGGTCGCGGCGGCGGCGTCCGGGTCGAGCTCACGGGCCGCCCACCGGGCCAGCTTCAGTTCCGGGTGGGCGGTGATGTCGCGCTCGCTGTTGGCGGTGTTGTGGTCCTCGGCGAGTACGCCGTCAGGGCCGGCCAACAGCGAGCCGAAGGGACGTTCACCGGCTTCCCTGGCCGCCACCGCGATCGCGATCGCGCGGCGCAGGTACCTCTCGTCCTCGGGTGTCATCTGCTCTCCTCGGTGGTACGTCGCCAGGCCGCGGTGACCGTGGCCAGGTCTCGCCAGGCGGTGCCGGGATCGCCGGTGCCCATCGGGTCACCGTCGTACGGGTCGAACACCACGGTGTCGGCGCCGAGCACCCGCAGCCGCTCCATATCGCCGAGGACCTGATCGAGGGTGCCCTCCCCGGTGAGGCGTTCGGAGTCGGGGAGTGGGGATTCGAGCAGCCGCAAGGCGATCCGTGGCACCAGTCCCGGGACGGCACTGCCCGCGCTGTCCGCCGCCTCCTTGAGCCGTACCAGCGCACTGTCCAGCCAGGTGGGGCGAAACCGCAGCGGGTGCCACGGCGCTGAAAACCGTACGGCCCGGCGGATCCCCGCGTCGCTGTTGCCGCCGACCCAGATCGGTACGCCGCTGCCGCGGTAGTCGTCCTCGTCACGCCACGCCTCGCGTACCGCGTGGAGGTATTCGTCGGTCAACGCGCCCCGCCGCCGGAAATCGACGCCGAGCGCCTGGAACTCCTGCCGGGCCCATCCGATGCCCACGCCCAGCACCAGCCGGCCGCCGCTGAGTCGGTTGAGGTTGGCGGCGACTCTGGCGGTCAGCAGCGGATGCCGGTACGGCATCACCAGCACCGTCGTGCCGAGCCGTACCCGGCTGGTGTGACCCGCGAGCCACGCCAGGGTGGTGAACGGCTCGGCGAACGGTGCCGGGTACTGCTCCGCCACGTCAGGGGTGATCGCGAGGTGGTCGGAGAGCATCAGCAGGTCAAGGTCGAGACCTTCCACGATGCGTGCCCAACGAAGCAGCACGTCTGGCTCGGCTCCGGGCCCGAAGTTGGGGACGTTCACGCCAATTCGCACCTGGACAACGCTAGCCGGCGATTTCTGCGACCGGAACGAACTCACCACCCCACTCGTGCCCACCCGCCGCACGGGCGCCGCACAGGGCCGCCGCACAGGGCCGCGACCGAGACATTGGGCCCAAACCATGAGACACGCTCGCGTGTGTGTCGAGATCCCGGTCCAGTGTTGTCGGTGCCGGCGCATAACGTCGGTGGTGGTCGCGATCCGGAGGAGGGTGTGATGTCCGACGCAAACTCGGCGCCACCGGCGGCAACCCTCACCAGATCCCAGGCGTTCGGATACCGGGCCGCGGTGCAGCATCTTGAGTACCCGGCGGCTGGCCAGAGGGGTGAGAGCGTCCTGCTGGCCGGGGTGCGGGATTCGCCGCCCGGCCGCACCGCGGACGTCGCGCTACGGGTACGGGGCGTGAAGGCGGATCCGTCCGGGTTGGTGCTGCTGCATTCGCAACGAGGTGCGCCTCACCTGCACCGGACCGCCGACGCCGGGTGCATCGCCGCCGCGCTGCGTACGCTTCAGGCGACCGACCTGGCCCCCGAGCTCTTCGGCCCGTTCGGCCGGGCGCTGGTCGATCACCGGATCAGCCTCGCCAGTGCGATGGACCAGGTCGCCGAGGCGATGCGGCAGGTGTCCGCCGATGGGCGGCCGCGCGGCAAGGGCGAGTTGAGCACCGCGTTGAACGAGGTGGTGGACGCGCGGCTGCGGCCGTGGTGTCGACGCTGCGCCGCTCACCACGTACAGGACGTCCTGTTCCGCTACGCCACCCTGCAGGCTGGGCTGGCCATGGTGGTGCGGCCAGGCGGATTCGACTACGTCCCGTTTCCGATCGCCACGCCCGGTGATCCCGAGGCGAGTCTCGCCACCCTGGTACGGCGTTTCCTCCGGTTCTGTGGTCCGTGCCGTCCGGAGGACCTCGGCCGCTGGTTGGCGCTGACCCCCGCCGCGGCCCGCCGGCTGTGGGGGCGGCTCTCCGGCCAGCTCGCCGCCGTCACCGTCGACGGGCGCCGCGCGTGGGTGCACCAGGACGACCTCGACGAGGTGCGGGACGCGGACCCCGCCACCCGGGTCCTGCTGCTGCCGCCGTACGACCCGCTCACTGAGCTGGCCGACCGCGAACTGCTCCTACCAGAGAAGTCCCGGCGCGGCGCCGTCTGGCGACCAATCGGAAGTCCGGGAATCCTCCTGGTACGCGGCGAGATCGCCGGCACCTACCGGCAGCGCGCCACCGCACGCCGGCTGACCGTCACGGTCCAGCCTTTCGGGGCGATCGAAGACGCCGACCGCGACGCCGCCCGCGTCCACGCCGGAACCCTCGCCGAACCCGATGGCCTGTCAGTAGAGGTCGCTTTCGCCACGTAGAGCCTGTGTAGAAACCCCGGCCGAGGAACGGCGACCCGGCGCGACCGGTCAGCGGGTTTCTCAACGGGCTCTGGTGCGAACACCACGGGCCGCGCCGAGATGTATCTCGACGCGGCCCGGGTCGATAATGCCGCCAGCGGAGAGATCAGCTGAGGGCGATGTCCGCGGTACTGATCTTGCCCGCCTTCACGGTGACCACGCGTGCCGGGTCGCCGGCCGTACCATCCGGAAGCTCCACCCGTACCAGGTACCGGCCGGGTGCCAGGTGTACGAAGCCGTACCAGCCGTCGCCGTCGGTGCTCCGCCGCTGCACTTCCCCAGCGCCGAGGGGCCGCAGCACCACTGTCGCCTGGTCCGCTGCTGTGTCGTCGGTGGTGACCCGGCCGGCGATGTGGCCCTCGGTCGGGTCGGCCTTCCACGGCATCACCGGGACCGCGGCGTCGTCGGCGAATGGTGCGTCCTCGCCGGTGGTCAACGCGGCGGCGAGCTTGTCCCGTTCGGCGTCCTTGACGTCGGCGGGCTGGCCGAGCGCTTCACGGCTCGGGTTGGCGTACGAGTAGCCGCTCCATCCCGCGGCGGTGTTCCCCGCGGCGGTGGGCCGCAACGCCTCGCGGACCTGCGCGACGCTGTCGGATACCGAGTTGAGGTACAACGCCGGACCGATGACGGCCTGCCGGTCACCCTGGTAGTCGGCCAGCACCTCGGTCCACTCGGAGTACATCTGCGCCTGGTCGGGCATCCAGTTGCGCTTGTAGTTCATGGCCACGACGGTGTCCATGATTCCTTCGTCCTGCCAGCCCTTCCAGTCCTGCAGCACCTCGGCGTACGTACGGGTCTTCTCCCATCCGCCGACGCTCTGCGGGCCGTACCCGTACGTGATGCCGTCCATGGACAGCCGTGCTCCCGGGTCCACCGACCACATCCCGAGGTAGATCTTGCGAACCAGATTGGTCATCTGGGTACGCCGCCAGTCCGAGAACTGCTGGTCGTCCGGCGCCGGTACGTCGGTGCGCCCGGTGGCCGCCTGGAACCGCGCCAGCGACACCTCGCTGTAGCCCCAGTCGCTGTGGGAGGTGTTCGAGTTGAAGTCGGGGTACCGGACGTAGTCGAGGTTGACGCCGTCGACGTCGTACTCGGCGAGGACGCTCTTGATCCCATCGACGATGTAGTTGGCGGCGGCCGGGTTGGCCGGGTCGATGTAGGTGTTGTTGCCGATCTTCTCTGAGCCGTCGGCGCGCTTGTTGAGCCACCGGTCGGCGCCCTCGGCGGTCAGGCCGTGCGCGTTGTAGACGTGGTCGGGCGACTTCGGCGCGGTGGCGGAGTTCCACATCGTGTTGACGTTGATCCAGGCGTGGACTTCCAGGCCAGCCTCGTGGGCCTTGTCGACGATCTCGTCAAGCGGGTCGTACGGCGCCGGGCTGATCGCCGCGTCGGTACGCGGGTACAACGCGCGGTTGCAGAAGCAGTCGTACCGGCGTACGGACTGCACGATCAACGCGTTCGCGTTGACCTTCTTCGCCTCGCCGACGAGCTTCGCGACCTGCTCGCTGGTGTAGATGCCCTGATTGAAGGCGTCGACCCAGTAGCCGCGCCATTGCTCGGGCTTTGATTCGGCGGCGGCCGGCGTGGCGCCGCCGAGGCTGACGGCTATCAGCGCGGCGGCCGCGGTGGCCAGGATTCTTCGTATCACGGTGCCCTCCGGGGGTGAACCGTCGACCTTGTCCGATGTGTCCCCCGGCAACGGCCCAGGTCGCGTGGTGGCATGGTGAAAGGAAGCTACAACCCATCGCGATAGCCAGGCAAGATACTCCACCGGTACGCGGCTCTGGTCCCGATTTGGAAGCCGCGGCGAAACCCCGCTACCGCCACTCTTCCAGGAGCTCGATCCCTGAGCTGTCGATCCGCAGCAGCGACGGCAGCAGATGCTCGTCCGGGTGGTGGTGCTCCCGCACCATCTGCGGGAACATCTGGGCTGGACCGGAGCCCTCGGCGGCGACGAGCAGTGAGTCCAGGCACGGAAGGGCGACGATCAGCGGCCCCCCGCCCAGGTGGGGAGCTGCCTGCTCGTAGAACCCGGGCAGCACGACCGCTGAACTCAGTTGACTGGCGGGCTTTCCTGACAGCACTGCCTGAATCAGCAGTTCCCCTTCGTTGCTCATGACCTGGTACGCGAGGCTGTCACCGAGGTTGTCACAAGCTTGGGCGAACAGTTCGGAGAACGATGGTGAGTCCGGCTCTCGGAGGTGATTCTGCATGACATGAGCCATCCCGATGGTGCCGCGGGGTGTCATCGCGAAGCGCGCGAGAGACACGTACAACCCTGGCGCCACGTCCTGGTGCGCGAGCAGGTCACGCATACCCCCGGTGCTCGAATCGCTTCGTAGCACCGGCAGGAGCTCACCAGCGCCAAGCTCGACCGGATCGAGGGCGTCGCTTGCGTGCAGGTCATGTTCAGCCTTCTCCGCGATCCGTCGCAGTGCGTCGTCCACGGACATTGACCCGTCCCGCACCTCCGCGGACATCTCTGGGCCTGCCGACGGGGTCTCGGCGGCAAGCGACCGCGCGATCTCGCGGCGTGCCGCCTCGAAAGCGTCCTCCCACCCGTCGGCGCTCGGACGGCTGAAGATGTGCCGCGTCTCCTCAAGGTTGGAGAACGTGCTCTTGAGGAAGTGCCCGTCGTCGTCGGACGCCTCCCATTCGCTGGTGACCGCCACGATGTCGAAGGCACGGACCTTGTGTTCTGACTTCACCGTCTCCCACGCCTGCTGGATGGAGTCGTCATGGCGTGTCGGTGCGGAGGCGACAAGCGGTTCGCCGCGCATCGGCTTGAAGGCAACGACGTTCATGGTGGGATCAAGGTTCACCGCGGGTCCTTCCACATCGCTTGGCGGTAGCGGTCGCACGTGGAAGCTACCGGGTGAAAGCAACCGTCATGAGCCGCGTGCCGCTTGGCTACGGTGTGGGTGCCAGGGCGGTGAGGGTACGTTCCCCGGCCGGATCGCCGCTGGTGGCGGGCACGATGGCGACCTCGTCCAGGCCGGCGGCGGCGTACTCGTCGAGACGTGCCCGTACCGCGGCCAGGTCGCCGACCAGGCCGACGGTTGCCGCCGCGTCGGGCGGCAGCGCGGCGAGCAGCCGTGCCGGGTCCGCGCCGGCCGCCGCCAGTCGCATCGCCTCGTCGAACCCGGCCGCGGCGAACACGTCGCCGTACTGGGGGACCGCGAGGTAGCCGACCACGCTGCGCATCACCTGCTGGTACGACGCCGGGTCCGGGTCCACCGCCGTGGGCAGCCAGGCAGCCAGCCGGGGCCGGGTCCGGCCCAGCGACGTGGCCGCGGCGTCGAGCTTGCCGCGCAGCGTACGGACCTGCTCGGGGGACACCAGGTCCAGCAGCATCCGGTCGGCGTACCGGGCCGCGATTCTGATCGCCCGGTCCCCGAAGGCCGCCACGGTCAGTGGGCCGGTGGCCGGTGGCAGGCGCCGCCTGAAGTCCGGGCCGAGCCGGATCGCCGGGTCAGCGGACGGGCCGATCAGGGGGCGTACCGCGGCCGCGGACTCGGCCAGTACGGTGGCGGGCCTTGCCCGGGACCGGCCGTGCACCGCCTCGACCACCCGGACGCTGGACGTGCCCAGCGCCGCCCCCACCGTACGGCCGGTCAGCGCTTCGACCGAAGCGGCGGCCCGCGCGATGGTGGCCGGATCCCGTACCGCGACCGGTACCGGCCCGGCGGTCAGGGCGATCCGTGCGGTGGCGGCGCCAACCGCCGCGGCCAGGACGAACGAGTCCCAGGTCGGGCCCTCGCCGAGCCACACCTCGGGATAGCCGAGCCGGTCGGCCAGGGCCGCGACGGCGACCGCCTCGGTCGATGGACTGTCGTCCTCGCGGGACGCCGCGACCACACTGATCCGCATGGGATCACGTTAGGCCGTGCCTCGAAGCCCCGCCCGGGCCTTTGGGCACGGCGCCGGCCCGCTCCAGAAGCGCACAGACCGCTCCGCGGAGGTGCACAGACCCGCGCCTGGGGGCACACAGACCGCACGGTCGGCTCGCGCTTGCTGGCTGGCCACATCGGACAGCCGGTGGTTCCACCAGCGCGGCCGCCCTAGGCAACCCATTGACAACTTTGTTTACTTAATCCACTCTCTCCCTGAGAGCGCTCTCAGAATTATTCCCGCACGTTCCCCCCGGAGGAATTCTGATGAGACTCCCTGCGCTCAGCGCGGCGGTGATCACCGCGGTGCTCTTCGCCGCGCCGGTTCCGGCGTCCGCCGACGACCGGCCAACACCACCGAAACACGACGTGTCCTCGATGATCGACGCGATGCGACGGGACCTGGACCTCACCGCGAAGCAGGCACGGCTCCGCCTGGCGTACGAGGCCGCCGCGTCGCTGACCGAGAAGCGGGTACGCACCACGCTCGGCAAACGCTTCGCGGGCGCGTGGTACGACGCCGACGCGCACCGGCTGGCCGCCGGTGTGGTGCACAAGGCCGACGCCGGGAAGGTGCGCGCCGCCGGTGCCGTACCGAAGCGGGTCGACCGTACCCACAGTGAACTGAACGCCGTGAAGAAGCGGCTCGACAGGTCCGCCTCGGAGGCACCAGGCGGGGTGCACGGCTGGTACGTCGACGTGGTGCGCAACCGGGTCACGATCGCGGCCACGTCCTCGGGGGCCGCCCGGAAACTGATCACGGCCAGCGGCGTCGAGGCGACCGCCGTACGGATCGTGACCAGCGACGACGCACCCAGGACGGTGTACGACATCCGTGGCGGCGACCAGTACGGCATCGACAACCGGGTGCTGTGTTCGGTGGGCTTCTCGGTCGCCGGTGGGTTCGTCACCGCCGGCCACTGTGGTGGCACCGGCAGCAGTACCACCGGCTACAACGGGGTGGCCCAGGGGACGTTCGGTGGCTCCTCGTTCCCGGGCAACGACTACGGCTGGGTACGTGTCAACTCCAACTGGACGCCGCGCCCCTGGGTGAACAACTACTCCGGCGGCAGCGTCGGGGTGGCCGGTTCGGCGGAGGCCCCGATCGGGGCGTCAGTGTGCCGGTCCGGGCGTACCACCGGTTGGCGGTGCGGCGCCATCCAGGCCAAGAACGTCACCGTCAACTACTCCGGCCGGTACGTCTACGGGCTCACCCGGACCAGTGCCTGTGCCGAGCCGGGCGACTCCGGTGGCTCGTACATCACCGGTGACCAGGCCCAGGGCGTCACCTCCGGGGGCGCGGGCAACTGCGGCAACGGCGGCCACACGTTCTTCCAGCCGGTGAACGAGATCCTCGGTGCGTACGGACTCAGCCTCACCACCACCGGCGGCGGGAGCACCAGCCGGATCATCTCCCGGCACACCGGCAAGTGCATCGATGTGCCGTACTCCAACGGCGCTGACGGCCAGTACCTGTGGATGTGGGGCTGCAACGGCACCGCAGCGCAGCGCTGGACGTTCCCCGGCGACGGTACGGTCCGCGCGTTCGGGCTGTGCATGGACGTCGCCTGGGGTTCCATCCAGAACGGCGCGGTGATCCAGCTCGCCCACTGCAGTGGCAACCCGGCGCAGCAGTTCGTCCTCAGTGGAGCCGGTGACCTGGTGAACCCGCAGGCGAACAAGTGCGTCGACGTCAAGGACTGGGGCACGCACGACGGTGCCAGGCTGCAACTGTGGGAGTGCAGTGGCGGCGCCAACCAGAAGTGGTACCGCGGCTGAGGTCCCCCGGTGCTCGTGGTCGTGGCGTCCGCGAAGCCCTCACCAGGGCTT
>JBOGDK010000091.1:0-13548 GCA_050701795.1 Micromonosporaceae bacterium
TGGCGGCCGCTGGGCGTACCGGGCGAGCAGGAGCTGCTCGGCCACGGCGTGTCGAGCTGCGCCACCTGTGACGGCTTCTTCTTCCGGGACCAGCACCTCGTCGTGGTCGGCGGTGGCGACTCCGCCATGGAGGAAGCCACCTTCCTGACGAAGTTCGCCGAGACCGTCACGATCGTGCACCGCCGGGACGAGTTCCGGGCCAGCAAGATCATGCAGGACCGGGCGCTGTCCAACCCGAAGATCAAAGTCGAGTGGAACACCGTGGTGACCAAGGTGCTCGGCCAGGAGAAGGTCGAGGGCGTCGCCGTACGCAACGCGAAGACCGGCGAGGAACGCACCCTGGACGTCAGCGGCCTGTTCATCGCGATCGGGCACGACCCCCGCAGTGAGCTGTTCCGGGACCAGATCACCACCGACGACGAGGGCTACGTCGAGGTGGACGCACCGAGCAGCCGCACCAACCTGCCTGGTGTCTTCGCCGCCGGAGACCTCGTTGACCACACGTACCGTCAGGCGATCACCGCTGCCGGGACCGGCTGCGCCGCGGCGCTCGACGCGGAGCGCTACCTCGCCTCACTGCACTGACTCGCCTCGCTGCACTGAGCTCCCAATACCCCAGGAGGAAGAACGTGGGAACAAACCCGATCACCGACGCCACATTCGCCAGTGAGGTGCTCGAATCCGACACCCCGGTCGTGGTGGATTTCTGGGCCGAGTGGTGCCTGCCGTGCAAGAAGATCGCACCCATCCTGGACGAAATCTCCCAGGAGATGGCGGGCAAGCTGAAGATCGTGAGCCTGGACATCGACCACAACCCGAACTCGGTACGTGAGCAGGGCATCCTGTCCGCCCCGACGCTGAAGATCTACCGCAACGGTGAGGCCGTCGGCGAGATCGTCGGCGCCAAGCCGAAGTCAGAGCTGGTCCGGCGTTTCGAAGACGCCATCGCCTGAGTCGACCCTGTGGAGCGCTCCGGGCATGCCCCCAATGGCCGGAGCGCTCATACGTTCCGGGGTGAACCCATGGTAGGCCCGGGCCCGACCCGGGTACCTAAGGGCCTGTGAAGGAGACACGAATGCGTTCCGTCCGGCTGGGCGACACCGGCCCCCCGGCGGCGGAGGTACGCGGGATCCTGACCAGGCTCGGGCTGCTTCCCGACACCGGTGGCGCCACTGACGTGTTCGACCACGAGGCCGACCACGCGGTACGCGCGTTCCAGCAGTCCCGGGGGCTCACCTCTGACGGCCGCGTGGGGCCGGAGACCAGGCGCGCCCTGGAGGCTGCGCGTTGGCGTCTCGGTGATCGGGTGCTCCACGTCAACGGCACCGAGGCGTTGTTCGGCGATGACGTACGTCAGCTGCAGGAACGCCTCCTCGAGATGGGATACGACGTCGGCCGCCCAGACGGTGTGTTCGGGGTACGTACCTCCCAGGCCCTGGCCCAGTTCCAGCGGGAGGCCGGCCTGGTTCCCGACGGTACGTTCGGGCAGGCGACCGTACGGGCGCTGCGACTGCTCGGTCGCAAGGTGGTCGGTGGCCGGCCACAGCTGCTACGGGAGTCGGAGATGCTGCGCGCTTCCGGTCCCGCGCTGGTGGGCAAGAACATCGTGATCGACCCCGGGCACGGCGGCGACGACCTCGGCGTCACCGTCGTGGACGGGGCGCTGCGCTGGTCCGAGGCGCAGATCGCGTACGACCTGGCGACCCGGATGGAGCAGCGGCTGGCCGCCGCCGGGGTGCACGTACACCTCACGCGTGGGCCGCACGCCGGCTACCCGGACGACGCCCGCGCGAAGTTCGCCAACGACCACGGCGCCGACCTGGTGATCTCGCTGCATCTGGACGGCCACCCGAACCCGGAAGCCCGCGGCGTGGCGACCTACCACTACGGGACCACGGCGGGTGTCACATCGACGGCCGGGGAGCGCCTCGCCGGTCTGGTGCAGCGGGAGATCGTGGCCCGTACCGGGCTGCTGGACGGGCATACCCACGCGAAAACCTGGCAGCTGCTACGCCTGACCAGGATGCCCGCGGTACGGGTCGAGGTCGGCTACCTCACCTCCCCGCTGGACCGGGAGCGGATCATCGACACCCGATTCCGGAACACCGTCGTCGACGCGATCATCGCCGCTGTGCAGCGGCTCTACCTGCCACGGGAGGCCGACGTGGCCACCGGCACGTTCGACGTACGGTCGCTGCGTGCGGCGCTCGCCGCGAGCTGAGCCGAGACCAGGCCGGCGTCCGCTAACCGCCGCTACGGGCTGGTGTGCCGCGTACCACCAGCTGATCGAGCAGCTGCTGGCTCGCCGCGGTCACCGCCTCGACCGCCGCCTCGAACGCCTCGGCGTTGTGCGGGGCCGGTGCCCGGAACCCGGAGATCTTCCGTACGTACTGCAGCGCGGCGGCGTGTACGTCGGAGTCGGTGACGGTCTCGGTGAACGGCGGGCGCAACGTCTTGATGCTTCGACACATGGGTTCGATTCAACCTCGCGAAACGCCTGGCGACCAGCTCACAGCGATTGCGGTACGAACGGGTCCCGTTGCCGGGTCAATGGCCGCATCGCGGGGCGCAGCAACGACTCCGGGTTCATCGAGCCGAGCAGCTTCTCGAGGGCGTACTCGACATCGGACTTCCAGGACAACGCGGTACGCAACTCCAGGCGCAGCCGCGGGAACCTGGGGTGCGGTCGTACCGTCTTGAACCCGACCGAGAGGAAGAAATCCGCCGGGGCGAGGCAACCGACGCTGCCCAGCCCGGAGTCGTCCGGTTTCGCGTCTCCGAACGCCTCGATCGCTTTCACCCCGCGCTTGGTGAGGTCGCGGGCGACCCCCTGGATCAGCATCCTGCCCAAGCCGCCACCGGCGAACGGGTCGACCACGTAAGCGTTCATCAGAAGTACCGCGTCCGGTGACACCGGACTGGTGGGAAAAGCGCCACCACGGGGTACATACATCGGCGGGGCGAACATCACGTACCCGGCGGGCATCCCGTCGACGTATATCAACTTTCCACAGGAACCCCACTCGAGAAGCGTCTGGGAGACCCAGGCCTCCTTCTCGAGCTCGGGAGCCCCGGCCTCGATCGCACGTTCCGCGGACACCGGGTCAAGCTCCCAGAACACGCAGCGCCGGCAGCGACCAGGGAGGTCTTCGAGAGTGTCGAGGGTCAGATTCACCAGCCGCCGTGACATCAGACCATCACCGCGTTGCCGGGCTCAGCATTCCCCCAGGACACCAGGCGATCGTACGCCCGCGGGGGTGACAAACGCGACGCTTCGACGAAACCGCTGGTGGCAGCCGCACCACCGGTCGATAAACTCGACCTTCGCGTGCGCCGTAGACCCTTGGGAGACGCCGTGACCGGCACCACGCTCGATGACTACACCGACCGGTACGCACAACGCGCACGCGGGATGACCGCGTCCGAGATCCGCGCGTTGTTCGCGGTCGCCAGCCGCCCTGAGGTGGTCTCGCTGGCCGGCGGTTCCCCGTACGTCTCCGCGCTCCCGTTGGACGCCGTCGGGGACATGCTCGGCGAGTTGGTGGCCCGGCACGGCGCGAGCACCCTGCAGTACTGCGTGGGGCAGGGCGACCTGGCGTTGCGGGAGACCATCTGCGAGGTGATGTCCCTGGAGGGCATCGACGCCGGGTGCGGCGCCAGCCCGGACGACGTGGTGGTCACCGTGGGCGCCCAGCAGGCACTGGACCTGGTGGCCCGGGTGTTCCTGGATCCGGGCGACGTGGTGCTCGCGGAGGGGCCTTCGTACGTGGGTGCGCTTGGCGTATTCCAGGCGGCGGAGGCCAACGTGGTGCACGTACCGATGGATGATCTCGGTCTGGTGCCGGAGGCGCTGGAGGCAGCACTGGCCGATGTGGCGGCGCGGGGCCAGCGCGCGAAGTTCCTCTACACCGTGCCGACGTACCACAACCCGGGCGGTGTCACGCTGCCCGAGCAGCGCCGGGAGCAGATCCTGGAGATCTGCCGCCGCGCCGACATGCTGATCCTGGAGGACAACCCGTACGGGCTGCTCGGCTTCGACGCCGAGCCGCTCCCCGCGTTGCGGTCCCGGGTACGCGACGGTGTGATCTATCTCGGTACGTTCTCCAAGACGTTCTCCTCCGGGGTACGGATGGGCTGGGTGCTGGCTCCCCACGCGGTACGCGAGAAGCTCGTGATCGCCTCCGAGGCGCAGATCCTGTGCCCCAGCATGTTGTCGCAGTCCGCGGTCACCACGTACTTCGCGACCATGCCGTGGCGGGAGCAGCTCAAAACCTTCCGGAACCTGTACGCGGAGCGGCGCGACGCCGTACTGCAGGCGCTGGACGACTTCATGCCGGACGGCACCACGTGGACCCGGCCAGGCGGCGGCTTCTACGTCTGGCTCACCCTGCCCGACGGGCTCGATTCCAAGGCGATGCTGCCGCGGGCGATCCACAACCGGGTCGCGTACGTGCCTGGCACCGGCTTCTACGCCGACGGCAACGGGCGGAGCAACCTGCGGCTGTCGTACTGTTTCCCGCCACCGGACCGGATCCGGGACGGGGTACGCCGACTCGCCACGGTGATCGAGGAGGATCTCGACCTGCGCGCCACGTTCGGCGCCACGGCCGGTCCCGCGGCCACCGACGCCGGACCGGCGACCGCCGCCGACAACCCACCCCAGGGGCTGGCATGAGTGACGTATCCACACACGGCGCCACGGCATCGATCCGCGTCGCCGTTGGACAGGGAAGCGGACCGGTGCCTTCCGTCGCGGGACGAGAACGCAGGCCGGCGCCGGGCGCCGCGGGACAGCGAAGCGAGGCCAGGGAATGAGTGAGCACCGGGTGCTGGTTCTGGCCGGCGGCCTGTCGTACGAGCGTGAGGTCTCCCTGTGGTCGGGACGCCGGGTCATCAGTGCGCTCCGTCAATCAGGGGTCGACGCGCAGCTACGGGACGCTGATGTGAACCTGCTTCCCGCGCTGGCCAGCGACCCGCCGGATGCCGTACTGATCGCGTTGCACGGCGCGTCCGGGGAAGACGGTTCGCTGCGCGGCGTACTGGACCTGGTCGGCGTGCCGTACGTGGGCACCGCCGCGCACGCCGCCCGGGTCGCGTGGGACAAGCCGAGCGCCAAGGCGGTGCTGGCCGAGGCGGGAATCCGTACCCCCGACTGGGTCGCGCTACCGCATGACACGTTCTCCGAGTTGGGCGCCGCCAGCCTGCTGGACCGGATCGCCGCCCGGCTCGGGATGCCGCTGATCGTCAAGCCGGCGCAGGGCGGCTCCGGGCTCGGGGCGCACGCGGTGAAGTCGGAGACGGAACTGCCGGCCGCGATGGTCGGGTGTTTCGCGTACGACTCCACGGCCTTGATCGAACGGTACGTCACCGGAGCCGAACTGGCGGTCAGCGTGGTCGACTTCGGCGACGGACCGCAGGCCCTGCCCGCCGTCGAGATCGTGCCTCACAGTGGGGTGTACGACTACGCCGCCCGCTACACCGCGGGGCTCACCACGTTCCACGCGCCGGCCCGGCTCTCCGACGACGTCGCCGCCGAAGTGGCGCGGGTCGCCGTCGCCGCCCACGCCGCACTCGGGCTGCGGGATCTGTCCCGGGTGGACGTCATCGTGGACGCCACCGGCACCGTCGAGGTGCTCGAAGTGAACGTGGCGCCCGGGATGACCGAGACATCGCTGCTCCCGGTGGCGGTGCAGGCGGCCGGACTGCGGTTCGGTGACGTGCTGGCTCGGCTCGTCGGCCAGGCGGTACGCCGTACCGGCTCAGCTCGCCGCTGACGGCCGCTGCCCGCCCGAGCCTCCCCTGCGCCAGGGCGGACGCCTGTCCGTCTCCTGTGGCGTCTCAGCGCCGTCTCTCGTGATCGGCATCCGGGGCACCACGGACGCGACCCCTTTGACTCTCATCGGCTGGTCCCGCATCCCGTCCGGAGCCTCGGGTTCCGGGGCGTCAGGTGCCGGAGCGTCCCCAGGGGAACGCGGTGTCCCGTACGTCGCCGGAGTCGGCGGCCGGTACGGCATCGCCTCGGCGGCACGGCCGTACCGCGGTGGTCCGCCGTGCGGTGGGGGCGCACCGTGAGGCTGGGCACCGTGAGGCTGAGCGGGGTTCTGGGGTTCGGTGCCCGCAGGTGGCGTGATGGCCTCTCCGGGCGTACCAGGGGATGGCGGCTCGCCGGCTGGTGAAGGCCCCGGGGATGCCGCGCCGCGTGAAGGCGGGACACCACGTGGTGATCCGGCCCGGTGTGGAGATGGCGCGCCGTCCCGGTATCCGGAGACTGAGCCGTCCCTGTCCGGGCGTGCGGAGCCTCCCCGATCCGGGTGTGGCGGGAACGCACCTGCCAACCTGCTGAAGCGCGACCGGGGCGGCGGGGCCGCGGCATCGAACGCCGACCGCTCCGCTCCCAGCCTGGACGGCGGTCCGTGGCCGGTTTCCAGGTTCCCAGACACACTGTGGTCCGGCCCCGGCCCGGGTCCCGACTCATTCAGGTGACCCGTGGCTGCCGGCTCCCGTGGCTCCCAGATGCTTGGCACGTCCCGTACGGACGCGGGGTTGCCCGGCCCGACCCGATCGGGCCCCCCATGGTCCCGCCTGGCCTGGTCCGGCGCGCCGTGGTCCGGCCCGCTGTGGTCAGGCCGGCCTTGGTTCGGCCCGCTGTGCTCCGGCCCGCTGTGGTCCGGCCTGGCCTGGCCCGGTGCCCGGACTCCCGGTGTTCCATCTCCGGGTGCTGGCTCACCTTCGCCCGACTCGGTATCACCGGACGGGCCGTACGAGTCGGAATCCTGTGCCCGGGTGCCTTCAGGTTCGGAGGTACCAGATTCGTCAGGGTGGCCGTCGCCAGGTTCGTCCGGGGTGGTCCCAGGGGTCAGAGCGGATGATCCGTACGTGTCCCCGGAACCGTCGGTCGATGAGTCTCCCGGCTCCGCCGACTCCCGGTCCCAACGCATCGGGGGCGGCTCCGCGACCGCCTCCCCGCCGTACTCGGACAGCCAGGCGGCGATGAACGCGAGATTCTCGCGCCACTGCGACTCCGGGATCGGGGGCAGAATGTCGTCCCACATGGACAGGAACGTGCCTCGGAGCTGCAGCATCCCCTGCGGACGTGCCAGGAAGAACACGTGCAGGTGCTCAGAACCGTCGCCCCACCGGTTCACGTGTACCCGCGCCACACCGTCGATGGAACGGATCGCACGCTCCAGCCGTACGGTCAGTACGCCGAGCTCGGCAGCCAGCAGGTTGGAGAGGTCGCCCATGTCGTAGTGGTGCCTGGTCTCCAGCACCACTACCGCGGGCAGTCCACTGGGACGGCCCAGGGCGCGTACCCGCCAACGGTCGTCCACCCAGATGTAGTCCGAATCCGTGGCCGCACACTTGGCGCAGTCCGCACCACCGTGGCCCTGTCTGGCGGGTTCCTCCTGCACCGGCGGAGCAATGCGCTTGACCCGAAGGCTTCCCTCGAACGGGAATGTCGGCCAACCAACGAAGTCAGGTAGCGCCGGTTGAATGGGTCGTTGCTGCTCCGCCATGGCCGGCACCTTATCTGGATTGTCTGGATTTCGCGTAGGCGTGGGATGCGTGGCGTCCGCGACTCTGATCGTCCGTAAACCCGGCTATCTGTCCATATTGGACGGACCATCGAGGCCCATCAGATCAACGATCCGCTGTAGATCGTCGACCGTCGCGAACTCCACCACGATCCGACCCTTCCGCTTCCCGAGATCTACCTTCACCCGGGTGTCGAACCGGTCAGAGAGCCGGTCCGCCAGGTCGGTCGCGCCAGGCGAGCGCGGCTTGGTCTTTCGTACGGACTTCCGCCGCGGAGCGCCAGCATCGCTCATGGCGACGATCTCCTCGGTGGCACGAACGGACAGCCCTTCGGCGACGATCCGCTTGGCGAGCTCGTCCTGGCGCTCGGAGTCGGACACCCCCAGCAGCGCCCTGGCATGACCGGCGGAAAGCACCCCGGCGGCGACCCTGCGCTGTACGTTCGCGGGAAGGTTCAGCAACCGGATCGTGTTCGAAATCTGGGGGCGGCTTCGCCCGATCCGCTTGCCCAGGTCCTCGTGCGTGGCACCAAATTCCTCAAGCAACTGCTGGTACGCCGCCGCCTCTTCCAGCGGGTTGAGTTGAGCCCGGTGAATGTTCTCCAGCAGCGCGTCGCGCAACATCTCGTCATCGCGGGTGTCCCGGATGATCGCCGGGATCACCTCCAGGCCGAGCGCGGTGGCGGCCCGCCAACGACGTTCCCCCATCACCAGCTCGTACCGCCCGGGGCCGATTTCGCGTACCACGATCGGCTGGAGCAGCCCGACCTGCTGGATCGAAGCCTTCAGTTCCTCGAACGCCTCTTCCTCGAACACCTGGCGGGGCTGCCGTGGGTTCGGGGCGATGTCCCGTACCGCAACCTCACGAAACCGCGCGCCCGGCACCGGCGCGAGGTCCGGCTGCTCCGGCGCAGCGGGACGCCCGTCCGCGCCCGCCACGGTGCCGCCCATAGCCGCAGGCACCGTAGCCACGGCGGACGCGGACGTCGTGGTGGCTTCGGTGGGGCCAGTCGGGATCAACGCACCGAGGCCGCGACCCAGACCGCCGCGACGGTTCTTCATGAGTTGTCTCCTGCCGTGTTACCAAACTCTGTCGTGCTACCGGACCGTGGCGTACTGCGGGACGGTGACCCGGACTGGGACCCGGTGCCGCCATGGGCGAGCCCACTGTCCGGCAACTCCACCCCCCGGGCTGCGATCTCCTGCGCGGCACCGAAGTAGCTCGTCGCTCCCCGCGACCCGGGGTCGTACGTCATCACCGACTGCCCGTACCCCGGCGCTTCCGAGACCCGCACGCTCCGTGGGATGACCGTCTCCAGCACCACATCACCGAAGTGACTCCGTACCTCCTGCTCCACCTGGTCGGCGAGCTTGGTACGCCTGTCGTACATCGTGAGCATCATCGTCGAGACACGCAGCCGGGGATTGAGGTGCGCCTTCACCAACTCGATGTTCCGCAGTAGTTGGCCGAGCCCTTCCAATGCGTAGTACTCACACTGAATCGGGATCAGCACCTCCTCGGCAGCGACGAGTGCGTTGACTGTCAACAAGCCGAGCGATGGCGGGCAGTCGATGAAGACGTAGTCGAGCTGATTGTCATACGCCTCGATCGCACGGCTGAGCCGGGACTCACGGGCCACGGTTGAGACCAGTTCGATCTCCGCTCCGGCCAGGTCGATGGTCGCCGGTGCACAGGTGAGGTTGGGGATTCCTTCGACCTGTGTGGCAACCTCCGCCAGGTTGATCTCCCCGAGCAGCGCCTCGTACACGCTGGGGGTGCCCGTGCGGTGCTCCACTCCAAGTCCAGTGGAGGCGTTTCCCTGCGGGTCCAGGTCGATCACCAGGACCCGACTGCCGTGCAATGCCAACGACACCGCGAGGTTGACGGCGGTCGTGGTCTTCCCGACTCCGCCCTTCTGGTTCGCGATACAGACCACCCGACGCCGTGCCGGCCGGGGGAGCATCGCGTCACCGCTCGGATTGAGGATGTGCATCGCCCGCCGTGCCTCCAGGGCGAGTGGGGGTTCCTCATCCGCAGGGCTGGCTGTTTCACGTGAAACAGCCGTGTCGTACGCGTTCACATAGCTCGGCTGATCCCAGTACGTGTCGGCCACCGAGGCGCGACCGACCGCGCGCCGATCGGACCTGTCCGAACCGTCAGAGTCACTGGACTCCCAGCCATTCGCGGCGTGCGCCCCACCGTTCCGCATCGCCGTCTCAGTCATGTGGTCCCCGTCCTCAATCCGTTGCTTCGGAACCGTGCTGCTGTCCTCTGGCACTGTTTCACGTGAAACAGCGGCGTCCAGTGTCCGGCGGATCCGCGCTTGACTCTCACTCAATGCGGCGTCGTCCGCGGACGGATCACCGGGTTGTACGCGCTCGTCGCGCATGCCCTCGTCCCGCATGCCCACGTCCTCACCCCACTTGTCGGCTACCGCGCCCGGCAAGCCTACGGCTGTGTCGCGTACGGCGTCACGGCCGGTCGGCGTACTCAGGGGAACCACGGAACTGGGGGCACCACAAACGTCCTGGTCAATCCCCTGAGCAGTCACGGCATGCTCGGGAAATCTCACGTCGTTGCCGCCTTCGGTCGCACCCCCGATGGCTGGAACATCATCGCCACAGGCGCTCGCATCGCCATCCGTGTTGCCCATGGCGTCGGACGCACGCCCATTCCCACCACCCGCGGCCTCGCCGCCAGGGCCTCCCGCCAGGTCCCCGCCGGCCGCGCCCTGGTCCCACTCACCCGCAACCTCGCCACCCGCTGCCGCGTCACCGCCCCTGCCGGCAACCTCGCCGTCCCTGCCCACCGCGTCATCGTCCCTGCCGACCACGGCGTCCTCACGCTTGACGCCCGGCGACGGTCGCCGCCGCGCATTACCGCGCACCGTCCTGTCTGTCAGTCCACGCCAGAGCCGTCGCCGTCGCCGGGAGTCACCACGCACGGCGGGCCCCTCTCGTTCGCCGGCTGGCCCGTCGTACCGGGAGACCTGTTGGCCGTACCCGGCTTTGCGTTGTCTCGGTAGCTGCCACTGCGCCATTGCCCCCTCCACCGTTGGCACCCCTGCTATGTCAACGGGCAACCACGAGCGGGGTGTCTGTTCAGGTGAAGCGCATCCGGAAAACCGTGCCGGGACTCCACGCATCCTCCCCGGCCAGTTCAGGCACGAACGGCGGGCAAGCGCACGGGCGGGCGGGCGGGCGGGCCTAGCGGTCGGAGGTACGCCGCTTCCGGCTCGGTCGGTCTCGCCTCGGGCGCCCAGCCGTACCGGCCTCACGCTCACGTACCACCTGGATCACCGTCGCGGCTGGTTCGAGGAACTCGGCGCCACACGCCACCAGCCCGGGTTCACCACCGCCGGCCTTTCGTACGGCGTCCTGGTGAGTGCGGATCTCGTCCACCGCGGAAGCACCCTTCAGGGCGAGCAGCCTGCCGCCCACGCTGGCTAGCGGCAGGCACCAGGTCACGAGCCGGTCCAATGGCGCCACGGCACGAGCCACCACCACATCGGCCGGCTCCGCACGACCCACCGCCTCCTCGGCGCGAGCCCGGAGCACCGAGACGTTGTCCAGTCCCAGGTTCGCGACCGCCTCCTCAAGAAAGGTGGTACGTCGCAACTGGGCCTCCACCAGCACCACGTTCAGGCCTGGCCGGGCGATCGCCAGGGCCAACCCAGGAAGACCGGCGCCGGACCCCACGTCCGTCACCGTCGCAGCCGAACCCAGGAGCTCCAGCAACGCGACACTGTTCAACAGGTGCCGGTCCCAGATTCGAGGGACCTCCCGGGGGCCGATCAGCCCGCGTACCACGCCGTCGGTGGCGAGCAGGTCGGCGTACCGCTCCGCGAGTGGGAGTCGTTCACCGAAGTAGTGTTCCGCCGCGGTACGCCACGCCGCCGGCACCTGCGAGCCGGCGCGCCCAGCCTCAGCACCCGGCGGAGCGCTCTCGACGCCCTCGCCCCGTACCGGGCCGCTGTCGCGGTTTCCACCCACCTCGATCACCTCACTGACGTACGCGGTACGACGTACCAACAAACACGACGTACTCAAGAGAATGGCCCGAGGAGGCACTCGCCTCCTCGGGCCACAGATCCGATACCGGCCGAGTCAGTCCTCGGCGGGATGCACCACCACGCGACGATCGGGCTCCTCGCCCTCCGACTCGCTCTCGACGCCGTCCATGGCGTTGATCACGTCGTGTACGCACTTGCGTTCGAACGCGGTCATCGGCGCCATCCGGACCGGCTCGCCGTACTCCCGCACCTGTTCGGCGGCGTTCTTGGCGACCGCGCCGAGCTCCTTGCGGCGGGCCTCCCGGAAACCGCCGACGTCGAGCATCATCCGGCTGGGGGCCTGCGTCGAGCGGTAGATCGCGAGCCGTGTCAGATCCTGAAGCGCCTCCAGGGTGGCACCGCGGGGGCCGACCAACGACTGCAACGAGCCGGAGACCGCCACCATGGCGCGACCGTTCTGTACGTCCATGTCGATGTCGCCGTCGAAATCGAGGATGTCCAACAGCCCCTCGAGATAGTCCGCGGCGATGTCGCCCTCCTGTACCAGGAGGTCGGTATCCGGCTCCGGCCGCGACGGCTTGGCGGCCTCGGGCCCGTCGTCAGTGGTCGGTTCAGGGTGCGAAGTGTCGGTTCCTGAGTAACTCGTGTCGGTCACGGTGAAAACTCCAAGTGGTACGCGCCGCAAACTCAGCGCTTGAACTTCACGGGTCTTGGTGAGCTACCGGCGGGCTTTCCGCTTCCGGTTGCTCTTTTTGGTGTTGCTGGGCTTGACGCCCGGCCGGGGCGCGAGCGCCTTCCCGTCGATCTTCGGCTGCTCACCGTTCGCGGCGGCGTCCTTGGCCTTCGCCTTGCCCGACTGGGCCTTGCCTGCCTGACCCTTGCCGGCGGCGGCCGTACCCGGCTTCGCGGCGAGGTTCGGCGGCGGGTACTTGTGCAGCACCCACTGCTGCTGAGCGAGCGAGAACAGGTTGGTGGTGACCCAGTAGATCACCACGCCGATCGGGAAGATGGATCCCGAGAACAGCAGGGTCGCCGGGATGCCGTACTTCATCATCCGCTGGATCATCAGCTGGGTCGGGTCTTCGGTCGGCGGCGCCTTGCGGAGCATCTGCTGAGTGGTGAGGTACGTGGTCACGATCATGATCGCGACGAGTACGGCAGCGACCACCTTCACCGTCGTGGGGGAGGCTCCCATCGCCTGCAGGTCACGGGCACTGGAGCCGAACGTCGCCGCGATCGGCGCACCGAACAGCTTCGCCTCGACCGCGCTGTCCCACTGTGGCTGGGTCCAGCCGTACAGCGTGGTGTTGATCGTCTGGAACGGGTCGAACCGGCGCAGGATGTGGAACATCCCGAAGAAGACCGGCATCTGCAGCAGCAGCGGCAGGCAACCCATCAGCGGGTTGGCGTTCTCCTTGCGGTAGAGCTCCATCATCTCGGCCTGGAGCGCGGCCTTGTCGCCCTTGTGCTTGGCCTGCAACTCCTTGATCTTCGGCTGCAGGGTCTGCATCGCCCGCTGCGACTTGATCTGTTTGATGAACAGCGGGAACAGCACCACTCGTACGGTGAGCACCAGGAAGACGATCGCGAGGATCCAGTCCCAGTTGGTGCCCAGCACCCTGCCGTCGCCCAGCACCATGTCCCACAGCTCGTGCCAGCGAAGCAGGATCCACGAGATCCCGTAGTAGATCCAGTCGAGACTTACCCAATCGAACACGTTGAGGCTCCTGTGACAGTGGCACGGGTGCGGCGGCGTGGTGCGGGGGGCACCGGGTCGTACCCGCCGGGGTGGAACGGATGGCAGCGCAGCAGCCGCCAGACTGTGAGAGCGGTACCGCGCAGCGCCCCGTGAGTGGCCAGGGCCTGCAGCGCGTACGCGCTACACGAAGGGTAGAACCGACAGCGTGCCGGCAGCGCCGGGCTTACCCATCGACGGTACGCGACGATCGGCGCCGCCAACGCCCGGGCCGGTACAGATCGGGGGTGGGGCGGCCCGGCCG
>JBOGDK010000092.1:0-13527 GCA_050701795.1 Micromonosporaceae bacterium
CGCCGTGTCGAAGCTGGACACCACCGAGGTGGTACGGGACGTGGAGTGGCCCACCCTGGCGTTCTTCGTCGGGCTGTTCGTGATGGTGGGCGGCCTGGTCGCCAACGGGGTGATCGAACGGCTCGGCTCGGCCGCCGCGGATCTCACCGGCGGGAGGTTGTGGTTCGCCACGATGCTGCTGCTGTGGGTCTCGGCGTTCCTCTCCGCGATCATCGACAACATCCCGTACGTGGCCACGATGGCGCCGATCGTCTCCGATCTGGTGGCCACGAACGGCGGGATCTCCGAGGCGGGCGTGCTGTGGTGGGCGCTCGCGCTCGGCGCCGACCTGGGCGGCAACGCCACTGCTGTGGGGGCCAGCGCGAACGTGGTGGTGCTGGGGATCGCGGAGCGGCACGGCAACCCGATCTCGTTCTGGGAGTTCACGAAATATGGCCTGGTGGTCACCGTGATCACGGTCGCGCTGTGTGTGCCGTACCTGTGGTTGCGGTACTTCTGAGCGCCCCCGCACGCCGGCCCGCTCCGGTGCGTTCAGCGCTCCTGCTCGGCGGGCGCCTTCACCCGGTTCAGGCACCGGCCTCGAGCACGGCGAGGTCGCGTACCGCATAACGGTGATGCTCGGCCTCTTCCTTGAGCACCACCTTGAGGCAGCGGCGTACGACGTACTCCCGGTCTGGATATGGGTCCGCCGGCTTGCGACCGCACACCCGATCGAGCTCGGCCTCGGTGAGCCCGTCGACGACACGCCGCATCGTGGCCATGCGAGCCAGCCGCGGCGCGAGTACCTCGTCGAGCGTCGGGGTGGCTTCGAGGGTGAGCCCGAGCTTCGCCGCTGCGTCGGGCGGCATCCCGCCGTAAGGAAGGCCCAACGGGTGGTACGGCGCATCCTCCTCGAGCACGGCATTACCGAGCCAGGCATCGCCGGCCATCAGCAGGTGCCGTTGGGTCTCGACGAACGACCACTCGCCGTTGACCTGCTCGTGCAGCGTGGCCTCGGGCAGGAGCCTGGCGCGGTCGAGTGTCGCCTCCCATTGCGTCTCGATGGCATCCCATGCAGCCCGGTAGTCGACGCAGGACGCGGCGTCACGCGCCAGCACCCGCGTGGGATGCTGCCGGTCTAGCTCGGCCTCGACGTAGGCAGTCACGTCGACGTCGTTAACAACGAGACGCTCGAAGTCACCACCGAGGTAGACGTCGCCCCCATAGCAGTCCACGATCTTCAGGCCGCTGACCTCGCAATCGCGAATCTCAAGGCCGACAAGGTCGCATAGGTGGATGCGGGCACCACGGAACTGGTCACTCTGGGCGTACTCAGCAGGCATCGAGACAGCTTCCCGCACCCGTCCCGCCTGCGCCAGCGGGTAGCACAGCGTGAGGGTTCTGTCGTACCAACGTGTGGTGCCGCTTCACACCGACATGATCAGGCGAGGATTCGAGTGTCGTACGGCCTAAGGCGGTTCACTCGTCCAAGGCCGCGGAGGTGATCCGGTGCAGCGCGAACGTGTGCACCATCTCGGTACGCCCGTCCTCGGCGCGTAGGTAGCCACCGCCCATCGACACCGGACGTACCAGGCGGGACGCGTCGCCGCCGTGGGTGTCGACGTACCCCACCCAGACATTGCGCCGGGTACGCAGCGCCTGCTGCAACACACCAAGCGTCTCGGTGACCGACACCACCGGCGAGGGCTGGGTGACCGTGGACCGGCGGGCTCGACGCGCGGTCTCGTCCCCGCGCCGGATCGCCTCCACCACGGCGAGTGCGCGAGGGTGGTCCAGCTCGGCCAGATCCGCCACCGGACGGGGAACCGACGGGCGACTCGGGGCCCGCGGTACGTCCGGTCGCGTCAACACCACCGCGCCGGTGGCGTCCTCCGGTACGGGGGCGTAGCCGCACTCCCGGAGCGCGGTGAGCAGCCGTGCCGGCGCGTACGGCGTGACCAGCACGGTGGGAGCGATCCGGCGCAGCCCGAGGTGGGACAGTCGCCGGTCGGCGGAGACCTCCGCCAGCCGGGCGGCGTCGTCGCTGCGCAGGTACGCACCGGCCGAGCCGACCCGTACCCCACCGTGGCGGCGTGCCGCGTCGTCGATCAGGTAGGTCAGGCCCTGCGGTACGGAGGTCACCGACCGCCGGATGAACAGCTCGTGAAGGTCGTCGGCGGTCATCCCGGCGTCCAGGGCGCGCCGTACGCTGCCCGCGGTGACCCGGTAGACCGTGGCGCCACCTCCGGACTCCGGCTCGGCCACCAGGGCAAGGTCGACCGCGAGGGACGCCTCGGGCGGACCTGGGACCACCACGGTCAGGTCCGCCTGCACCAGCACGTGGTCCACCGGCTCGGGCAGCAGCTTGGCCAGCACCGCGGTCGCCTCCGTGGCGTCGCCGTCGATCAGCGGCCGCCCGTACGAGGTGAGCGCCCCGAGACCGGTCAACCCGAGGGCGGCGGCCTGATCCAGGGCCCACCCGGTGGTTTCCTCCCGGTGGCGACCGCCCCGGCGGGGTGTCTGCCAGGCGAGCAGGCGTACCACGTCGGCGGCCTGTGGCGCGGCGCCGTCCGCGAGCCCGCCCAGACATTCCAGTACGGACCGGCGCAGCGCCGGCGCCGCCATCCGTTCCACGTCGGGGCCGAGTACGTTCGGCAGCCGGTCCCTGGCCGACCTTCGTTCCCCGGGTGCCGGCTCTTTCGTCTGGTCAGTGGAGGTGCGTTCCCGCCGCCCGACCAGACCCGGTTGCCGGGTCATCGCGAGCCACGCGGTGACCAGCCGGGTCCAACGTTCCGCGAGGTCGCCGTCCCGCCAGGTGTCGTACGCCGTGGTGGGCAACCAGTGCGGCTCCGCCTCGCGGTCGTCGGCGAGCAGCCCCGCGTACCCGGCTGTCTCCAGCAGGAGTGCGGCGAGCGGCTCCTCGATGCCGGTCGCCTTGGCCAGCCGCCGTATCTCCCGGATCCCGATCCCGCCTGCCCGCAACATCGGCGGCGGTTCGGCGGCGAGCGCCTCCAGCAGGGTGTCGACCTGGCGTACCGCTTCCATCGCCTGTCCGGCGCCGGCGGCGTCCACCTTCGCGGGGTCCTGCAGCGCCGGCTCGATCGCGGGGGGCTCCGGATTCAGCTCGCCCAGCGGACCCGCGTCCCGGCGCAGCACCAGGGCGACCTCGCGGGGGAGTTCCACGGTGTCGGTGTCCGTGGGCACCAGCAGGTGCCGGGAGATCAGCCACCGTACCGGGGAAAGTGCCGAGTCCGGGGCGTGCCCCTTCGCGGAGTCGCCGTCGGCCTGTTCGTCCTGGTCGGTACGCCGCGCGTCCCGCAGGGTCCCGATCGGTGGCCCGGCGGCGAGCCGGTCCAGGACCAGGCGAGCCGGTTCCGGGGCCGCCAGCAGGGCACGGCGCAGCGCCGCGGGATCGGCGGCGAGCTCACCGGCGACCGGGTCGAGCAGGCGTGCGGGGCGCCCCAGGTTCGCGGGGAACGGTGAACAGCACTCCTCGACGGTGGGAACCACCCGTAGCGCCGTGTCGGGGCCGTACACGACGGCGAGCAGTCGCAGGGTGTCGACCGCCTGGCGTACGGCCAGGTCCGGGGTGGCGCCGGCGACGAGCGCGATCACCTCTGTCAGCGACGCCGCACGGGGGGCGGCACTGCCGGACAGTGCGCCGTTTCCGGGCGCGCCGGCCCCTGCGGTGGCCACCCGTACGGCGTCCAGCACCTGGAGTGTGAACAGGTCGAGTGGCTCCAGGGCCCGCGTCACTGACAGCCGGGACTGCGCCCGGGTGGCGAGCGCCGAGACGTCCCCCGGCACCGGCACCGCGAGATCCGGGCGGAGGCGTACCAGGGCGGCCAGTTCGTCGTCAGGCAGGCTGCGGAGGTGGTCGGCGAGGGTCATGGTCTATCAACGGTAATGCCCCGACTCCGCTACCGGCCCGCCGTGCCGGTCGTCCACCTGGGGATTCCTGCGGTCCGTCACGCGCTGTGCGGGCCACATTGCGATGTGCTGAGCTTGATCACATGGCGCGGAAGGTCCATGCTCCGGCCTGACGCAGCTCGGTGTAGGGATCATGATCGCCGGTACGCCGGGTGCCGACTGGTGGGCCGGGCGTCATGTGCCAGACTTGCTGCGAGGTAGCCCACGAGGAGGGGACATGGCGGCTTCGCCGGACAATGCAAAGCCGGTCAAGGGTCACGTTGTCAAGGACGGCCACTTGCCGGTGTCGGAGTTTCTCTTCGACCGTGCCGGGGCCGGCTCGCCGTACGGCGACGAGATTGAGTTCCCGATGCCGACCCAGGGCCTCGGCTACGAGCACCCGGAGCCGCAGCCGCCGCGCGAACGCTGAGTGGTGGCCCGCCCACACCCCGCCGTCTTCCGAGAAGGATCACGCGGCGATAGCCGGCCGATCACTTTCTGGTCACCCACGTGCACGAGCGTCTCAGTCATCACTGGACTGACGACAGTGCACGGGAGGACCGATGGTGGCGCACCGGTACGGGGCACTCGCCGCAATCCCGCTGCTGATGGTCACCGCCGTGGTGACCATCTCCGCGGCCTCGCGCGGTGAGATCGGTCTGACCGCGGACGTCCGCGTGACGTCCGGCAGCAAGATCCACCCGGCGGCGTTCACCCGCAGCGGTGGCACGGTGACCTCAGTGGCGCATCGGGGAGCATCGGGGTACGCGCCCGAGAACACGATCCCCGCGGTACGTCTCGGTCAGCGGCAGGACGCCGACCTGATCGAGATCGACGTGCACCTGACCAGGGACGACGTGCTCGTGGTGATGCACGACGCCACCCTGAGACGTACCACGGACGCCGAACGGGTCTTCCCGGATCGCGGCCCCTGGCGAATCAGAGACTTCAGCTACGCCGAGATCCAGCGACTGGACGCCGGCAGTTGGTTCGATGACAGCTTCGCGAAGACTCCGGTGCCGACCCTCGACCAGGTGCTGGACACCCTCGAAGAGGGCAGCGCCGGCCTCCTGCTGGAGGTCAAGAAACCGGGCCTGTATCCCGGGATCGGGGACCGGGTCGCCAGTCACCTCGCAGACCGGGCGGACCGGTGGCGTCTGCAGGATCGGCGGATGCTGGTCTGCAGTTTCGACTGGGAATTCGTGAAGGAGTTCAAACTCGGGATGCCCGCCGTCAAGGTGGCCGCGATCGGCGCCCCGGCGTACGACTCACTGCCCTCGGTGGCGACGTACGCCGACCTGGTGAACCCGGGGTTCGGAACGGTCTCGGCGAGATACCTCGAGCGGGTCCACGAACTCGGAATGGAGTCGTACGGGTGGACCGTCGACGAGGCCGAAGACATGCGGGAGCTGCTTTCGATCGGCGCGGACGGCGTGGTCACCAACAAACCGGACGTACTGGATGAGGTGCTCGAGCTGGGCCGGGTGTAGCTCGCCGTGATCTTTCCTTCGTGAGGATTGCCTATTGGCTTGGGATCGCGCACCACTGACAGATAGCCTTGGGTGAGGGCAGCGGCAGGCTGCCCTCACCTTCGTCTACTCCGGATAGTTGGGGTTCAGCAGTGCCTACCGGCCGAGTCAAGTGGTACGACGTGGAGAAGGGCTTCGGTTTCCTGACCCGCGACGACGGTGGTGATGTGTTCGTACACAAGGCCGCGCTGCCCAGCGGGGTGGACGAGCTCAAACCCGGGCAGCGGGTCGACTTCGGGGTGGTGGAGAGTCGCCGCGGTGACCAGGCGCTGTCCCTGAAACTGCTGGAACGGCCGGCTTCGCTGACGGAGCTGCGGCGCCGTTCCCCGGACGAGTTGCACGGCCTCATCGAGGACATGATCAAGGTGTTGGAGATGAAGGTGCAGCCTGAGCTGCGCCGGGGCCGGCACCCGGACCGCAAGGTCACCAAGAAGATCGCCGAGGTCGTTCACGCCGTGGCCAGGGAACTCGAGACCTAGACTCGGGCTCCCTCGACGCGCAGTGATATCAACTCCACGTCCAGGTCGGGGCGGCTGGCGAGCACCGTGTCAATCTGCTCGGCGGTCTCCGGGCTGTTGACCACGATGATCCGGCGCGGCGCCGCGAAGTCCGTGATCGTGACGTCCATGTCCTTGACGTGGTATAGCGGCTTCGCGGCGACGTCCTGCCGCCGCAGCGTGCCCTGCTCGCGGCGCAGTACGGAGACAAACAGCGAACTGAGATAGCTGGCGCCCTCATTGGCGAACACCACCTGGGTCAGCCGCCCGTCCGAGTCCGGGTACCGCTCCACCACAGTGGCGATCACCTTGCCGACCCCGTGGTTGTGCAGGTTGCCTGCGGCGTACGCGTGGCCCCAGCTGACGTTGCGTATCGGCTCGACCCCGCGGGCGCTGGGACGTTCGAGTGGCAATGCCGCGAACCCCGCGAGGATCCCGACCACCACCAGGCTGGCTACCGCGACGTCGGGTATCCGGCGTTCCGCGGACGCCGGCCGGCGTACCTTCGCCAGCAGCGGTGTCGCGGCGCTCAGGCCCACCAGGCAGGTCACGAACAGCACGTGCACCGACTTGTCGAAGTAGTACGACAGGTGCCCGATCGACACGATCTGGTAGCAGCCGAGCGCCACCGTCAGGGCGGCGACGAGCGCCAACTGCGCCCCGATCATCCGCCACACCGGCGATCGCGGCACCGTGGCCAGCCCCGCCAGCAGCAGCGCCGCGATCCCGACGGTGAGCCCCCGGTCCACCCCCTCCACCGGGCCGCCGGGAAGCAGGTCGGCCAGCGGGCTGACCCGGTCCGCGTACATGATCAGGTACGGAGTCAGCGCGATCGGCACCGTCACCAGTCCCGACAGCAGTGCCGTCACCCAGTGCGCCAGCAACCGGTGCCGGAAGCCGACCAGGCAGGCGATCGCCACCACCCCGATGAACGGCAGCAGGAAGAAGTACGCCCAACTGATCCCGATGATCAACGCGGCGACGGTGATGATCAGCTCCCGGGTGTGCCGGGGCGGCCGGGCGAGCAGGGCCAGCAGCACCGCGAACAACGCCAGACCCAGGATCTCGCTCGGGTAGCCCCGGATGAACATGGCGACCAGCTCGCTGAAGCTGACCGCCGCCGCCACGAACGTGTAGACCGCCGCCTTCGGCCAGCCGGTGAGACTGGGACCGGCCACCCACCGGGTCGCCCACAGGATCGCCACCGCGAAGAAGGCGTACCCCGCGATGTGGTAGCCGACGTAGTGGTCCCAGGAGTTGATCGTGGTCGCCGGAGCGCCCCCGGAGCGCAGGAAGTTGTCGAGCAGGGCGTACAGGAAGTGCGAGCCCTGGGGGTACGTCTGCATCCCGAACAGCAGGTAGGGGTCGGACTCGTGCCGGTCGAAGAACGCGTACCCGTCGATGATCCCGATCGCGTCGTACAGCGAGAAGTGCCGGGCCATGTCCTCGCCCGGCACCATCAGGCCGATCCGGGTGGCGAAATCCGCCCGGACGAACGGAAGCGTCACCACGGTCGCGGCGAGCACCCCGGACCCGAGTGCGAGCAGGTCCGAGCCTTTCGGGTGGCGGGGCAGCCTCGGCCGGCGGCGCAGCAGGGCCGCGATCACCACCAACGCGGTCAGCGCGCTGCTGGCGACCGGGACCGGTCGCATCCCGTACGGCCACAGCGAGATCACCAGGCCGGCGAGGCAGGTCGCCCCGAACAGCAGCACCGCGGCCAGCATCAGGCGGTCCAGGGCGGTACGGCCGTTGCGCAGCAGGGACGCCGTGAACCCCCAGATCACCAGGGGCAGCACCCAGTCGACCCGGAACAGGTGACAGATCACCGGCAGCAGCCACGCCGCGATCAGACCCCCGAGCACGGCCACCCACACTCCGGGTCGCCGCCGGTTCGTGGCGGGCGCGGTGGTGTCCGGCCGCACGGCGCCCGGTTCGGTGGTACCGGGCTCGGTGGTGTCGGGGTCACTGGTGTCGGGTCCCGCGGCGCCGGGGTCGCCGGTGTCGGCCTTGGCGCTTTCGGCCTCGGCGCTGTCGGGGTCGACAGCGCCGGGCTCTGCGGGGTCCTGCCTCGCGGTTACGTCGGGCATCAGGTCCTCAGGACATCGGGGGCCAGAGGCGGCACCAGGCCGGCGTCGGCGGCCCGGCCGAGAAGCACCTCGACCGCGGCGTACCCGTCGTCGCCGAGGGTGTCGGTGAACTCGTTGACGTACAGGTCGATGTGCCGTTTCACGACGTCGGGCTCCATCTCCTGGGCGTGGCTGCGTACGTACTCCCGGCTGGCCTCGGGGTTCTCCCACGCCATCCGTACCGAACGGCGTACCCAGTCGGCGGCGCCGGGCACTCCGGCGCCCCGGCGAGCCAGGATCGCGCCGAGCGGGATCGGCAGACCGGTCTGCTCCTCCCACCAGTCCCCGAGGTCGGCGACCGAGTGAAGACCGTACGACCGGTAGGTGAACCGGGCCTCGTGAATGACCAACCCCGCGGCGACATCTCCGTTACGGATCGCCGGCATGATTTCCGCGAACGGCATCACCACGATGTTCTCCGGCGGGAACTTCGCCGACCACAGCCGGAACAGCAGGTACGCCGTGGTCCGGTCGCCCGGGATCGCGACCGTGCCGCGCATCGCCTTCTCGGGGTCGGTCTCGCCGCCGGTGAGCACCAGCGGGCCACAACCGCGGCCCAGCGCGCCACCGCAGGGGAGCAGGGCGTACCTGTCCAGCAGCCACGGCAGCGCCGCGTACGAGACCTTGACCAGGTCGTACCCGCCCCGTTCGGCGGCGTTGTTGGTGACGTCGACGTCGGCGTAGGTCACCTCGACCGGTGGCGCGCCGTCCACCAGGCCGTGCACCAGGGCGTGGAAGGCGAAGGTGTCGTTCGGGCACGGGGAGATCGCCAGGGAGACAGGGGTCATGTGGTCAGCTCCTTCGTCACTGTGGCCACCGCGTCGGTGAGCGCCCGCAGCGCCTCGTCCAGCCGCCACGCCGCCGTGTCCCGCGGGCCCACCAGGTTCGAGACGGTACGCAACTCGGCGAACCGTACTCCCGCCAGCGAGGCCGCCGTCGCGACGCCGAAACCCTCCATGGCTTCGGCGACGGCGTCAGGGTAGCGATCGGCGAGCGCCTCGGTGCTGGGCTGCGTGCCGGTCACCGTCGACACGGTGAGCACCGCGCCTGCGATGGCGGTCGGGTGCCGCAGGAACGGATCAGCGGCGATCTCCCCGGTGCCGAACCCGAGCTGCGAGATCGGTACGAACCCGTCCGGTGACTCGGCGCCCAGGTCGGCGGCGACGCTGCGGGTGGCGATCACCACGTCGCCGATCCCGGCCCGCCCCGGCAGGCCGCCGGCCACCCCGGCACTGACCACGGCGTGGTAGTCGCCGCGCGCCAGGGCGTACGCGGTGCCGGCGGCCGCCGCCGCGGGACCCACCCCGACGGCGATCACCTCGACCGTGTCCGGCACCGCGGCGCTGGCCAGGCCGGCGAGCACCGCGTCGCGTTCGGCGGCGACCGCCGTGGCTATCAGGATTCTCACGGGTTCCCTTCGGGGCGTGGTATCAGACGTTTCGTGGCGGCATCGTCCGACAGTCGTACGGTGTCGGGTTCCTGGCCCTGGAACGTACCGGTGAGTCGCTGGTCCGGTAGCCGGGCGGCGGGGCCGCACACCCGGATCGCGGCCAGAGTGAGCGCGGACACCAGGACCGCCAGCCCGAGCTGACCCGAGAACGGGATCAACCCGACGCCGCCACCGGCGACCCAGGCGAGGATCAGCATCGTCTCCGAGTGGGCGAACGCGCTGGCGCGTACCTGCTCCGGGATCCGTTCCTGGATCACGGCGTCGAGGGCTAGCTTCGACACGCCACTGGCCAGGGCGGTGACCACGCACAGCACGGCGAACGGGGCGAGGGCGTACCACCAGGTCGCGACGATCGTGGTGAACAGCACCGCGAGCAGCGCGACCGCCTGCACCAGCAGCGGCCGGTGGATGGTCATCCGGGAGCACAGTGCGGTGGCCAGCAGCGACCCGCCGCCCAGCGCGGCGGCCAGAATCCCGATCGCGACCTCGTCGGAGACCGCGAAGTCGCCTTCCCGGATCCGGAACGCGCCGAACAACATCAGGAACCCGTACGCCGCCCGCAGCGCCGAGCTGCCGGTCAACGTCGCCACCACCAGGCGCGCGGAGAGGATCCGGGCGGTACGCCGTCCCGGCAGGTGCATCAGCCTCGGCACCTCCTCCGGCGGGTCCGAGTCGGCGCGGCCCGGCAGCCGCAGCGCGATCACCATCCCGCCGATGAACACGAGGCTGGACAGCCGCAGCGTCCACTGCGGCCCCAGGTAGAACAACGCGACCCCGATCGGGGCGATCACGGCGCCGGCCACGGTGCCGTACAGCGATGCCCGGGCGCCGGCCTGCATCAACCCGAGCCGGGGCGGCAGCACCCGCGGCACCGCCGCGGAACGGGCCACCCCGTACGACCGGGACAGCACCAGCATCCCGAACGCCGCCGGGTACAGCGCGATCTCGTCCAAGTTGTCGGAAATCACCCACGCCAGGAACGCCCGGCCCAGCATCGTGGTGGCCAGCGCGTACCGGCGGCCGTGCCGGAACCGATCCAGCATCGGCCCCACCACGGGCGCCAGCAGCGCGAACGGCGCCATGGTGATCAACAGGTACGCCGCCACCCGGGTACGCGCCTCACCCACCGGGACCGAGAAGAAGATCGTCCCGGCGAGCCCGATCGCCACCAGGGCATCCCCGGCGCAGGAGACCGCGTGCAGGTCGAGCAACCGCATCATGCCGGTCTCGCCGGTGGCGCTGTATTCGCGTACCCGGGTCAGCTGTTTGTGCAGATACCGGCCGGTACGCCGGGCGTGGTCGGTCGTGGCGCGCCCGGCGGTCGCCACGGCGTCGCCGAATCTGCGGAGTACGGCCACCCCTTCATCCTGACCTACCGGAAGGCTTCTCCGCCGGGGTCGTCGCAGGCCGGGTACCTGATGGGGGAGAATTGCCGGGTGACCACAGCTTCCAGCCCCGCCGACGCCGCGACCACCGCCGAAACGGACGCCGTGACCACCGCCGAAACGGACGCCGTGACCACCGCCGAAACGGACGCCGTGACCACCGCCGAAACGGACGCCGTGACCACCGCCGAGACGGGCGCCGAGGCGGGCGCGGCGGGCGGCGCCGACGGCCTTGGTTCCCGTCGCCGGGCCAAGCTCGACCCGGCCTGTGCCGAAGCCGTCGAGCTGGCCCGTGAGGCGATGATCGAAGTGGCCGACCCCGACACCGTGGGCGAGCACGTCGACATGGCTGCCGAGGGGGAACGGCTGGTCACCCACATGTTCGAATGCCTGCTCCCCGGCTACCGGGGGTGGCGCTGGGCGGTCACCGTCACCCGGGTGCCCCGGAGCAAGAAGGTGACGGTCTGCGAGACCGCGCTGCTGCCCGGCCCGGAAGCGCTGCTGGCGCCGGAATGGGTGCCGTGGCAGGAGCGGCTGCAGCCGGGCGACGTCGGGGTCGGTGACCTGATTCCCACCCCCGCCGACGACGACCGGCTGGTGCCCGGGTACCTGCTCTCCGACGACCCCGCGGTCGAGGAGAGTGCCTCTGAGCTGGGGTTGGGCCGGGTGCGTGTGATGAGCAGGCTGGGCCGTACCGATGCCGCCGAACGGTGGTACGACTCCGACCGCGGTCCGAAGGCGCCGATCTCGAAGGCGGCCCCCGCCGACGCCCGCTGCGGCACCTGCGGCTTCTACCTGCCGCTCGCCGGATCGATGCGGGGGGTGTTCGGGGTCTGCGGCAACCTGTACGCGCCCGACGACGGCGTGGTCGTCAGCGCCGACCACGGCTGCGGCGCCCACTCAGAGGTGCTGGTCGAGTCGGTTCCCGACGTGGCGGAGCTGCCGACGGTCTACGACGACAGCGAGGTCGAGTCGGTCCGCGGCGGTTCCTGATTGCCGGGTCGCTGCGGAGCCTGGCGGCGATAGTCTCAGGTCGTCCACCGGCAGCGTGACGGAGCGATGTGATGAGGGTGCGTTACCTTCCCTCGACGACCACGGCCCCACAGCTCGCCGGTCAGGAAGCGGGACGGGACCGGTTCCTCGACTGCCTGCGTTCCGGCAGCCTGCTGATCGTGGTGCTGTGGCACTGGGGCATGACGCTTCTGTTCTGGCATGTCGACGACGCGCCGCATGCCACGCATCCGCTGGCGTACACCGGCGAGCTGTGGCTGTTGACCTGGGTCTTCCAGGTGGTTCCGGTCTTCTTCTTCGTCGGCGGTGCGGTGCATCTGCGGGCCTGGCGGCGGTGGCGGGATCCGGACGGGCGACTGGCACTTTTCGTACGGCGGCGGCTGTTTCACCTGGTGGTGCCGGGGATCCTGGTGCTGCTGGCGTGGGCGGCGCTGACCCCGGTGCTGGCGTGGCGGTACGGCACCGGCACCGCGCTGGGCACCGCCGAACTGGTGATCAGTCCACTGTGGTTCCTCGCGGTGTACCTGATGGTGGTCGCGCTGCTCCCGGTGGGTCTGCGGTGGCGTCGGCAGCCGGCGGTACGGGTGCTGCCGTGGTTTGTCCTGATGGCGGCGCTCGTCGACGTGGTGCGGCACATCGTGCCCGCCGTGGGTTGGCTGAACCTGCTGGTCGTGTGGGGCCTGGCGTACCAGGCGGGGTTGTTCTACGACCGACTCACGAGTGGGTCACGGTGGCTGTCCGCGGGGTTGCTCGGCGGAGGTCTCGTTGGCCTGGTCGGCCTGGTCACGCTGGCCGGCTATCCGGGCTCGATGGTGGGTATGCCGGGGGACCGCTGGTCGAACATGGCGCCGCCGACGCTGGCGGTGGTGGCGTTGTTGTCCGTGCAGGTGGGGCTGATCGGGCTGCTGCGACCCGTGGCGGAGCGCTGGGTGTCGGGCCGCCGACCGGCGGCCGTGATCGATTTTCTCGGCCGGTACGCGCTCGGCCTGTTCCTGTGCCACTCCAGTGGGATGGCGGCGTACCGGTACCTGCTCTGGTTGTTTACCGGCGGCGGTCTGGATCCGGTGCCGCCCGACCTGACGTGGTGGCTGAGCCGGCCGGTGGCAGTGGTCGGGTCGCTGGTGTGCACCGTACCGCTGGTGTACGTGTTCGCCCGTTGGGGCGGCCCGTTCGGGGAGCGGCTCTGGCGACGCCTGCCTGATCGGCGGGCAGTTGGCCTCAGCGGCGGCGACGGGCACGCAGGTACATCGTGAGGCTGCCCACCACCCCGGCGATCACCCCGGCGAGGCAGGTCCACAGCCACTCGGTACGCCCCGCCAGCTGAGCCCGGAACACCAGCAGTATCAATCCGGCGACCGCCCAGAGGACCGTGCCGCCGACCGCGAACGGCATCATCGGTACGTTGAGCGGTCTGGTGATCTGGCGGAGCTCGCGGCGTGGCACCCACCAAGCCTAGGACGTTGCGGGTCGCACTCGTGGAGGCCACCGGCGGCGGCGGTTCAGTGAGCCACCCACAGGCCCACCAGGTCGAACGTCCGGTAGTGGCTGGGGTGGACGTTCCCGCAGGTCAACTGGGCCGGCAGGGGCGACATGACGGCCCGTACGGTGACCACGACGGTGCTCGCGTCCCAGCCCAACGTG
>JBOGDK010000093.1:0-13525 GCA_050701795.1 Micromonosporaceae bacterium
CGGCGCAAGTACCACGTAGCCGCGCTCGACTAGCTCCAGCCCGTACCGGCGGTCGGGTCGGCCCTCAGGTGTGGCCACGTCCGCCTTGCCGGTGTCCACGGTCGGGTGCAGGGCGAGTACGGCCGGTGCCCTCCCGCGTCCCGCCGTGGCGTCCCGCGGGAGCAGGAGCAGCGCCGGTACGCGTTCGCCGCCGGGCGCCTCGTACACCAGGTGCCGGCGTATGTGGCTCGCTTCGGAAACCTCGTCGACGATCGTGTAGCGGACCGGGCAGGAGTCCGGGAGGCTGCCGAGATAGTGGCGCCAGGTGCGTTCAGTCGCCTGCCGAAGGTCGGCCCAGTCGCTGCCGGCGGCGCCAGACGGCAACAGCGCCGGCATTGAGTCGGCACCCAGGTCTGCCAGACGGTAAGCCAACAGAGGTCTCCCAGCGCGGTTCGAGCTGTCGCAGCAGTCTACGACCCGGCTCTGACCAGCGGACGGCGCTGGGCCGGCGTGGGCGACGTCGCGCGGTCTTCGCGGTAACCCGATTGCCCGGTGCTGCCTGGCCAGGAAGTATGGCCAGCCGACCGGACGAGAGGCAGCCATGACCCGGGCGTTCCTGCGACCGAGAGATCTGCATGACCTGGTGGCGGAGCAGTTCGGCTCCGACCGGCGGCTCAGTTCCCTGGACCGACTGACCGGCGGCAGCAAGAAGGGCGTCTACCGGCTTGGGCTGGACGACCAGACAACCGTGATCCTGTACGCGTGGGCACCGGACGAGAACTACTGGCCACCGTCGCCCGCCGTCCCTGACGACCCGTTCACCGACGCGTCGGGCGCGGACCTGTTCGCCACCAACCACGCGGCACTGTCCGCCGCGGGTGTCCGCATCCCGCATCTGATGCTGCTCGACCGCGACGGCAACTACCTCGACGTCGACATCGCGTTGCTGGAGGACGCCGGTGCGCTGCGGCTGGAGGCGTTGCTGGAACGCGCCCCCGCCGCGGCCGCCGACCCACTGTCCGCGCTCGGTGACGCCTTGCGACGGATGCACACCACGTACGGCCCGCACTTCGGCAAGCTCGCGGCGATCGCCCGCGGCGAGGCGTCCCAGACTCGGCGCTGCGAGGACGTCATCGTGGACCGGGCGCTGGGCCACCTTGACGCGGCAGCGGCCCGCGACGACCGACTTGCCGACGCGCATCACCGGATCGCCGCCCATGTGGGTCACCTCCGTAGCAACGTGGCGCCCCGAAGCACGTACGTGCTGGTGCACGACGAACTCGGACCGGACCACGTGCTGGTCACGCCGGACGGTGAACCAGTCCTCATCGACTTCGAGGGCCTGGCGTACTTCGACGTCGAATGGGAGCACGCCTTCCTGCGGATGCGCTTCGGCGACGCGTATCCGGCGCTGCGTCCGGTCGATCGGCAATGGATGCTCGACCTCGCCGAGTGGAACATCACCAAGGCGCTCGCCGCCATCTGAGCGCCCGCAACCATCAAGGGCAGGTTTCATCGCGTTCCCCGTGGGCAGTGATGCGCCATGGGTGTCCGTGAGTGGATCGCCAGTTGGCCGGTGTACCGGCAGGTCACCGGGGACGATCCGCTGGGCCGCGGAGTCGCGGCGAAGTCGGCCCGGTCCGAGACGCTGAGAGCACGTACCGGTACGGCCGAATCGGTCGCGCGGTCCGTCTGCCCGTACTGCGCGGTCGGATGCGGCCAGCGGGTGTACGTCTCCGGCGGCGAGGTCACCCAGATCGAAGGCGACCCGGACAGCCCGATCTCGCGGGGCCGGCTGTGCCCGAAGGGGTCGGCGAGCAGGAGCCTGGTGACCAGTCCGCTGCGCCAGAAGACGGTCCTCTACCGCCGCCCGTACGGCACGTCATGGGAGGAGCTGGACCTGCCGACGGCGATGGACATGATCGCCGAGCGGGTGCTCGCCGCGCGGGCCGACACCTGGGAGGACACCGACCCGGACGGCCGCCCGTTGCGCCGGACCCTCGGCATCGCGGGCCTCGGCGGGGCGACGCTGGACAACGAAGAGAACTACCTGATCAAGAAGCTGTTCACCGCGATGGGCGCGATCCAGATCGAGAACCAGGCGCGGATTTGACACTCCTCCACCGTCCCCGGTCTGGGGACCAGCTTCGGGCGCGGCGGCGCCACCACGTTCCAGCAGGACCTGGCCAACGCCGACTGCATCGTGATCCAGGGCTCCAACATGGCCGAGTGCCACCCGGTCGGGTTCCAGTGGGTGATGGAGGCGAAGCGGCGCGGGGCGACGGTGGTCCACGTCGATCCGCGGTTCACCCGTACCAGCGCGGTGTCCGACATGCATGTGCCGCTACGTGCCGGCAGTGACATCGCGTTCCTCGGCGGGGTGGTCAACCACATCCTGCAGAACGACCTCGACTTCCGGGAGTACGTCGTCGCCTACACCAACGCGGCGACCATCGTGTCCGAAGACTTCGCCGACACCGAGGACCTCGACGGGCTGTTCTCCGGCTTCGACCCCGAGACCAACACGTACGACCCGGCGAGCTGGCACTACGCCGGGCAGGAGGAGAACGGCCGGCGCCACGACACGCACATGCAGCGGGAGACCGCGAGCCCGCTGCAGCACGACATGGGCGGCCCCGCCATCTCGCGTGACGTCGAGCGGGACGACACGCTGCGGCATCCGCGCTGCGTCTACCAGATCCTGAAGCGCCACTACGCCCGGTACACGCCGGAGATGGTGGAGCGGGTCTGCGGCGTACCGCGGGAGATGTTTCTACGGGTGTGTGAGGAGTGGACCCGCAACTCCGGGCGGGACCGGACGACCGCCCTGGTCTACTCGGTGGGCTGGACCCAGCACACCGTCGGCGTCCAGTACATCCGGACCGGCGCGATCATCCAGCTGCTGCTCGGGAACATCGGGCGCCCCGGCGGCGGGATCATGGCGCTGCGCGGGCACGCCAGCATCCAGGGTTCCACCGACATCCCGACGCTGTTCAACCTGCTGCCCGGGTACCTGCCGATGCCGCATCACGAACACCACGAGACGTTCGGCCAGTGGATCGACAGCATCCGGCACCCGGGCCAGAAGGGGTTCTGGGGCAACGCCGCGGCGTACGCGACGAGCCTGCTCAAGGCGTACTGGGGGGACGCGGCGAGCGCCGACAACGACTACCGCTACGGGTATCTGCCGCGGATGACGGGGGACCACGGGACGTACCGCACGGTGTTCGACATGATCGACGGCAAGGTCAAAGGCTACTTCCTGCTCGGGCAGAACCCCGCCGTCGGCTCGGCCCACGGCCGGGCGCAGCGGCTCGGCATGGCCAACCTCGACTGGCTCGTGGTACGGGACCTGTACCTCATCGAGAGCGCGAGGTTCTGGCAGGACGGACCCGAGGTCGACACCGGGGAGATCGTGCCGGCCGAATGCCGTACCGAGGTGTTCTTCCTGCCCGCGGCGTCGTACGTGGAGAAGCCGGGCACCTTCACCCAGACCCAGCGGCTGCTGCAGTGGCGGGAGAAGGCGGTCGACCCGCCCGGGGACTGCCGCTCCGAGCTGTGGTTCTTCTACCACCTCGGCCGGCTGATCCGGCAGAAACTGGCCGGCTCCGCGGCCGAGCGCGACCGCCCGCTGCTCGACCTCACCTGGGACTACCCGGTGGACGGCCCGCACGCCGAGCCGAGCGCCGAGGCGGTGCTGGCCGAGATCAACGGGTACGACCTGACCACCGGACGCCCGCTGGCGGCGTTCACCGAACTCCGCGACGACGGGTCCACGTCGGCCGGTTGCTGGATCTACACCGGCGTGTACGCCGGCGGGGTCAACCAGGCGGCCCGCCGCAAGCCGGCCGCCGAACAGGACTGGGTGGCCGGCGAATGGGGCTGGGCGTGGCCGGCCAACCGGCGGATCCTCTACAACCGCGCCTCCGCCGACCCGGACGGGCGGCCCTGGAGCGAACGCAAGGCGTACGTGTCGTGGGACCCCGAACGGGGGGAATGGACCGGCCCGGACGTACCGGACGTCGAGCGGACCAAGCCGCCGACGTACCGGCCGCCACCCGACGCCACCGGACCGGCGGCGCTCGCCGGGGACGACCCGTTCATCATGCAGGGCGACGGGAAAGGCTGGCTGTACGTACCGGTCGGGCTGATCGACGGCCCGCTGCCGACGCACTACGAGCCGGTCGAGTCGCCGGTGGCCAACCCGCTGTACGGCCAGCAGAACAACCCGACCCGCAAGGTGTACGACCGGCCGGACAACCCGACCAACCCGGGCCCCGGCAGCGACGTCTTCCCGTACGTCTTCAGCCTCAGCCGGCTCACCGAGCACCACACCGCGGGCGGCATGAGCCGCACCCTGGCGTACCTGTCGGAGTTGCAGCCGGAGATGTTCGTCGAGGTGTCCCCCGAGCTCGCCGGCGAGCGTGGGCTCAGCCACCTCGACTGGGCGCACGTGGTCACCTCACGAGCGGTGATCGAGGCTCGGGTGCTGGTCACCGAGCGGCTGGTGCCGCTGCGGGTCGAGGGGCGGCGGATCCATCAGGTCTGGATGCCGTACCACTGGGGAAGCGCGGGGCTGACCACCGGCGACTCCGCCAACGACCTGCTCACCGTCACGCTCGACCCGAACGTGCTGATCCAGGAGAGCAAGGTGGGCACCTGCGACATCCGTCCCGGCCGGCGGCCGACCGGCGCCGCCCTGCTGGCGTACCTCGCCGGCTACCGGCGGCGGGCCGGGATCGAAAGGAGCGAGGCGTGACCGAGATCCGCCACGACCCCGCCACGGCCGCCGGGCACGCCGACGCGCCGCCGCGGATGGGGTTCTTCACCGACACCAGCGTGTGCATCGGCTGCAAGGCGTGTGAGGTGGCGTGCAAGGAGTGGAACGGCGTACCGGACTCCGGGCTTGACCTGCTCGGCATGTCGTTCGACAACACCGGCGAGCTGGGCGCGAACAGTTGGCGGCACGTCGCGTTCATCGAACAGCGGCGGCCCGGTGCGGACGGTCGATGGCTGATGTCGTCCGACGTGTGCAAGCACTGCACCCACGCCGCCTGCCTGGACGTCTGCCCGACCGGCTCGCTGTTCCGTACCGAATTCGGCACGGTGGTGGTGCAGGACGACATCTGCAACGGGTGCGGGTACTGCATCCCGGCCTGCCCGTACGGGGTGATCGACCAGCGCCCCGACGACGGCCGGGCGTGGAAGTGCACCCTGTGCTACGACCGGATCGGCGACGGCCTGACGCCCGCGTGCGCCCAGGCCTGCCCCACCGAGTCGATCCAGTACGGCCCGCTCGACGAGTTGCGGGCCCGGGCCGAGCAGCGGATCGAGACGCTGCACCACGACGGTGTCGCCGAGGCGCGGCTCTACGGCCACGACCCTGACGACGGAGTCGGCGGCGACGGCGCGTTCTTCCTGCTGCTCGACGAGCCGGAGGTGTACGGACTGCCCCCCGATCCGGTGGTCACCACCCGGGACCTGCCGGCGATGTGGCGCCACGCCGGTCTGGCGGCGCTCACCATGGCCGCCGCGGCGGCGGCCGCGTTCCTGGGACGGCGGCGATGAGCCCCGAGCGGCCCGTCCGCCGGGGCGGCGGCGAGCGCGCCGTGGTGCCGGAGGCGGAGTTCCGGTCGTACTACGGTCGGCCGGTCATCAAGCCGCCGGTCTGGCGGTACGACATCCCGGCGTACCTGTTCACCGGTGGGCTCGCTGCGGGCTCAGCGCTGCTCGCGGCCGGGGCGGATGCCACCGGTCGGTCGCGACTGCGCCGCATCGGCCGGCTGGGTGCCGCCGCATCGGTCGCCGCCAGCGGGTACTTCCTGATCCACGACCTCGGCCGGCCGGAGCGGTTCCACCACATGCTCCGGGTGGCCAAGCCGACCTCGCCGATGTCGATGGGGACCTGGATCTTCTCGGCGTTCGCGCCCGCGGCCGGCGCCGCCGCGGCCACCGAGCTGCTGCCACGGCACGGCCGGTGGCGGCTGGCCCGGCCGGTGGGGCGGGTCGCCGGGTACGCCGCCGCCGCACTCGCCCCCGCGCTCGCCACGTACACCGCGGTGCTGCTCTCGGACACGGCGGTGCCGTCCTGGCACGAGGCGTACCCCGAAATGCCGTTCGTCTTCGCCGGCAGCGCCCTGGCCAGCGGCGCCGGGCTCGGGTTGTTGGCGGCGCCGCCGGAAGAGGCGGGGCCGGCGCGCCGGATGGCGGTAGCGGGCGCCGCGGTGGAGGTTGCCGGATACCGGAGCATCGAGACCCGGCTGGGGCTGCTCAGTGAGCCGTACCGGACCGGTCGCGCGGCACGGCTGCTGCGAGCCGGCCGGGTGCTGACGGCGGTCGGGGCCGTCGGAGCCGTGATCGGCCGGCGCAGCCGGGTGCTGTCCGCGCTGTCCGGCGCGGCACTGCTCGCCGGGTCGGCGGCCACCCGGTTCGGCATCTTCTACGGCGGCATCGCCTCGGCGGAGGACCCCAGGTATACGGTCGTGCCCCAACGGCAGCGCAAGGACGAGCGCCGCATGGACGAGGGCCGCCATCGTCCATGATCGTGGCGTCCGCCAAGTCGTCCTCGGGCGGCGGCAGATGCGAGTCACCGCACCAGGAACGTGACCCCGTCGCGGGCCGGTACCAGCTCTCCCACCACCGGATGCCCCGGCAGCTCACCCGCGACCAGCAGGCCGCCAGACGTCTGGGCGTCCGCGAGCAGCAGCAACTCCTCCTCGGCGACCCCGGCGACGCCCCCGTACGCACGGACCCAGTCGAGGTTGCGGCGGGTGCCGCCGCTGACGTACCCGGCGGCCAGTGTCTCGCGTGCCCCGTCCAGGTACGGCACCGCCGCCGCCTCGACCACCGCCGTGACTCCGCTGGCCCGGGCCAGCTTGTGCAGGTGACCGAGCAGCCCGAAGCCGGTCACGTCGGTGGCGCAGACCGCGCCGGCCGCCACCGCCGCCACCGAGGCGTCCCGGTTCAGCGCCGCCATCGTCTCCACGGCGTGTGGGAAGCGTTCGCCCGTCGCCTTGTGCCGGCTGTTGAGCACGCCGATGCCGAGCGGTTTGGTCAGTGTCAACGGCTGGCCGGGCTTGCCGGTGTCGTTGCGGAGCAGGTGGTCGGGGTCTGCGACGCCGGTGACCGCCATGCCGTACTTGGGCTCCGGATCGTCGATGCTGTGCCCACCAGCGACATGGCAGCCGGCCGCTCTGGCGACGTCAAGCCCGCCCCGCAGCACCTCGGTCACCAGCTCCATCGGCAGTACGCCGCGCGGCCAGGCGAGCAGGTTCACCGCGACGAGCGGGGTGCCGCCCATCGCGTACACGTCGGAGAGGGCGTTGGCGGCGGCGATCCGCCCCCAGTCGTAGGCGTCGTCGACGACGGGGGTGAAGAAGTCGGCGGTCGCCACCACCGCGGTGCCGGAGGCGATCCGTACCACCGCCGCGTCGTCGCCGCTGTCGAGCCCGACCAGCAGATCCTCGCGGGGGGCATCCAGCCCCACCAGGCCTGGACCGACCGGGCCGGCGGGTGGGCCCACCAGGCCGGCGACGATCGACTCCAGCTCGCCGGGCGGGATCTTGCAGGCGCAGCCGCCGCCGTGCGCGTACTGGGTCAGCCGTACGGGTGCGGGCACGCCGCCCACGCTACGCCGCCGCGTACCGGCCGCCGGCCGGAACCACACCACGTGCCTCGCCCAGCCCCGGCCCGCCCAGCCCCGGCCCCTTGGCGCCCGGACACTGGACCCGGAGCATGAGACTCGCCGGAACGTGTTCCGGATCCGGGTCCACTGTCGGTCCACAGCGCCCTGCGCGGTCGGGGACGGGGATCGGCACCGTCCGCGGCCGGGCCTGGTGAACCGGGCGGCGGGGCTGGTGAACCAGGCGGGCAGAGCGCGCAGCGTGGGTAAAGTACCTGGGCGGAGGCGTTCAGGTAGCTGGTGCTCCTCACGGTCTTCAAAACCGGTGCGGCCCGGGATCCGGGTCGGGCGGGTTCGATTCCCGTCCGCCTCCGCCACATCGTCCTTGGGAGGTGCCGTGGACGGACCGGCCGATCCGCGGCGGCGCGTCCCGCGTACCGACCGGGTGCTCGCCGACCAGCGGCTGGTCGCCGCCGCGTCGGTGCTGGGCCGTGGCCGGGTCAAGGAGGTCGTCACCGCCGTACAGGACCGGGTACGGCGTGGCGAGGTCGACCCGGCCGATGTGGCCGATGTCGCGGCCGCGGACCTGCCGGCGAGCGCCGCGGGGCTGCGTCCCGTCATCAACGCCACCGGTGTCGTGCTGCACACCAACCTCGGCCGGGCCCCGTTGTCCGCCGCGGCGGTGGCGGCGATGACCGACGCGAGCGGGCACACCGACGTCGAGCTGGACCTCGCCACCGGACGGCGGGCCCGCCGGGGACGTACCGCGATGGCGGCGCTCGGGGCGGTGGTCCCGGACGCGGAGGCGGTGCATGTGGTCAACAACGGCGCCGCCGCACTGGTGCTCGCCGCCACCGCCCTTGCCGCCGGCCGGGAGATCGTGGTCAGCCGGGGCGAGCTGGTGGAGATCGGCGACGGGTTCCGGCTTCCCGACCTGCTCGAATCCACCGGTGCCCGGCTGCGCGAGGTCGGCACCACGAACCGGACCGTGCTCGCCGACTACACGGCCGCGCTCGGCCCGGCCACCGGTTTCGTACTCAAGGTGCATCCGTCGAACTTCGTGGTGCACGGCTTCACCAGCGCGGTCCCGGTGGCGGAACTCGCCACGCTCGGCGTACCGGTGGTGGCCGACATCGGCTCCGGGTTGCTCACCCGGGATCCGCTGCTGCCCGACGAGCCGGACGCCGCGTCGACGCTGCGTGCGGGGGCGGCGCTGGTCACGTCGAGCGGGGACAAGCTGCTCGGTGGGCCGCAGGCGGGGTTGCTGCTCGGGCGCACCTCGGTGGTGGATCAGCTGCGACGGCATCCGCTGGCCCGCGCCCTGCGGGTGGACAAGCTCACCCTGGCCGCGCTGGAGGCGACCGTACGTGGGCCGCGGCACCCCACGTGGGAAGCGTTGCACGCCTCGCCCGAGCTGCTGCGTACCCGCGTCGAGGCGCTGCGGGACGCGGTCGGCCATGGCGAGGTGGTGGCGTCGGCGGCGGTCGTCGGCGGCGGCGGAGCACCCGGTGTCGAGCTGCCCTCCTGGGTCCTCGCGCTGCCGGAACGGTACGCCGAACCGCTGCGCCTCGGTGATCCGCCGATCGTCGGCCGGCTCGAACGCGGGCGGTTGCTGCTCGACCTGCGGTGCGTGCCAGCCGAGCGGGACGAGTCGGTGGCAGCCGCGGTACGGCGGGTCTGAGATGCACGGCGGGCCCCAGACGCATGGCGGGCCTCAAACGCATGGTGGGCTCCAGACGCACGGCGGGCCCCAGATGCACGGCGGGGCCTGACGATGCATGTTGTCGCCACCGCCGGCCACGTCGACCACGGCAAGTCGACGCTGGTACGGGCACTGACCGGGATGGAGCCCGACCGGTGGGCCGAGGAACGCCGCCGTGGCCTCACCATCGACCTCGGGTTCGCGTGGACCGACCTGCCGTCCGGGGAGACCGTCTCGTTCGTGGACGTACCGGGGCACGAGCGGTTCGTACCGAACATGCTCGCCGGGGTCGGTCCGGTGCCAGCGGCGCTGTTCGTGGTCGCCGCGGACGAAGGTTGGATGCCGCAGTCCGCCGAGCACCTGGCCGCGCTGGACGCGCTCGGGGTACGCCACGGGCTGCTCGCGGTGACCCGTACCGACCTGGCGGATCCCACGGACGCGACCGCGCAGGCCCAGGCGGAGATCGCGGCCACCTCGCTCGGCCAGGTCGACGCGGTGGCTGTCAGCGCACCGGCGGGCACCGGCCTGGACCAGCTTCGCGCCGCTCTTGACCGGCTCGTCGCCCGGCTCCCGGCACCCGTACTCACCGCCCCGGTACGGCTGTGGGTCGACCGGGCGTTCACCATCCGCGGCAGCGGCACGGTCGTCACCGGCACGCTGGGCGCGGGGGAGTTGCGGGTCGGCGACGAGGTGCAGCTGGCCGGCACCGGCCGGCGGGTCCGGATCCGTGGCCTGCAGTCGCTGGGCGAGACCACCCGCCACGCCCGCGCGGTCGCCCGGGTGGCGGTGAACCTTCGAGGCATCGCCCGGGACGAGGTACGCCGCGGCGACGCGCTCATAACGCCCGGGCGCTTCCAGGGGACCGACCTCGTCGACGCCCGTCTCACCGGCGACCCGGTGGGGTCACTGCTGCCGGTGGCCACTGTCCACATCGGATCAGCCGCGGTGACCGCCCGACTCCGGCCACTCGGCGACGACACCGTCCGGCTGCGGCTGTCCCGGGTGCTGCCGCTGCACGTGGGTGACCGGGCGCTGCTGCGCGACCCGGGCCGGCACCACATCGCCGGCGGCGTCACCGTGCTCGACGTGGCCCCGCCATCGCTGGTACGCCGTGGCGCGGCAGCCCGGCGCGCCATCGTCCTGGCGGGGCTTGCGGAGCACCCGGACGAGCACAGCGAACTGCGGCGCCGCCGGCTGCTGCGGCGACCCGAGTTGGAGCGGATGGGCGTCACGGTGACGACGAGACCGGTCGCCGGTGACTGGATCGCCGACCCTGACTGGTGGCGGCGGCAGCGGGACCGGCTCCGGGCGTACGTCGCGCGCTACACGGCGGAGCATCCACTCGACAGCGCGGTGCCTGTGGAGGTGCTGCGGCAGGCGCTCGGCCTACCCGAGCGGGCCCTGGTGGAGGCGCTCGTCGAGCCGCCCCTGGCCGCCTCCGAAGGCCGGATCGGCGTACCGTCCGGCCTCCCCGACGCTGTCCGGCAGGGTGTCGACGCGGTACGCGCCGACCTTGCCGCGCATCCGTTCGCCGCGCCGGAGGCGGGCCGGCTCGTCGAGCTCGGGCTCGGGCCCCGCGAGATCGCCGCCGCGGCGCGGGCCAACGCCTTGATCCGGGTCACCGGTGGTGTCGTCCTGGCACCCGGTGCGCCGGGCGATGCCGCCAGGATCCTCGCCAGGCTGGCGCAGCCGTTCACACTCAGCGAGGCGCGGCAGGCCCTCGGGACCACACGCCGGGTAGCCGTACCGCTGCTGGAGTTGCTCGACCGGCAGGGCCTGACCCGCCGGCTACCCGACGACCGTCGTGTCGTGGTCTCTGACCCGTCGCCGTGAACCCAGCCGCTGGCGGGCGCTCGCGCGGCGGGTGGTTCCTTTGCTACCGAGGAGGCGTCCGTGAGGATTCACCAGTACCACAGCACGTCCCCCGATCCGTTCACCCGCGGCCGGGCGCTCGCCGAGCGGTTTCGCGGTCAGATCAGGCGCGCTGTCGAGGCGTACCGGGGTCACTTCCGGGCACTCGGGATCGACGACGGCACCGCCGACGCTGTGGCGGATGCTTCGTACCAGGCGGTGGTGGCGTGGAGTCCGCAGTACGCCGAGGAGTTGCGCGGGATCGCCGCCGGTGCCGGACTGACGGTACCCGAGGTGAGCCTGCTCAACGCGCGTACCGAGGTGCTGGCAGCCGCCGTGCCGATCGGCCAAGGCGAGTGCTCCACCCTGGTACGGGTCACCGCCCCGACGCTGGCGGCCCAGACCTGGGACTGGCACCCCGCCCTGGCCCCCGACGCCCTGTTGTGGCGCTACGACATCGGCCCCCGGCACTGGGTCAAGACCTTCACCGAGCCCGGCATGCTGGCCAAGATCGGCGTGAACAGCCGAGGCCTGGCGGCGCACTTCAACATCCTGCATCACCGCGGCGACCACGCCGGAGGCGGCGTGCCGGTGCACGTGATCGCACGACGGATCCTGGACGAGGCCGGCACCGTGGAGGACGCGTACCGGATCGCCGCGTCGGCTCCGGTGAGCGCATCGACTGTCATCACCGTGCTGGCTGTTGGCGAGGAGCCGGACGATCCGCCCGCGGCCGGGTCGATCGAGATCTCACCCGCCGGGACCGCGCTCGTCACACCCGGCCCGGACGGCTGGCTGGTCCATACCAACCACTTCCTGGATCCGGAGTTACGTACCGGCGAGGCGACCCCGGACGACGGCACCACGGTCGCCCGGTACGAGCACCTGCGCCGGGTACGGCACGGAGTCCGGGGCGACGGTCTGCCGGCTGTCGCGGAGGCGATGTGCGGGGACGCGCGCGCCGCCGCTCCGATCTGTGTCACCGAGGAGCCGGACGCGGCACCGGTCGACCGGTGCCGCACCCTGCTCACCGTGCTGCTCGACCCGGCCGGCGCCAGGATCGAGTACTGGCCCGGCACCCCGTACGAGGCGGCTCGCGCTGGCAGGACGCTCCAGTTCTGAACCGTTGTGGTTCGACGAGCCGATATCCGCGCGTGTGCGTGGTGGGGTGCCCATAGGATGTGCGGTCATGGCGCGTGTGCTGACTTCCCGTGATGTGGACTATCCCCGTTGGTTCCAGGATGTGATCGCGAAGGCCGAGTTGGCTGATAACGGTCCGGTGCGGGGGACGATGGTGATCCGCCCGACCGGCTACGCGATCTGGGAACGGATCCAGGCGGAGATGGATGCCCGGATCAAGGCGGCGGGGGCGCAGAACGCGTACTTCCCGTTGTTCATCCCGGAGTCGTATCTGCGCCGTGAGGCTGAGCATGTGGAGGGGTTCTCGCCGGAATTGGCGGTGGTCACCCACGGTGGTGGAAAGCCACTGGACGAGCCGATCGTGGTGCGTCCCACCAGCGAGACGGTGATCGGTGAGTTCATGGCCAAGTGGGTGCAGAGCTACCGGGATCTGCCGTTGCTGCTCAACCAGTGGGCGAACGTGGTGCGTTGGGAGCTGCGGCCGCGGTTGTTCCTGCGTACCAGTGAGTTCCTGTGGCAGGAGGGGCACACCGCGCATGCCACGGAGGCCGACGCCCGGGGGTACGCCCGGCGGATCCTGCACGAGGCGTATCAGGATCTGATGGTCAATGTGCTCGGGATCCCGGTGGTGGTGGGTCGCAAGACGGCGGCGGAGCGGTTCGCGGGGGCCACGAACACGTACACCCTGGAGGCGATGACGGGGGACGGTAAGGCGCTGCAGATGGGCACCAGCCACGAGTTGGGGCAGAATTTCGCGCGCGCTTTCGACATCGACTACCTGTCTCGGGAGGGGAGGCAGGAGTTGGCGTGGACCACCTCCTGGGGGACGTCGACGCGGATGCTGGGCGGCCTGATCATGGTGCACGGGGACGACAACGGTCTGCGGGTGCCGCCGCGGTTGGCGCCGGTGCAGGTGTGCGTGATGGTCGTCAAGACGGGTGATGGTGTGGTGGAGGCCGCCCGGAAGTTGCACGAGGAGTTGCGTGATTCCGGGGTGCGGGTGGCTTTCGATGACCGGGTCGACACCCCGTTCGGCCGGCGTGCGGTGGATGCGGAGTTGAAGGGCTACCCGGTGCGGGTCGAGGTCGGGCCGCGTGATCTGGCTGCCGGGAATGTGGTGCTGGCGCGGCGGTTCGACGGTACGAAGTCGCCGGTGGCGATGGACGCGGCGGGCACCGCGGTGCGTGAGGCTTTGGAGGCGGATCAGCAGGCGCTCTACGACGAGGCGTTGC
>JBOGDK010000094.1:0-13518 GCA_050701795.1 Micromonosporaceae bacterium
GACCGGCCCGCCACAGGGTGTCCCATAGCTTGGGTCCCATGTCGGCGGTGGTGTACAACTCCCAGCCCAACTCACCCACGTACGACAGTCGTAGCGCGGTCACCGGCACCATCCCGAGGTAGGTCTCGCGGCCCCGGAAGTACCGCAACCCCTGGTTGGAGAAATCGTCCTGGGTCAGCGGTTGCAGCAGGTCCCGGGCCTTCGGCCCCCACAGGCCGATGCCGCAGGTGCCCGCGGTGAGGTCGCGTACCGTCACGTTCTCCGGGAGCCGCCGCTGGAACCAGTCGAGGTCGAGGTTGCCGTTCACCCCGACCTGGAACCGGGTGGCGTCGAGCCGGGCCACCGTGATGTCGCTACGGATCCCGCCCCGCTCGTCCAGCAGCAGGCAGTACGTCACCGACCCGACGCTCTTGTCGAGGTTGCCGGTGGTCAGGTGCTGCAGGAAGCCGAGTGCTCCGCGGCCGGTGACCTCGACCCGCTTCAGGGCGCTCATGTCGTATATCGCGACGTGTTCCCGGGTGTACTGCGCCTCGGCGCCCACGATCGGGGACCAGTACCGGGCGGCCCACTCGTTCGGGGTCGGGATCTCGCGGCCGTCCAGCAGGGACGCGTTGGACTCGTACCAGTGCGGGCGCTCCCACCCGGTCGCCTCCAGAAAGCACCCGCCCAACTCGACCTGCCGCGGGTGGAAGGGAGTCGTACGCAGTGGCCGCGGCTCCTCCATCGGCTGCAACGGGTGGATCCGGTCGTACACCTCGACGTAGTTCTGGCAGCTCCGCGCCAGTACGTAGTCCGGCGCCACCTGGTGGGCCTCGAACCGGTTCAGGTCCGCTTCGTGCAGCTCGATCGACGGCTCCCCGTCGACCAGCCACTCGGCGACCACCCGACCGACTCCGGCGGAGTGGGTCACCCACACCGCCTCGGCGAACCAGAACCCTTCGACCTGACTGGACGGCCCGAGCAACGGCATGTTGTCGGTGGTGAACGAGAACAGCCCGTTCATCCCCTCGGCGATCTCCGTGTCGGCCAGTCCCGGGAACAGCCGCCGCGACTCCTCCCACGCCGGAGCGAAGTCTTCGGGGGTGAACTCCAGCATCGACGGCATGATCTTCGCCTGGTCGTACCGGAGGATGTCGTCGGCGGTGATCGGGAGTGGCCGGTGGCCGTACCAGCCGACCCCGAAGGTGTCGCCGCGTTCCCGGTAGTACAGGTCGTGTCCCTGGTGCCGGATGATCGGGCGTACCGCGTCGGCGGTCTGACCAGCCAACTCGGGCACCGGCGTGGTCCAGGCGAGCTGGTGCGCGAGCGGGGTGAGCGGCAGCGGCGTGCCCACCATCCGGGCCAGCTTCGGGCCCCAGATCCCGGCGCAGCAGACCACGACGTCGGCGAGGAACTGCCCCCGGTTGGTCCGTACCCCGGTGACCCGCCCACCACGGGTCACCACGTCGAGCACCTCGTGGTACGGCAGGAACCGTACGCCCCGCTCCTGAGCGGCGCGGGCCTGCGCGGCGACCGCGTTCAGCGACACGGCGAGCCCGTCGGTCGGGGTGTGAAGTCCGCCGAGCACCAGGTCCGGGTTGAGCATCGAGTGCAGCTTGACGCACTCCTCCGGGGAGACCACGCGCGACTCGACCCCCCAGCAGGTGAGCCAGCCGTGGCGGCGGTGCAACTCTTCGAGCCGGTCTTCGTTGGTGGCGATCTCCAGGCCGCCCACCGGCATGAAGCACGGCGCCCCGTCAAGCTCCAGCGCGGTCAGCTTCTCCACGGTGTACCGGGCCAGCTCGGTCATCGTCTTCGAGCCGTTGCACTGGAACACCAGGCCAGGGGCGTGCGAGCTGGAGCCGCCGGTGGCGTACAGCGGTCCCTGGTCGAGCACGGTGATGTCGGTCCAGCCGCGTGCCGACAGCTCGTCGGCGAGTGCCGCACCGACGACGCCGGCTCCGATGATGACGACCCGTGGGACTGTCACAGCGACTCCCTTCAGTTGCTCTATTCGCAACTCAATGGGGCATACGCAACAGTCTCGGCGCGAGTCGGGCCACTGTCAAGGGTGCTGCCGGCCCGGCTCCCCTCCCCCGTGATCATGGCGTCCACGACACCCCGATGGGGGCACGGTGGTCGCCACGATCATGGGAGGGGGTGCCACCCCAGACGGCGGGAGACCTCGGCGGCCGCGAGCCGTACCGCGTGAGCCACCTCGGCCACCCGGTCGGCGTCCAACCGGAAACTGGGGCCGGACGCGGACAGCGACGCGACGCAGTCCCCGGCGGCGTTGCGTACCGGGGCGCCGATGGCGGTCAGGCCGATCTCCAACTCATCCGCCGCGACCGCGTACCCGCGCCTGCGGACCTCCTGCAACTCCGCATCCAGGGCGCGCAGGCTGGTGACCGTGTGGTCGGTGTACCGCTTCAGGGGCGTCGGCAGCAGCTCCGAGAGCCGCTCGTCACCGGTACGGAATGCCAGTAGCGCCTTGCCGTTGGAGGTGGCGTGCAACGGCAGCCGCTGCCCCACCCAGTTGTGCGGCTGCAACGCCGACGACCCGGCGACCTGGTCGAGGTAGAGCGCCGCCCGGTCCGAGACCACCACGATGTTGACCGTCTCTCCGGTCTCGGTGGCCAGCGCACGGCATACCGGCCGGCTCTCCTGCACCAGGTCGAGCCGGGCCGCGGTGGCACCGGCGAGCCGTACGATCCCGACCCCGAGCCGGTACTTGCCCCGCTCGGCGTTCTGTTCCACGAGGTCACGCGCCTCCAGCGCGGCGACCAGCCGGAACGCCGTCGATTTGTGGACCCCGATCTCCTTGGCGATCTCGGTGACCCCGGCCTCGCCCTCGCGCGCCAGGATCTCCAGTACGGTCACCGCCCGATCCACCGACTGCACCGGTGAGGCGTCCGCCGTACCACCCGATCTGCCGTTGCTCATGACGGAACAGTAATGCACGACACCCGGCTTGACGAGACTGGCAATCGGCCCGCATGCTGTTGCGTATCAAGCTCGTTGTTGTGTTAATCGCAACACGCAGGCGAGGGGGACACCGGTGGCGCGACCTGACCGCACCCAGGAGTTCATCCTCACGATCATCTGCCCCGACAAACCCGGCATCGTGTACGCCGTCTCCAGCTTCCTGGTGCAACACTCCGGAAACATCCTGGCCAGCCAGCAGTACGACGACCGCGGTGAAGACCGGTTCTTCATGCGGGTGCACTTCGAGATCCTCGACCCCGACGTCACCCTCGACGAGCTGCGGCGCGGCTTCTCCTGGGTGGCCGAGTCCTTCCAGATGACGTGGCGCCTGACGCCGCAGGCCGCCCGTACCCGGACTCTGATCATGGTCTCCAAGCTCGGGCACTGCCTCAACGATCTGCTGTTCCGGTGGCGCACCGGATCGCTGCCGATCGACATCGCCGGCATCGCCTCCAACCACCCCGACGCCGCCGAGTTCGCCGACCGGTACGACGTCGGTTTCCACCACGTACCGGTGACGGCGGAGACCAAGTCAGAAGCCGAAGCCCAACTGCTTCACCTGGTACGGGATCTCGACGTGGAGCTGGTGGTGCTCGCCCGCTACATGCAGATCCTCTCCGACGATCTGTGCAAGCAGCTCGAGGGCCGGGCGATCAACATCCACCACTCGTTCCTGCCCAGCTTCAAGGGGGCCCGGCCGTACCACCAGGCACACGAACGCGGCGTCAAGCTGGTCGGGGCCACCGCTCACTACGTCACCGGCGACCTCGACGAAGGCCCCGTCATCGAGCAGGACGTGATCCGGGTCGACCACAACCTCACACCGGACCAGTTCGTCGCCGCGGGACGGGACGTGGAGTGCCTGGTGCTCGCGCGCGCGGTGCAGTGGCATGCCGAGCACCGCGTCCTGCTCAACGGCAACCGTACGGTGGTCTTCCGCTGAGACACCCGGCATACGAGGCCCGGTGCCGCCGGTCAGCGCGTGCCGCGCCGACCACCCAGCCGACCCAGCAGGCCACGCAGCTTGTGCTGCACGTCCGGACGAGCCAGATAGCGTCGCCCCTTGTCGGTTGCCTGCCGCCCTTGCGGGCTCTGGAGGAATCGCGTGAGCTTACGTAGCAGGGATCCCATGATGTCCCTCCGGTTGCGGTAGCCGTGCCTCTAGCGTGCCACTGCGGGACATTGCTCGTACGGCCCGAAACGCACGAGCCGCACCGGCTGGCCACCCACGCCCCCGCCTGACCGTTCTCCACCCCCCGCAACAGAGCGGTACGACTGTGCTGCCAGCCTCCTCCGACGCGGGTGCCAGACGGCGCGGCGGAGCGCGGTTTACGGCGAGTTGTCGGGTAGTCGACTGCCTGTCCCCATCGGCGTGATCACGTCATACTTTCGAGGTTCTTCGTATTCGTCACGCCCTGTCTGAGCCGACAGACGCGCGTGTCCTGAGCCGAGGGGCCAGAGCCATGCACGGTGTACCTGGACAACCCACCCCACCGTCCCCGCCAGGAAGCCCTCGGCCGGCAAGCCCGCTGCTGGCAAGCCCGCCGCCACCTGCGCCCCGGCCAGTCCGCCCCACCCACCCCGGACGCGGTCCGCTGGCGGCCGTGGCCGTCGTGGCCTGCTTGGTCGTTCTCGCCGTGGTCGCCACCCTGACAGCGGCGCTTCTCGGACGGAGCGGCGTCACCGCGAGGTTCGACGGGTCCGACCGGTCCGCGGAGCGCCTGACGTCCGCCGCAGTGAACCTGCTCGGCAATCCGGGAGCGCGCTACCGGGGATGGTTCACCGACCCCGACGGCGACCGGGTCACCGTTGACGCCACGGTGACCAACGAAGGCTCCACGTTGGCCACGCTGACCATCGACGGCGAAGAAGTCGCCCTGGCGACAACTGGTGAGCGCGCTTTCGTACGGGCCAGCGAAGAATTCTGGCGTGCCCACGGCGCACCGCGGGACAGTCTCGCCCAGTACGGCAGGCAGTGGGTCAAGGTGGCCAAGGACTTCCTCGGGATCGACCTGTCCGCGCTGCTCGCTCCCGGTGTGCTTGCCAGGACGCTCGGAGCGCAGGCTGAGCGGGGACGTACCTCACCCGGACGCGTGGTGAAGCTCCACGGCGCCGAGGTCCTCGAGATGACCACCCCGGACATGCGGGTGTACGTCACCACCACCGAGCCACGCCGGATCGTACGGGTCGCCGCGCGTTCCGGCACGGAGCCCACACCCTCCCCGTCGTCCCGGCACACGACCCGGCGGACCGGACCGCCGGTGTTCGTACCGGTGCAGGCGGCGGGCACCGACTACGAGGTCGACCTCTCGGACCTCTCTGACGCCGAGGTCCGCGACCTCTACAAGAAGCTCGACAAGAAGATCCGCGAGCTGAAGTCCTCTATCGACTCACAGGTACGGTTCGGCCTCGACGGTTCCGTCACGTTGTCACCGTGCAACACCAACGGTTGCCGCGCGAAGGCCACCATCTCCAACACTGTCGAGTCGCGCAGCCCGTACCTGAAGGCCAAGCAGCCCGTCCACGCGTCGATCACGGTCCGGATGACGCTGGACGGCCGTCCAGTGGCCACCTGCCGCGAGACGAAGACGATGAAGCCGAACGGCTCGGCGTCCGTGTCGTGCTTCGCGGGGTACTACATCCCGCCGTCCCGCAATCCCAGGACGCACACCGTACGGGCGCTGGTGAGCGCGGTCGCCCGAGCGGTGGTCACCGCCGACATCAAGGCGATGGTCAAGGACCTGGCGGAAGAGCAGGATCGCAACCCGCCGGACCCCTCCCCGTCGCCCACCCCGGGCGGCACCCCGTCGCCGGGCGACTCGTCACCGTCGCCGTCGCCGAGCGACGAGAACGAGTGCGACGTCGACCCCTTCCTGGACCCACAAGGCGAGCAGCACACGAAGGACCGCCACTTCGATGACGGCAAGGACCACACGGACCGGGACAGCACCTGGGACAAGGAAAAGGTTGATCTCTATGAGCTCGCCGAGGACGCGGCCGACTTCCCACCGAGGGAGCAGACCGACGGCAGGTGCTACCGGATCGGCGATGCCGGACGGCCGATCGGGACCGATACTCGTGGCCGGACCACCAGCAGGTACAAGGTCGTGCACCTCAAGAACGGCCGGGTGTGGACCATGTACCCCATCTGACACACCGATCGCGAGGAGACAGGCGTGAGCTTGCTGGTTCGGCTCGTCTACCAGGACCACTCCACCATCAGGCAGTACAGCGACAGCCCTGACGGTGAACTGCTGGCGCTGGCCCAGCGGATGCGCGACACCAGTGAGGTGATGCGGATCATCGAGCAAGACCAGGACGCGATGTTCAACCGGATCCAGCAGGGCATGGTGCGCGAACACCTCCGGCAGGTGCTCTCGGAGTCGGACCTGCCGCCCGCCGAGGCGGATGCGGCCCGCAAGCTGCTCGACGCCGTCGAGGAGGTGTACGAGACCGGCGGCTACGTCATGATCCTCGGCGAGTAATCAAGCGAGCCCCACGTGGGCCTGCACGGAAGGCCGCTCATGATCCACGCTGGTAATCGGGTACCAGCGTAATCACCGCGGAAAGCAACTCGTTTTCGGTTACCAGCGTTGATCAACCGTCCGTGGGCCGTGCTCAGGTGGGAAGGTCAGTCGCCCAGTTCGGTACGGCGCTTGGTGACGTACTCGGCGAGCTCGGCGCGGATCGCCTCGTCCAGGGGCGGCTGCTCGTACTCGGAGAGGGTCTTCTGGTAGATCTCGCCGGCACGTGCGGCGGCGTCGTGCGCGCCGGTGTTGACCCAGCGCTCGTAGTTCGCCGATGAGGACAGCAGCGGCCGGTAGAAGCAGGTACGGAAGCGTTCCAGGGTGTGCGCCGCGCCGAGGAAGTGTCCGCCGTGGCCGACCTCGACGTGGGCGTCGAAGGCGAGCGAGGCCTCGTCGATCTCCAGCGGCGTGAACTCGGCCTGAAGCATCCGCAGCAGCTCGACGTCGATCACGAACTTCTCGTAACAGGAGACCAGCCCGCCTTCCAGCCAGCCCGCTGAGTGCATCACCCAGTTGGCGCCCGACAGGAACGTCGGGAGCAGCGTCATCAGAGCCTCGTACGCGGCCTGCGCATCGGGGGTCTGGCTGGAGGTCAATCCGCCGCCCGAGCGGAACGGCAGCCCGAAGTGCCGGGCGATCTGGCCGGTGCAGTACAGCCCGATCGCGGACTCGGGGGTGCCGAAGCAGGGTGAGCCGGACTGCATGTCGATGTTGGACAGGAACGACCCGAAGATCACCGGCGACCCGGGGCGGATCAGCTGCGAGAGCGCGATCCCGGACAGCGCCTCGGCAATCTGCTGCGCCAGGGTGGCCGGGATCGACACCGGCGACATCGCCCCCATCAGCAGGAACGGGGTGAGTACCACGGCCTGGTTGGCGGCGCTGTACTCGAACTGCGCCTCGAGCATCCGGTCGTCCCAGCGCAGCGGTGAGTTGCAGTTGATCAGCGAGATCGTGGCCGGGGTCCGCTCGATCGCCTCCCGCCCTCCGAACAGGATCTCGGACATCCGGATGGTGTCGGCGGCGTTCGTCCCGGAGACCACGTTGCCCATGTAGATCTTGTCGGTGAGGGTCTGCAGGGCGTACGTCATGTCGAGGTGGCGGGAGTCCAGCGGGGTGTCGTTGGGCTCGCAGATCACCCCGCCGGCGGAGTCGAGCTGCGGGTACGACTGGGCGAGCTGGCTGAACCGCCGGAAGTCGTCCATCGTGGCGTCCCGGCGGACCTGGCCTTCCCGTACGAAGGGCGGCCCGTAAACCGCCCCGAACGCCATCGCGTCACCGCCGATGTGGACGTTGTTCGCCGGGTTGCGGGCCTGTACGTCGAACTCCTTCGGCGCCTTCGCCACCTGCTCCAGCACGAATTCGGGGTCGAGCCTGACGGTGTTGCCCTCGACGGTCTGACCTGCTTTCCGGTACAGCTCCAGGGCCCGGTCGGACATGAACTCGACACCGATCTCGGTCAGGATCCGGCGCCATCCCCGGTCGAGTACGGCCATCGCGTCCGCGGAGAGGATCTCGTACCGCGGCATCTGGTTACGGAACATTCGCAGGCCCTCCCGACAATCTTCGCCGATCCGTCCGAAAACGCGCTGACCTGGACAGACGGCCCCTTGACCGCTGTCTTGACAGCCTTCTTCGGGAGATCGTACGCTCATGATATGGAAGTTGGGTTCCATATCATGGAACTTCGACGGAACTTCCATTCACTCGCCGACACACCCCTGGAAGGTTGTTGATGGCTCCCCAGACCGGCACTCAGGCGATCGACCGGGCGGCCAGCCTGCTCACCCTTGTGGTCCAGTCGGAGGAACCCCGCAGCTTCACCTCACTGGTGGACGAGCTGGACCTGGCGAAGTCCACGACCTCACGTCTGCTACAGGCCCTGGAACGCAACCGGCTGGTACGCCGCGACCGGGACGGCTCGTTCCGCCCCGGACCGCTGTTCACGCTCTACGCCGCCCGCCACAGCCCGGTCGACGATCTGGTGCAGGTGGCCGAGCCGACCCTGCAGCGACTCGGCGACGCGCTGGGCGAGACCATCAACTTGTCCGTACCCCGTGGCGACTCGGTGGTACAGGTGGCACAGGTCGACTCGACGTACCGGCTGTCGGCCACCAACTGGCTGGACGTCGAAACACCGCCGCACTGCTCGGCACTCGGCAAGATCTTCTACGCGTACCGCACCCTGCCGTTGCCGAGCGGCCGGCTGGAACGCCTCACCCCCGACACCATCACCACCCGGGCGGCCCTGGAACGCGACCTGGAACAGGTCGTGCGCCGCGGGTACGCCGTCACCCGCGGCGAACTGGAACCTGGCCTGGCATCCGTGGCCGCCCCGGTACGCAACCGGGACGGCGGTGTGATCGCCGCCGTATCGGTGTCAGGCCCCACCGCGCGGATCGACGAGCAACTCGACCAGATTTCCGGTCAAGTGCTCGTCGAGACACGCACGCTCTCCCACCTTCTTGGGTACCAGGCGAACAAGGCGCGAAAGGAAGGCGCGGCATGACTCCTGACGAGATTCTCAAAGGCCTGTACGACAAGACGCTGGTCGGCAACCGCCCGGACGTACTGGAGCTGACCAACCAGGGACTCGCGGCCGGGATGGCACCGGAGACGATGCTCTTCGAGGCGCTGATCCCGTCCCTGGAAGAGGTCGGTGCCCGGTTCGAACGCGGCGACTTCTTCGTTCCCGAGATGCTGATCGCCGGCAAGGCGATGAGCGGGGCGCTGGAGATCCTCCGGCCCCTGCTCGCCGAGACCGGAGCCGAAACCGTCGGTACGTTCCTGATGGGCACCGTGAAGGGCGACGTCCACGACATCGGCAAGAACCTGGTCAACATCATGCTCGAAGGCGCCGGGTTCCACGTGATCGATCTCGGGGTCCAGGTGGCGCCGGAGAAGTTCGTGGAGGCGATCGCCGAGCACAAACCGGATGTCGTCGGGTTCTCGGCGTTCCTCACCACGACGATGCCGATGTTCAAGGCGAACATCAACGCGCTGCAGAAGGCCGGGCTCCGGGACCAGGTCATCGTGATGGTCGGCGGCGCCCCCGTCACCCAGGAGTACGCCGACGCGGTCGGTGCTGACGGTTACGCCGCCGACGCCTCCGCCACCGTGAAGAAGGCGAAGGAACTGATGCACCGGCAGCGGGCCCTGGCCAACGCCTGAGCGCGGACCAGGGCCCCACGCCCACAAGACCACCGGCGAGCGTCCCGGTCACCGGGTTCACCAGGGCCTGGCCCACACCCACATCCGGCATGCCGGTCCGATCACACACCACACACCGCCGCCCCATCACGTCGCAGCATCGAGGAGCGCGAATGCACACCGTTCTCGGATCGGCGTCCCGTACCGTCACGATCGGGTCTGACCAGCCGTTCTGCGTCATCGGCGAACGCATCAACCCGACCGGCCGGAAGAAGTTCCAAGAGCAGTTACGCGCCGGGGACCTGTCCCAGATAGCGGCCGACGTGTCCGCCCAGGTCGAGGGCGGGGCGCACGTGCTGGACGTGAACATGGGCGTACCGCTGACCGACGAGGCGGACCTGCTCTCCCGGGCGGTACGCATGGTCCAGGGCATCACCGACCTGCCGCTGTGCATCGACTCCTCCGTGGTGGAGGCGCTCGACGCGGGGCTCGCGGCGTACCAGGGCAAAGCGCTGGTGAACTCGGTGACCGCCGAGGACGAGCGGCTCGAAGCGATCCTCCCGCTGGTCAAACGGTACGGCGCCGCCGTGATCGCGCTGCCCAACGACGAGGACGAGATCCCGATGACGGCCGAGCGCCGGATCGCCCTGACCGGCAAGATCATCGACGTCGCCACTGCCAAGTACGGCATCCCGATCGAGGACATCGTGATCGATCCGCTCGCGATGCCGATCGGCGCCGACACCACCGTCGTCAACGTGACCCTGGAGACCATCCGCGGGATCCGGGACGCGTACGGGGTCAACATGACGCTCGGCGCGTCGAACGTGTCGTTCGGGATGCCGGGACGGCACGCTCTGAGCGCCACGTTCCTCGGGATGGCGGCGGCGAGCGGGCTCACCAGCGCGATCATGGACGCGCGTACCCCCCAGGTCGTGGAGGCCGTGAGGGCGGCCGACCTGCTGCTCGGCAACGACGAGTGGGGGGCCACCTGGATCTCCGCACACCGGGCGAAGCAGGCCGCGCAGGCAGCCACCCAGCAGGCAGCCGCGCAGGCGGGGACCGAGCCGTGACCGACGAGACTGTCGGGCGGGTCCGGCTTCGCTTCACCCCGGCGGAACGGGAGGTACGCGTACCACCCGGGGTAAGTGTGTTCGACGCCGCGAGTTGGCACGGGATCGCGGTGGACTCCACCTGCGGCGGCCACGGCACCTGCAAGAAATGCAAGGTGAAGCTGCTCGACGGGACATCACCGGCGACGGCCAGCGACGCCCGGGCGTTCTCCGCCGAGCAGGTCTCCGACGGCTGGCGGCTGGCGTGCCTGGCGCTGGCCAACGAGGACCTCGCCATCGAGGTGCCGCCCCTGGTCACCAGGCCGAAGGCGGCCACGGTCGGGGTCGGCCGCCAGGTGATCCTGCGCCCGGCGATCCAGAAGCGGTACGTGGAGCTGACCGAGCCGAGTCTCGCCGACCAGGCCAGCGACGTCGAACGGCTGCTCGCCTCGATCGACGACCTGGAACTGACCGTCGACCTGTACGCGCTGCGCCGGCTGCCGAGCGTGCTCCGGTCCGCCGACTTCGCCGTGACGGCCGTGGTCGTCGACGACGTACTGATCGACGTGGAGCCCGGCGACACCACGTCCCGTCGCTACGGGATCGCGTACGACCTCGGCACCACCACGGTGGTCGCCACCCTGATCGACACCGCCACCGGCACCCCGGCCGCCGTGCACTCGATGCTCAACAAGCAGCAGCCGTACGGCGGTGACGTGATCACCCGGATCAGCGCCACCATGCTCGACTCCGAGGCGTTGGGGCGGCTGCAGACCGCCGCCCACGACACCCTCGACGAGCTGACCCGCGACGTCTGCAAGGAGGGCGGGGTCGACCCGGCCGAGGTGTACGAGATCGCCCTCGCCGGCAACGCCACCATGATCCACCTCGCGCTCGGCATCGACCCGGAACCGCTGGGGGTGGCGCCGTTCGTGATGTCGGCGCGCACGATGCCCTCGCTGCTGGCCTCGGACCTCGGGATGCAGGTGCACCCGAGGGCCCGTGCGGTGGTGTTCCCGGCGCTCGGCGCGTACGTCGGCGGCGACATCGTCTCCGGGATGCTCGCCTCCGGGATGGACCGGGACAAGCGGCTGCGGCTGTTCATCGACGTCGGCACCAACTGCGAGATCGTGCTCGGCGACGGCGAGCGGATCCTCGCCACCGCGGCGCCCGCCGGCCCCGCGTTCGAAGGCGCCGCGATCCGGTGCGGGATGCGCGCCGCCGACGGCGCGATCGAGGTGGTACGCATCGTTGACGGCGCGCTGGAGTTGCAGGTGATCGGGGACGTGGCGCCCGTGGGGCTCTGCGGGTCCGGGCTGGTCGACGCGGTGTCGGCGATGGTGGGCGCGGGTCTGCTGGACCAGTCCGGTCGCTTCGTCACCGGCGACGCCGCGCGGGAGATCGCGCCCACCCTGGCGGACCGGTTCAGCGAGGTACACGGCGAACGGGTGTTCGTCCTGGCCTGGACCGGCGAGCCGGGCGACGTCAACGACGCCGTCTACCTCTCGCAGCGGGACGTACGGGAGCTGCAGTTCGCGAAGGCGGCGATCGCCACCGGATGGTCGCTGCTGCTGGAGGAGCTGGGCGTGGAACCCGGGGAGGTTCAGCAGGTGCTGCTCGCCGGCTCGTTCGGCAGCTACCTGTCCGCCGGCAGCGCGGTACGCATCGGCCTGGTCCCGGCACTTCCCCTGCTACGCATCGTCAGCGCCGGTAACGTCGCAGGTGAGGGGGCCAAAATGGCGCTGCTGAGCGTACGGGAACGCGCCGGTGCGGCCACCCTCCTTGACGAGGTGCGGTACGTGGAACTCTCCGATCGGGCCGACTTCAATGACCGTTTCGTGGACAACCTCGCCTTCCCCGCCTGAGCCGGCGGGAGCCGCCGTCGCGACCCCTGAGCAACTCGCCGTCGCGGCCCTCGAGCGGCTCGCCGGCGGCAGCGATCACCGCGACCGGGTCGCGGTGATCGCGTGCGGCGCGCTGGCGCAGCACGTCTCGGAGATCGCGGCGCGCCACGGCTGGCCGGTGGACGTACACCCATTGCCGCCGCTGTTGCACAACCATCCGGAACGGATCGCCCCGCTCGTGGAGGCGCTCGCCGGCCAGCTCCGGGACCGGTACGCCACCGTCACGGTCGGGTACGCCGACTGCGGCACGTACGGCGCCCTCGACGCGGTCTGCGAACGGCTCGGGATGCCCCGCCTGGCGGGTTCGCACTGCTACGACGTGTTCGCGGGCGTAGCGCGGATGAAGCAGCTGCTCGACGACGAGCCCGGCACGTACGTACTCACCGACTTCCTGGTGCGGTCGTTCCGTCGTACCGTCCTCGCCGAGCTGGGTCTGGACAGGTATCCGCAGCTTCGGGACGACTACTTCGGGCACTACCAGCGGATGGTGTGGCTCGCCCAGCACCCCACCGACGACCTGCGACGGCAAGCGCAGGCCGCCGCGGACGCGATCGGGCTGCCGCTGGAGACGATCGATGTGGGCGACCAGTTGTTGGAGCGCGAGCTCGCCGGGCTGATCGGCCGCGCCGTACCGGCAGCCTGACGTCCATGATCCACGCAGGTAACCGAAATCTAGCTGTATCAACCCGCCCTGAACCCGCTGGTTTCCGGTAACCAGCGGCGATCATGGCGCCGGCAGGGCGGGCGAAAGGGTGCGAGGGCGCGATGCGGTCAGGTGAGGTTGCCCTTAGGCGGGGGTGGCGTGAGCGTGCGTCAGCGAGGCGCGCCAGCGCTCGGTCTCGGTGACCTGGTTGAACGTGAAGACGTGCAGCCCGGCCACGTGGGAGGCGGGCGCCGTGATCACCGGAGCGCAGCGTTCCA
>JBOGDK010000095.1:0-13506 GCA_050701795.1 Micromonosporaceae bacterium
AGCGCCGCCGGCCGGACCGGCGGTTCGGCACCGGATGCGGCCCACGGTCGGTCTGGTTGGCGTCCCATCGTTCGTACGCGTCCACGATGTCGGTCACCAGGCGGTGGCGTACCACGTCCGAGCTGGTCAGCGACGAGAAGTGGACATCGTCGACCTCACCGAGGATGTCGCGCACGATCCGCAGGCCACTGGTGGCACCGCCGGGCAGGTCGATCTGGGTGATGTCCCCGGTCACCACGATCTGCGAGCCGAACCCGAGCCGGGTCAGGAACATCTTCATCTGCTCGGCGGTGGTGTTCTGCGCCTCGTCGAGGACGATGAACGCGTCATTCAAGGTCCTTCCACGCATGTATGCGAGGGGCGCGACTTCGATCGTGCCGTTGGAGATCAGGCGGGGGATCGAGTCCGGGTCGACCATGTCGTGCAGCGCGTCGTACAGCGGGCGCAGGTACGGGTCGATCTTCTCGTACAGGGTGCCGGGCAGGTAGCCGAGCCGCTCCCCCGCCTCCACCGCCGGACGGGTCAGGATGATCCGGGTGACCTGCTTGGCCTGCAGCGCCTGCACCGCTTTGGCCATCGCCAGGTACGTCTTCCCGGTACCGGCCGGGCCGATCCCGAACACGATGGTGTGCGCGTCGATGGCGTCGACATACCGCTTCTGACCCAGCGTCTTCGGGCGGATGGTACGGCCGCGCCGGGACAGGATGTTGAGGGTCAGCACGTCGGCGGGGCGCTCGTCGGAGTTCGAGGCGAGCATCGCGATGGTGCGGCGTACCGCGTCGGCGGTCAGCGTCTCCCCCTTGTCGATCAGCTCGACAAGCTCGGCGAACAGCTTCTCGCCGGTGGCGTTGTCACTGGCCTCGCCGGTCAACGTGATCTCGTTGCCGCGTACGTGCACGTCGCTGTTGAGGTGTTCCTCGATCAACTTGAGGACCTCGTCGCCCGGACCGAGCAGGCTCACCATGGTGTGCGGGTCGGGGACCGTGATCTTGGTCTGCGCCCTGGTGCGCGGGCTGTGGCGCGGATTCCCGCTGGCTCGTTCGGTCATAGGCCGGCCCTGGGGCCTCGATCCACCTGCTCTCGATCTTGTACCGCGCCGTGGCACACGGCTGGCGTTGGTCCGTCCATGGTATCCGCGCAGTCGACCAAAAGCGCCAGCGATAATCCGCTTGGCGCGTCGCCCGAGCCCGCCCAGGATGGCCCTGTGGAGAGCTCTCTGGAGACCGACCGGCTGCTGCTGCGCCGGTTCACCGATGCGGATCTGGACAACCTGGTCGATCTTGACAGTGACCCGGAAGTGATGCGTTACCTCACAGGCGGGAAACCGACATCGCGGGAGAAGATCACCAGCAGGGTGCTCCCCCGGTTCATCGACCATCCCGACCAGTTCTGGGCCGCCGTCGACAAGGCGTCCGGAGAGTTTCTCGGCTGGTTCGCCCTTTCGGTGGAGCCCGGTGATGACCCGGGCGATGTCGAGCTGGGGTATCGGCTGCGGCGCTTCGCCTGGGGCAGCGGGTACGCCACCGAAGGGTCCCGCGCGTTGGTCGACCACGCCTTCGCCAAGCTGGGCGTCTCACGGGTGTACGCCGAGACGATGTACGTCAACACCGGATCGCGGCGGGTGATGGAAAAGTCCGGTCTGCGCTACGTACGCACGTTCCACCAGCACTTCAAGAACCCGATCCCGGGCACCGAGCACGGTGAGGTGGAGTACGAGCTGCGCCGCTCCGACTGGCGACCCGACAGCCGGTGACGGGCTGCCCGCCGTCAGCTGGCCGCGACCGCCTCGCGCGCCGAGAGCTCCCCCGTGTGCAGCCGCTGCTCCACCGTCTCCAGGTCTTCGACGGCCTGCTGGATGTCCTGGGACATCACGTCGAAGATCCGCGGCACCGAGTCCACGGCTGAACGGAACTCCTGCTCCCGCTGGGACGCTGCCCGCAGGTAGCCACGGATCGTCCGTACGTACTCCGCAGGCGGGTACGCGACGTACTGACTGAGCAGCGCGTCCATGCTCAGTGACGCCTTCTGGATGTCCGAGGTCATCACCGCGAACAGGTCCCAGGACTCCCGGTCGGAACGGTCCAGCCGGGTCTGAAACCACTCGTACGCCTGATCCCGGCGTACCAGACCTTCCCGCAGGTTCCGGCGGATCGAGACCAGGTGGAGCCGGATGTCGGAGCTGATGTGATTCTCCGGCACCACCTCGACCCCGAGCGCCCGGCGCAGGTCGACCAGGTTGGCAGCGGACTTGTCGAGGTCGTCGAGCACGACCCGGAGCAGCCCCGCGTTGCGGTAGAACTCCAACCCGCGGCACTCCAGGTCGTGGTACTCGCTGAGCCGTTCGGTGGCTGCCCGGACATTCCGGTCGACCAGGGAGATGTGCTCGAAGACCCCCTCGTCCCGCAACGCCTCGAGCGCCCGCTGCCCCCTGGTGCGGGTCAGCGCCTTCGCGAAGCAGAACCCGGTCAGCGAGAACAGGGAGCCAACGACGAAGTCCTTCTGCGAGTTGAAGATGTCGGCCAGATTCCGGTACGCCGCCAGGCAGATCACGACGAGCAACGCCAGGCCGACCAGACCCCACGCCCACTGGCTGATCGTGGGACGAAACTGGATACCTGGTCGTAGCCGCATCGGCAGGGCGCCTTTCTGGTGAAAGTGGACAACCCGTCCAGGCTTCCCGACGCCGCCCACCTGGTCAAGATCCTCCCGATCACGGCTCCGACGGGGAGCGCCTGTCGAAGGTCTCCTGGCCACGGGTGAACCGGTAGGTGGCCCAGTGCATCCGTACCACCTGGCCGGAGCCGTCGCGGGACAGCCGCAACCGCTCCCCCACCTCACGGCCGAACACGGTACGGAGCAGGTCCGCCCCCTCTGGCGCGAACACCGCTGGCGGGGTGCCCTCGGCGGCGTCGCACGCCTGCGCCTCCAGACGTCCGTTGCGCCAGGCGAAGACGTACTCGAAGCCCTCGCCCCACCAACGCCCGAGCACGCTGCGGTACGCCTCCGGCGCCGGCTCGCCCGGGACCCAGGGTGCGATCTCCGGCGGATCGCCGGACAACGCGGCGTCCAGCAGGTCGTGGCTGAGATCCATCGCCCCCGACGCGGTGCCGGACGACAGCAGCACCGCTGCGCCGGTGGCGACCGGCACACCGGGGCCCCGCCTGCCGAACACCTCGGCGAGGAACCCTGGCATCGCCCCGCCGTGGCCGACGTCGACGACCCGCCCCTCACGCGGCATCAGGATCAGGCCGAGCCCGAACCCGGAACGCCATACGTCCTGGTCCCGTACGGTCAACGGGAAGCACATCTCCTGGACCGTCTCCGCCGCGAGGATCCGACCATCCGGGTCGACCGTCGCCGGATCGGCCAGGAAGGCCGCCCAGCGGGCCATGTCGGTCGCGGTGCCCCACAGCTCGGCGGCGGGCCCGATCGCCCCCAGGTCGGTCACCGGCTCCGCCCGAACGTGGTCGGAGTACGCGTCCACCAGGTATCCGGTAGCGGCACGATCGGTCGGCTTCACCGTCGTACCGGTCAGTCCCAGCGGGGCCAGCACCTTGTCGGCCACCAGCTCCTCCCAGCGGCCGCCCCGCTTCTCGGCGACCACCTGGCCCAGCAGCGCGAACCCGAGATTCGAGTAGTGGAACCTGCGGGCGGGCGGCAACACCCGCTCGGCGTGACGCAGTTCGGCGAGCACCTGGTCGACGCCCGGGGTTGCCAGGGTGTCCCAGAGATCCCCGTACGGCTCGCGTTGCAGTCCGGACGTGTGGCTGAGCAACCGGCGCAACGTCAGATCGCCGTGCTCCGGCACCGGAAGGTGGGCCGCCACCGGGTCGTCCAGGTCGAGCAGCCCCTCGTCCCGGCACTGCAGGAGCATCACAGCGGTGAAGGTCTTGGTCACCGAGCCGATCCGGAACTGGGTATCGGGGCCGAGTTCGGCGCCGGGGCCCGCCGTACCCACCTGGAAAGTCCAGAGTGGACGGTCGGCGCGCTGCAGCGCGACCTGGACCGCCGGTACGCGGTGATCTTTCTGCCGCTGCCTGGCCAACCGCTCCAACTGCTTGTCCACCCGGCTCATGCGCGCCTCCCCATCGGGTATCCGTCACCAGGCAGCACGCTACCCAACTCAGAAGGTGACGCCGAAGACCTCCAGCACCCCGGCGACACCGATCCACAGGATCGACACGCTGCTGATCAACAGTGCGATCGTCCAGAAGCTGCCGCGCCGGAACCGTCGCTCGACCTCCCGGGAGCGCAGCCGCCAGATCGCCACCACCATCGCCATCAGGAACAACCCGTCCGCGATACCACCGATCTGGATCATGAGTACGGGTTCCCGGACCAGCAGGAACGACAGACCCCAGAGAGTCGGCAGCAGCACCGTGAAGATCCGGATCCAGCGGTCGCGGGCGTCGCGGTCCCGCCAGTTGACCAGACCCATCAGCCCCATGGTGTTGGTCCACAGCCGCGGCATCGCACCGCCGACCGCCAGCGTCGTGGAGCCGAGAGTCAGCACGGCGGCGAGCAGGAACAGCGGGCCAGCCCAGGCGCCCATGGTGTCGGTGTACATCCGGGACAGCGTCTGGATCAGCTCGTTGCCTTCGACCACCAGGCCCTGCGGGTGCAGCACCGCGGCGCCCATCACGTAGAAGCTCATCGTGCAGACCGTCATGACCACCCACGCCAGCCCGGTGTCGACCCGCATCACCCGGATCCAGCCTTCGGCCCGACGTGCCCGCTCCTCCGTGCCGTCCCGCGGACCGGTCCAGCGCGCGTACCCCTTCTCCAGGCACCAGTAGCCGTAGCTGTTGATCTCCGGCGCGGTGAAGCCGGTCAGCCCGAACATCGCCAGGGCGATGCCGATGCCTCCGGCCGGGATCTGGAAGCTCAAGCCCTCCGCGATGTCCGACCCCTGGTAGCCGAACGGGGTCAGCGGCAACCCGAGCGCCAGCAGCAGGGTGACCCCGACCAGCACCAGGATCGCCGCGGTCGCGACCTTCTCGATCATCCCGTAGCGGTTCGAGACCAGGAACGCGACCACAGTGACCACGATCGCGATCACCCAGAACGTCATCGACCCGGTACTCAACGGGGCACCGAACACCGGGAACGCGAGACTCATCGCGGCCGCGCTGCCACCGACCACGCCCGCGCGTTGGATCAGCTTCGGCAGCTCATTGACGATCCACAGCATGTTGATGACGCCGAGCCCCTTGAAGCGCGGGCCGATCTCGCTGTAGCCGTCGATCGCGGTCTTCCCGGTGAGGATCGTCCACTGGGCGTACTCGATCTGCACCCACACCTTCACCAGTGTGGAAATGATGATCAGCCACAGCAGCGCGAACCCGACCTGAGCACCCAATGACGTGGTGACGATCAGCTCGCCGGATCCGATCACCGCGGCGGAGGTGACCATGCCCGGCCCGATCATCTTCAGACGGCCTGAAAAGGTCCTGGGCGGGTCCATCACCGCGTCAGGGCGGAGCTCGTACGGATCGTCGCCTGGCGGCTTGTCCGCCGTGGTCCCCCTGGTCTCCGTCGCCATTGCGGTGCACCTCTCATCAGGGATGGCACATCTTAATGATTGAAGCCACGTTTACGTCGTGAAAACAAAACGTAGGTACGCCGGCGCACACACGTCAATATCTCCATTACGCGATATCACGAGAAGATTGTTCGGAGCTTTTCAATTCAGACAGCGTTTCCCGCAGCGTGAAAAGGTAAAGTCAGCTATTCCATTCACCGGGCAGGTGTAACGCCTTCCAGGTAACCCAGTCGTACTGAAATCTTCTGGGCGGCAGTGGTCAGCGGGCCGACAAGTTCATCGATCATCCGCTGGGTCGGCCATCGGGCACCTTCCACCGACACCCCGACCGCCGCGACGACGCCCTCCAGACTCCGGACCGGTACGGCGATGGAGCGCAGACCGTACGCCACCTCCTGGTCCTGCATGCCCCAGCCGCGCTCGGCGGTGATCGCCAGATCCCGGCGCAACTCGTCGGGGTCGCGATGCGCGTTGGGTCCCACTCCCGAGGCGCCGAGGTCGACCTGTGCGAGTGTCCGGTCAAGCTCGTCGGCCGAGAGGGTGGACAGCAGGGTCTTGCCCAGCCCGGTACAGGTCGCCGGCAAGGTGGCCCCCACCGAGACGTTCCCGATCACGTAGTGGGCTGTCTTGTAGCGCAGCAGGTACAGCACATGGGCACCGGAGAGCACCGCGAGATTGACGGTCTCGCCGGTCTCCACGTACAGCTCGTGCAGCGGCCCACGTGCCGCCTCCACGACCCCGTCGTTCTGCAGCGCCGCGAACCCCAACTTCAGTACCGCGACACCCGGTGTGAAGTCGCCGTTGTCGAGCTGCTCAAGGTAGCCGCTGTCCTGCAGGGTTCGCAGGATCCGGTACGCCGTCGACACCGGGATACCGGTGAGCCTGGACACCTCGCTCGGCCCCAGCGCGCGCCGCTGTGGGCCGAAGGTCGCCAGCACCTTCAGCCCGCGCTCCAGCGCCGTGATCCGGTAGGTGCGCTCCACCATGATTCACCGTCTCCGTCCAGCGGGTCAGATTGACGGAATGTAACCGCCGTCGACCCGGACCGTCGAGCCGGTGACGTACCCGGCGCGCTCGCTGGAGAGGAATGCCACCACGTCACCGAACTCAGCCGGGTCTCCGTAGCGGCGCAGCGGGATACCGGCTTCGCTGGATCCCCGTACCTCCTCGGCGGTCTGACCGTTACGCTCCGCTTTCGCGGCGTCAAGAGACCGCACCCGACCGGTCGCGATCCTGCCCGGCGCCACAACGTTGCAGGTCACCCCGTCCGGGCCCACCTCCCCGGCGAGCGTCTTCGACCACCCCACCAGGGACGCGCGCAGCGTGTTGGAGATGCCGAGGTTCGGAATCGGCGCCACCACCCCCGACGAGGCCACCGTGATCACCCGGCCCCAGCCTCGCCGCCGCATCCCTGGCAGGAACGCGTCGGTCACCGCGATCACCGACAGCACCATCGAGGAGAACTGGGCCTGCCACACCTGGACGGGCTGGCCCGCCGCGGGAGTCGGCGGCGGGCCGCCGGTGACATTGACCAGGATGTCCACGTCGCCGACCTCCGCGGTGACGGTGGCGACCTTCCCGTCGAGCGCGGACGGCTCGGACAGGTCCCACGGCAAGGGTGTCGCCCGTACGCCCAGCGCGACCATCTCCTGGGCCTTCGCGCGAAGCCGGTCCGGGTCCCGGGCACAGAGCACGAGGTTGACGCCTTCGGCAGCCAGACTCGTCGCGATGGCGCCCCCGAGTCCGCCCGTGGCGCCGAACACCACGGCGGTACGTCTGCGAATTCCAAGATCCATGTGAACCTCTCCTCTCGGCCGGTCAGCGCACCGGATTCCGCAACGGCAGGAAGCCTTCGATCCGGCACTCCACCACGTCTCCGCTTCCGATCACCCTGGCGCCGGGAGTTCCGGTCGAAATGATGGCGCCCGGTGGCAGTTCCATCACCTTGCTGTGGAAACTCAACAGAAACTCCGGGCTGTAGCGCATCCGGGAAACCGTGTTGTCGCGGTGCACCGTACCGTTGATTACCGTCGCCACTTTCACCTCAGACAATGCACCGTACCGGCGAAGCAGTGACGAGACGGGAATGATTTCGGGACCGAACGAGAAGAACCCGGGGAAGTTCTTCGAACGGGTGAGAAACCGGGGATTGCGCGCCAGGATGTCTTCGGCGGTCTGATCCAGAACCGTGGTGAATCCAGCGATGTGGTCCATCGCCTGCTCCGGTTCGATGTTCCGGCAACGACGTCCCACCACCAGCCCGAGCTCGGCCTCGGCGGTGGTCCGCTGGCTCTGCGGCGGCACCGTGATGGGATCCCCCGGGCCGATGATCGTGTGTCGCCCCTTCAGGAACGACGCCGGTTCGTCCGGCACCACCTCCGACAGGTCGGCGGCGTGGTCGACGTAGTTCAGTCCGATCCCCCAGATGATCGGCGGGTCCCGGTACGGCGGTGCCCAACTCACCGTGTCCGGCGCCAGGAACCGCCCGTCGTCAGCGTCCGCGGCGCGCCGCAGGATCTCGTCCCGTCGGGGGCCGGTCATCACATCGATCAGGCCGCCGCCGAAGTCCGGGATCAGGTCGCGCACCAGGCAGACACCCCGTCCGGGGTCCCGTACCGCTGGTTCCTCGCCGCTGGCGGTACGGACACTGACCCAGGTCAGTGCCCCGGTGCCGGCCGTGGGGCCTGCGCCATTGCCCGCCGTCGAGTCCGCCGTGGGGTTCGCGCCGTTGCCCGTTGTGGGGTGCTGGCTCATGATTCACTGCCCTCCTGACGCGCCCTGGACGCGTTCACCGCCACGGGGTGACCTGGTATCTGGCGACCGCGTCGGGGTCCCAACCGAAGCCCAGCCCAGGCGTGGTCGGGAGCACCAGCCGACCGTCCCGGATCTCGAGGTGCCGGTCGATGACGTCCCGGAAGTTGAGCACCGCGCTGCCGTGGAAGTACTCGACGAACAGTGAGTTGGGGGTCGCCCCGACAAGGTGCACATGCAGGTCGTGGAACCAGTGCGGGGCCATCGGGACCCCGTAGCTGGCGGCGGTGGCGGCGATCCGGCGCCACTCCGTCACCCCACCGGCCACCGCGGCGTCGGTCTGCAGAACGCTCGCCGCCTCCTTCTCCAGCAACTCCTTGTGCCGCCACCGTCCCGCCTCGATCTCGCCCGTCGCCACCGGTACGGGGGTCGCCCGCGCCAGTCGGGCATGGTTGTCGATGTCGTCCGGCCCGAACGGCTCCTCGATCCAGTACGGGTCGTACGGCTCGAAGCGGCGTACCGCCCGTAGTGCGGTGGGCAGGTCCCGCCACGCGTTGTTCGCGTCCAGCATCACCAGCACGTCCGGCCCGACGGCGTCGCGAACCGCCGCCAACCGCTCCTCGTCACCAGCGGGCTCCAGCCTGCCCACCTTGATCTTCACCGCGCGGAAGCCGAGGTCGACGTAGCCTCGCACCTCGTCCGCCAGGTGCTCCGGTGTCTTGCCGTCGAGGTAGTAGCCACCGCTGGCGTACGCGGGGACGGTCTCGGAGTGGAATCCACCCAGCAGCTTCCACAGCGGAAGGCCCACCGCCCTCGCGTTGTGGTCCCACAGCGCGATGTCGACGGCGCTCAGCGCGCGTACCGCCGCACCGACCCGGCCGTGCAGCAGCGCCTCCTGGTACATCTCCTGCCACAGGCCCTCCACCCGGTACGGGTCCTCCCCGACCACGACGGGGGCGAGCAGGTCGCGGACCGCGGCGCTGACCAGCTCACCGCCGCTGCTGCCGGCGTAGTTGAACCCGATCCCGACCACGCCTTCATCGGACGTGACCCGCACCAATGTGTAGTCCCGGGCGACGACCGCCCTGGTGGAGAAGGCGAGCGGGCTGGGCAACGGAATTCGTACGGTGCACGCCTCGACAGCGGTGACGGCTACCACGGTTCCTCCTGGTCGGGCGGGGACGGTGTCTGGCGGCGGACGGCGTCCACCGACGGGCTTGTCGGGGCGAGTTCGACTTCCGGCGAGTTCGGCATGCTTCCGGATGCTCTGCCACGGCGTCAGGGTGCCGCGGTGCTGCTCACGGCGTACCGGTCGACGGTGTCGAGGTCGATGTCGAGGCCGAGCCCGGGGCCATCCGGCACGGCCAGTACGCCGCCGTCGGCCCGGGGATAACCACCGACGAAGATCTCCCGGCACGGGTTGTCGATGAACATGTACTCCAGGGCGAGCAGGCTCGGCGCCGCCGCAGCGACATGGATCGCGGCCAGTTGCGACACCCCGCCGGAGAACCCGGTGTGCGGCGCGAACGCCAGGTTGTGCGCGTACGCCAGCGTCCAGACATGGCGGGCGCCTGTCACCCCGCCGCAGCGCCCGAGGTCCGGCTGCACCACGTCGATCAGCCGGCGTTCGATCACGTCCCGCATCGTGAAGATCCCGAAGTCGGTCTCCCCTCGCGCCAACGGGGTCGACGTCATCCGGTGCACCTGCTCGTAGCCACCGAGGTCGTCCATCGGCACCGGCTCCTCGAACCACCGGATGTCGATGTCCTCCATCGCCCGTCCCATCCTGATCGCGGCCGCGGCGTCGTACGCGCCGTTGGAGTCGACCACGAGCACCAGTTCGTCACCGACGGCACGCCGGATCTCCCGCAGAGCGGTGAGGTCCACGTTCTGCCCACCCTCGTCGGGGCTGCGTCCGATCTTGACCTTCAGCCGGGTGAAGCCCTGCTTCTGTTGCTGCACCGCCTCACGGACCATGGTGTCGACGTCCGCGATGTACACCGACGACGCATAGACGGGTACCTGGCGCCGGCCGGCGCCGGTGAGCAGTTGCCATACCGGGCGGTTCTCCCGCTTGCCGAGCAGGTCCCACAGCGCGGTGTCCACGCCGCTGACGGCCTCCATCACCACACCCGAGACGTGACCCCAGGGACGGAGCTGCCGCACCATCCGTACCCACAGACCTTCGATGTTCCACGGGTCCTCGCCCACCAGAGTCGGGGCGAGCAGCGACTCGACCGCGGTGGCGGTCATAGCGCCGCCCCGGCGCGCGAGCGCCTCGCCGTAGCCGACGTGACCGGAGTCGTCGTGCACCTCGACGAGCACCATGCTGTAGGTACGGAAGTCGCCGGCGCCGAACACCACACCGGCTTCTGGTGTGGCCTCCAGGAAACGGGCCCGTACGCGTGTGATCGCCATCCAATGCCCTCTCTTCGCCGCAACGGCGCGCGTTGTCAGTCGTGATCCGCGCCCCACGCTAGGAAGGCCGTGCCGCCTGGTCAATTGAATGGAACGAGAAGTCAGCTGCCGGTTTCCGTAATTGCCGGAGCAGTCGCCTACCGTTCCGTGACGCGGCATGGACGGGGTTTGCTTCTCGTATCGCGAGAAGCGGGAGCGGGCCTCGGAGGCCCACCTGCCGGGAACTGTTTCTGCAGGTCAGCTGGCACTTTCTGGGCATGGCACGGACACTGCGAGACCATGTCCTGTGTGGTGTCGGACCCCTGTGCAATCATTATGAGAAATCCGCCACAATCTTGGCCCGAGCCCTGGCAACCATTCTCACACCACTGCGAACCCCGGCCTCCCGGCCCCTTGACGAGCGCTGCGGGAAATGCCGTTCTGCCTCTCTGTCGCCAATGCCCGACTCCGACTTTGGACGAACCCGACTCGACCGGAGCGACCGCTCCGTCAATCCCTGTCCACATCGACCACGACGATCTCGTGGAGACTCTTCACGTACGCCAGACCCCTGCCGTCGGGCGCGAACGCCGGGTCGTACGCCTCCGGTTCCGTCACCAGCACTGTTGAATCGCCGCTGCCGGTGTCGACCATCAGCACACCTGGGCCACGACTCTCGTTGAACGTCACGGCGAGCCGCCTGCCGTCCGGCGCCACGGCGAGGTCGCCCAGCGCCCGCAGCCGTCCGATCCTGCGAACCGCGAGGCTACTGCCGCCAGAGTTCGACACCGTCCGAGTCGTGTTCCCGGAGGTGGTAGATCCACTTGTCGCCGAGCCAGACCGGGTGCCAGATGGAGAGGTACGCGAGAGAAGGCAGTAGTAGGCAGCTCGACAACACCAGCAGCACGGCGCCCATGGCGGAGAGCACCAGCAGTCGGACACCGCGGCTGCCGACGCCGTCCAGCTCCCGATACAGCGGCATTACCTGGCGAGCATCGGGTCGAGTGGCCGGCCACCGAGCACGTGTGCGTGTACGTCGAAGACCTCTCCGGAACTGGGTACCCGGGGCCGAGTTCGGCGTCGGGCTTCGCCGTACTCACCTGGAAAGTCCAGAGTGGACGGTCGGCGCCGCTGCAGCGCTACCTGGATCGCCGGTACGCGGTGGCTTCTCTGGCGGCGCCCACCGGTCATCAGTCGATCTCCGGTTCGAGCGGTCGCCCCTGACAACGCGGGTCCGGGGCGCCCAGGGTGGAACGCGGCACCATCCAGTCGAGCGCCGCCTGCTCGATGTGCCAGCCACGGACCCGTACGGTGCTGCTGGACGCCTGCTCCGGGGTGGCGCAGAGGGTCTGCGACGACACCGTGCCATTCGCTACGAACAGCACCGACCCGTCGTCGCGCAGCAGCGCGGTCATCCGATCGTCCACGGCGATGATCTGGCCGCGTACCACGCAGGTGGCCGCCGCGGAGCGTTGGCCGGGCGGCGTACACAGGCGTGGATCGTCCAGCTCGATCGCGGTCGTCGGCAGGATCGGGGCACGCAGGAAGATCACGCCGATCAACACTGGCGCCAACACTACGGCGCCGATCGCGGCACCCCGGGTCACGGCCTGCGCCGCGCTTACCGGGACCGGGCCGGTGAGCAGTACCGCCATTCCCGGCGGCAGCAGCAGCAACAGCGCGTTGACGAGCTCCCCGGCGGCGAACCCGTCGGCAATCGCCGGCGCCAGCAGCAGGTACCCGGCCACTGCGGCGGCGAGCGGTAGCACCAGGCCGGTGCCCACCACGACCGCGGGACGCTGCTGGTACCGCTGCCGGGCCAGCAGGCCGACGATCATCAGGGTCGCCATCAGCAGAGCCGGCAGGAACCGCAGCTGCCAGGTGAGACCCGCCAGCACCACCGCCAGCACCAACACCCAGTCCGGCATCCGGGAGCCCACCCAGGCCAGCCGGGAACCGGCAGAGGTACCGGTCGCCGGGTCACTGACCGCCCGCAGCGCACTGAGCGCGCGGACCATCAGAATCGCGGCCGGAAGTACCCAGATCAGCGCCACGATCAACGTGCTGATCAGGCCGAGCGGGTTCACGTGCTGTACCAGCAGCAGCATCGTCTGCAGGTTCTGCCGGCTCAGCAGCCACAGCCGCAGCGCCAGAAGCACCACTGGGAACGCCGGCAGCAACGCCCACAACCACTGCCGGTCGCGAACCGAGGCTGGCGCCGTCACCGACCCTCGGCCCTCTCGTCCCACGGCATCTCGCGTACCGGCGGCTTGGTCAGGAACGGCTGATGCGCCTCGGCGACCGGTGACTCGTTGGTCCGCTGCAGTGGACGCAGATGCTTGTCGTACGCGTCCTTCCAGCGACCGTCCCGCGGATCCGTGAGAGTGCGGTACAGCGCCAGGTCGACCAGCGTACGGAGTGCCTCCTTACCACCGGTGTTGACGCCGTACTCCTCGTCGGTCGTCAACGAGATGTCGTGGTCCTGGAGATCGTCGGAATACTTGTCCACCCAGCCGGCCAGGATCGCGGCGTCGGTCGTCACCGCTTCGTACCGTCCGTCGCGTAGCCCGTCGATGCAGTCGTGGATCTTCTTCCGCTCTACGAGTTCGTCATCGAGGCCCGCGGCGACCGCGGCGGTGACGGAGGTGGCGGTACCGAGCGTGCACACCGACTTGGCCTCACCGCGCAGCTCCCTGAGGCTCTCGATCTCCTTCGACGTGTCCTTCCGGGTGACCACCGACTGCGTGGTGCGCAGATACGGCTCGGAGAAGCTGACCGTACGCAGTCGCTCGCGCTCCGGTTTGATGCTGTAACTC
>JBOGDK010000096.1:0-13468 GCA_050701795.1 Micromonosporaceae bacterium
GTGCCGTTTCACCGCCGGGGGCTACGACTCGGGGACCGGCACCGGGCGTTGCGTACCCGCCGGGCGCTCACACTCGGGTTCGGGGTGCCGACGTACCTGGTGTGTGCGGTGCCGTTGCTGGCGATCGTGGTGATGCCGGTCGCGGCAGCCGGTGGCACCGTGCTCGCCCGTACGGTGCTGGACGGCCGACCCGCGGCGCCTGCCCGGGATGGCGCGTGAGCTTCGAGGAGCTCTGGCGGGACCTGACGCCGATCGGGCGTCACGGCTCGACGCAGGGTTACCGGCGGTACGCGTACACCCCGCCTGAGCTGGAGTGCCGGGCCTGGTTCGGTGAGGCCGCCGCCGCCAGGCGGATGCCCGTCGAGACCGACCGCAACGGCAACCTCTGGGCTTACTGGCCGGCACAGCGGGGGAGTCCGATCCGGGACGCGGTGGTCACGGGCAGTCACCTGGATTCGGTGCCCGACGGTGGTGCGTACGACGGGCCGCTCGGGGTGGCCAGTGGGTTCGCGGCGGTGGACGTACTGCGTGGAAAAGGGTTCGAGCCGGCGAAGCCGATCGCGGTGGTGGCGTTCGCGGAAGAGGAGGGTGGCCGGTTCGGGGTCGCCTGCCTCGGCTCCCGGTTACTCTCCGGCGGCATCGACCCGGAACGGGCCCGCCGGCTCACCGACGACCACGGCGTCACATTGGCGGACGCGATGGCCGGCGCCGGCCTGGACCCGGACCGGATCGGGCGCGACGACGAGGCGCTGTCCCGGATCGGAAGCTACATCGAACTGCACATCGAACAGGGGCGGGCCCAGGTCGACCTGGGTGCCCCGGTCGCGGTCGGATCCGGGATCTGGCCGCACGGCCGGTGGCGACTGGACTTCACGGGTGAGGCTAACCACGCCGGCACCACGTATCTGGAGGACCGGCGGGACCCGATGCTGACGTACGCGAACACCGTGCTCGCCACCCGGAAGAAGGCACGGCTGGGCGGCGCGCTCGCTACCGTGGGCCGGGTGCTCTGCGAGCCGAACGGCACCAACGCCGTACCGTCCGCGGTACGGGCCTGGCTGGACGCCCGGGCACCGTCCGAGGAGACGTTGGCGCAGGTCGTGGCCGAGATCGAGCAGGTGAGCCAGGATCGCGCGACCCGGGACGGTACGGCGTTGAGGATGACCCGGGAGTCGTACAGCCCGGAGGTGGCCTTCGACGCCGGGCTGGCGGAACGGCTCGCCGCTCTGCTGGACGGGGCCCCGTTGCTGGCGACCGGGGCGGGGCACGACGCGGGGGTGCTGGCGGCGCACGTACCGGCGGCGATGTTGTTCGTACGGAACCCGACCGGGGTGTCCCACGCGCCCGGCGAGCACGCCGAGTGGGAAGACTGCCTCGCCGGAGTGGCGGCACTGGCCACGGTCCTGGAGGAGCTTGCGTCGTGAGGCGCAGAGCCGAACCGGAGGCATTGTGACCAGGTGGTATGCCGACCGGGCGTGGCTTGGTGTGGCCGACGGCGTCGCCGAGCGGGTGTCGATCACCACCGAGGCCGACCGGATCACCGAGGTGGCGGTCGGTGTAGCGCCCGGCCACGGAGACACCCGGCTACCCGGGCTGGTGATCCCGGGGCTGGTGAACGCGCATTCCCACGCGTTCCACCGGGCGCTGCGCGGGCGTACCCACGGCGGACGGGGAGACTTCTGGACCTGGCGGGACCAGATGTACGAGGTCGCCGCCCGGCTCGACCCGGACACGTACCGGGACCTGGCCGCGGCCACGTACGCCGAGATGGTGCTGGCCGGGATCACCACCGTCGTGGAGTTCCACTACCTGCACCACGCCCCTGGTGGGCAGCGCTATGAGGAGCCGAACGTGATGGGCCACGCGCTGCATGAGGCCGCGCGGGCGGCCGGTATCCGGCTGGTGCTGCTCGACACCTGCTACCTGCGGGCCGATGTGGACGGCACACCACTGGCTGGTCCACAGCTGCGGTTCGGTGACGCCGGCGCCGAGGCCTGGGCCGTACGGGCAGCGGCCGGCCCCGCCACCGGCGCGGCGATCCACTCGGTACGTGGCTGCCCGCCGGACGCGATGCGTACCGTCGCGGAATGGGCCGCGCAACGGGGCGCCCCGCTGCATCTGCACCTGTCTGAGCAGCGGAAAGAGAACGACGCCTGCCTGGCGGTGCACGGGCGTACCCCGGCCGAGTTGTGCGCCGAGACGGGGGTGCTGGGGGAGCGCACCACCGCCGTACACGCCACGCACCTGTCGGCCGGTGACATCCGGCGGCTCGGTGATACCCGTACCGCCACGTGTTTCTGCCCGACCACGGAGCGGGAACTCGCCGACGGTGTGGGACCGGCCGCGGACCTGGTGCGGGCCGGCTCGGTGCTGTCCCTGGGCAGCGACAGCCACGCCGTGATCGACCTGTTCGAAGAGGCCCGCGCGGTGGAGTTGAACGAAAGGCTGGTCACCGAGCGCCGCGGCCATCACACCGCGGAGACCTTGTTGCGCGCCGCCACCGTCGGGGGCGCCCACGCCGCCGGGCTGGACGCCGGGCGGATCGCCACCGGAGCCTCCGCCGACTTCACAGCGGTACGCCTGGACTCGGTACGCCTCGCCGGACACGGTGATCTGGTGTCCGCCGTGGTGTACGCCGCCACCGCCAGCGACGTCACGGACGTGGTCGCCGCTGGGCAGCTCGTCGTCAGCGGCGGGGAGCACCAGCGGATCCGGGACGTGGCCAGCGCGCTGGACGACGCGGTCCGTGCCGTGCTGTGACCGGTGAGGCGGGCCGTTCGCCACGGTGGTGACGGCCGGGGGTTCCCGCCACGGTGGCGCCCCGCCGTCAGGCCGTGAGTGTCGGTCGTGGCGGCCGGGCCTCCCCACGGCGGCGCCAGGTGCCGGGCGCGGACCGCGCCGGCTACAGACCGGATAGGGTGCGCAGCCATGAGCATCGCCCCTGCCATGTCCAGCGCCCGGCGTTCCGGGCCGACGTCGTCCCGTGCGCTGTTGGCGCTGGTCGCCGCTGTCGGCCTCGTCGCCGCGGAAGCGCTCCGGATGAGTGGTCCGCTGCTGGACCTTGTCGTGGCGCAGGCCGGTGTCTACGCCGCCGCGATCACCGCCGTTGCCGTGTTCGCGGTGCCCGCGGCTCTGGGCGCGCTGGTCGCCGCTGTTGGGGCGCGATACGCGACCGGCATCGCGGTGTTCGCGCTGGTGGTGCTGCGATTGCTGGCACAGGTCAACCCGACGTTCCTGATCGGCACGGCCACGGTGGTGGTCGCGCTCGGCGCGCTGATTCTGGTGGTACGGCAGGTCGCCGGCGTCTCCGGCGGCCCCGTCCTCGCGGTGACCGGTCTGGTGCTCGGCGGCGCCATCGACGTCGCGCTGCGTACCGTGCTGTTCACCTGGGACCCGGTGTGGCGCCCCGGGATCGTGCCGTGGCTGGTGGTGCTCGCCGAGTGCGCCGCGCTGGTGCTGGCGTACACGGCGGTCCGTCGCGGGTTGTGGGGGGATCCGTACCCGGTAAGGCGGGTCTGGCTGCTCGGCGGCTACCTGGCGTTGTCCGTACTGATCACGGGGAGCCCCGGGTTCGTCGCCTCGGCGTCCGGGCTCGGCCTGGCGTACGCATGCGCGGCGCTGCTGGTCGGTGCGCTGTTCACGGTGGAGGTGTTGAGCCGTTCCGGGCTGCCCGGTGGGTCGGGTCGGTTCTCGTCGGATGCCGGGCGGGACGGCTCAGGATCATCGCGCGGCCACGGTACGGTCGCCGCCGTTCTTCTGGTGGCCGGCGTGACGGTGGCGATCCTGGTCACCGGTGTCATCGTGGTGCTCGCGGTGGTCGCCGCCCAGGTCGGCGCGGCGTTGCTGCTGGCTCGCGCACTGACACCGGCCCGGGTCGACACCGCTCCGGACGAGGAGGACCCCGCGGAGCGGAGTGCCGCGGAGAAGCTGAACCAGCCGGCGTCGGCCGACGACGGGGTGGCGGTACGGAGCCTGAAGGTACGTCCACGCCGGCGCAGTGCCTTCGGATTCGGCGTCGCGGGCCTCGCCACCGGGATGTTCTACGTACTCGTGGTGCTGCTGTACCAGGTCCACTACGAACTGCCGCTGCCGTTCCCGAACCAGGTGATGCCGATCGCGGCGGCGGTGCTGCTCGGCGTACTGGCCTGGGGTGCCCGTCCCGGCACGGCGGCGACTGGTGGCCAGACTGGTGACAGCACGGCGGCGCGTGGTGCCCCGGGCGGCGACGAGGCGCGTGGTGACCGGGCCGATGGCAGCACGGCGGCGGACGAGCGGGCGGCCAAACGGGGCCGGTTGGCGCCACTGGCGATGCTGCCCGCCGTACTGCTGCTGGCCCCGGTGCTGATGCTGGTCACCGCCCCGGCGCCGCAGGCCGCCCCGGAACAGGCGCGGGACTCGTTCCGGATGCTGAGCTGGAACGTGCACTACGCCCGTAACAATTACGGCACCATCGACCCGGAGGCCCTCGCGGCAGCGATCGAGAAGCAGCACGCCGACGTGGTGATGCTGCAGGAGGTGTCCCGCGGGTGGCCGATCGGCGGCACCCTCGACGGTGCGGAGTGGCTGTCCCGGCGGCTCGCCATGCCGTACGTGTACGCACCCGCCGCCGACGAACAGTTCGGCAATCTGATCCTGTCCCGGCTGCGTATCACCGCCGCCGACACCGGGGAACTGCCGCAGGGCGCCGGTACGATGCGCCGCTCGTACGCCACCGCGACGGTGGAACTGCCCAACGGTCGTACCGTCCAGCTGTACGACCTGCACCTGCAACATCACGACGAGGACACCCCGACCCGGCTCGCTGAAATCGACGTGCTGCTCGACGCCTGGGGCTCCGAGACGCCGGCCGTGATCTCCGGAGACTTCAACTCCGCACCAGGATCGAAGGAGATCACAAAGATCAAGGAAACCGGCCTGGTGAGCGCGCAGGACACGACAGGTCACAGCGGGCTGCGTACGTCGCCGACGCCACGGCCACTGCACCGGATCGACTGGATCTTCGGCACCTCCGACGTCGCCTTCTCGAACTTTGCCAGGCCCAAGGTCACCACCTCGGATCACTTCCCGCTCGCCGTCACGGTACGGATCGGCTAGCCGGCTCAGCGTTCCGCGCTGCCGCTGCAGGGGCCACGCCCAGGTGGATGTGGCCGAGCTGTCTGCGTGGCCACAGGATCGAGCGGTCCGGGCGTCACCTCAGTGGCGGCAGGACGGTTTGACAGTGCGTGTCCACAGTTCGGGTGCCGCGCCGTCCGCTGCTGCACGTGCTGACCGTGGCGCTCCTGGCGTCCGGCTTGTGGCTGGCCCCGGAGGTCCGCGCCGGTTCAGTGGGCTATCACCACCTCGGTGCCGTCAGCGACGGACGGTGGAGCGGGGTGAAGGGTCGGCTGCAGGTCACCGATCCCGAGGTGCGTTCCGGCACGTACGACTTCGTGGCCGCCCGGTTCATGGTCAAACAGTCGCTCGACGACGGTGGCACCGCCTGGCTGGAGGCCGGCTGGTCCGAAAACGGCTGGCGGGACGACGGCGCGCAGGTGATCTACACCTACGACAGCGTCAACGGCGAGTGGCGGTTCCACGAGGCGTACCGGATCCGTCCCGGGGACCGGGTGTGGCTCTACCTGAAGTCCACGCCGGACGGTGAGTGGGGAGCATGGCTGTGGTGGCGGGGCGGCTGGCGGCAGCTCGTCGAGGTGCGGTTGCCGGGTGGTCGTGAAGCGCAGGTCGAGGAGTTCGTCGAGGTGTACGTGGACCCCGACCGTGGCGGCGAATTCGCGGTCCCGCCGGTGAGTGTGGACAACGTGTCACTGCGCTCGCCCGTCGGCCTGCTGGCGCCGTGGCGGGACGAGGTTGCCACGGCCACCGGCGACAGCACCGGCCCTTACTGCCTGGCCTGGGCGCGCCGGTACGACACCTGGACCGCTGGGGACTGTTGAGCAACTCTTGAGTCGTGGCGGTCCAGTGTCGCTGCGCCGATCCGTGACTGGCCTGCTATCGTGCCGCGCATGCCGAACTGGTCGACCCCCCAAGCCATGCCACCCGGCGGTGTGATCCGCCGTCCCACCGCCGAGCCGTCACACGATGTCCCGCAGCTCGCCGAGGCTGCCCAGGAAGCTGCCCTCAGCTCAGCGCGACAGGCCAGCCACATCCAGACGGTGGTGACACGAGTGGCCGTGGTCGGTGGTGGCTTCGGTGTCGTGGCGGGTGGATCGGGCCAACCCCACGCCGAGGACGGCAGGTCCTCCATGCCTGATGTGGGCACATTCAAGGATTCCGTCGCGGCCACGAAAGAGCAGGAGCTGGCCGCGCAGGAGTACGAGCAGGCCGTCCTGGCCGCGCAGCAGCCGACCGCGCATGATTTTGGTGTCGACTCGCTCGACGTCAGCCTCGACGGTTAGGTCCTAGGCGCCCGAGTACGAGTGCAGCCCCTCGATCACCAGGTTCACCACGAACAGGTTGACCAGCATGGTGGCCCAGCCCACCACCGCGATCCAGGCTGAGGTGCTGCGTCGCCAACCAGCGGTGGCCCGGGCGTGCAGGTATGCCGCGTACACCACCCAGCTGATGAAGGCCCAGACCTCCTTCGGGTCCCAGCCCCAGTACCGGGTCCAGGCCTCCTCGGCCCACACCGCGCCTGCCATGATCGCGAATGTCCAGATCGGGAACGCCAGGGCGTGCAGCCGGAACGTCATCCGTTCCAGCGTCTCCGCGTCCGGCAGCCGGGGCCCGAGCGAGATCGGGAACCGCAGTGGCCGCGGATCGTCCTCAGGGGACTCCGCGCGGGCGATCAGGTCGTACCGGTCGCGGATCAGGTACATGGCGGCGCCCACGAACCCGACCAGCAGGACGCCGGTGGCCAGGATCGCGGCGCTGACGTGGATCTGCAGCCAGTACGAGTTCAGCGCCGGCATCAGCGGCCCGGCCTCGGTGTAGAGGCGCACCGCGGCGAAGCCGAGCAGGGACACCACGACGAGCGTCACGAACAGTCCGAGGTGACGTACCGGGCGGCGGAACGCGATCACCAGCCACGCGACGACGCCGACCAGGCAGACCGCGACCACGAACTCGTACATGTTGCCCCACGGCACCCGGCCGGCGGCGATACCGCGCGCCAGCAGGCAACCCGCCTGGGCAACCGCCCCTACGACGGTGAGCCACAGCGCGGCCGCGCCGGCGAGGGCTGCCGCACGGGGGGACACCGGCGGACCGGCCGGAGCGCCGTCGTCCGCGGTGTCGTCGATCGCCTCGGCCGTCACGTCCGGGCCGGTCGAGTCCGGGCCGGTCAAGGCGCTGGTGCCGGAAGGCTCAGCAGCGGCGCCCACGCGGGATGACCCAGCGACGGCGGCGGCCCCGACCAGTTCCCGTTCCCGGGCCACCCGGCCGACCAGGCTGCGGGCGCCGAACGCGTACTCGACGGCGTACCCGAGCATCGCGATCGCGTAGCAGAGTACGGCGACGGTGAGCAACTGGTCGGACAGGCTTGCCATTCCGGAGTCCACCGGCATGTCATTCACTCTCCTTCGTCGGTGGCGCCGCTCCCGGCTCGGGAGCCGCTGCCGACCTTCGCCGCGCGGCCTTGGGCGCGGCGGCGACGAGGTTGTCGAACTCGGAGTCAAAACCGGCGTACCCGGACCGGGCCAGGCCGCCCGCCTCCACGATTGTGCGCGCCCCGCCGGGGGCATCGGCAGCCGGGGCCGACAACCGGAACCAGATCCGGCGGCGACGTACCGTCAGGGAACCCAACAGGCCGGCCAGCAACAGGATCGCCGCCACCAGCACCATCGGGGCGCCCGGATCATGCCGGACCTGCAGCGTGATCCACTGTCGGGTGCCGAGGAACTCGACCGTCGTACCGTCGTCGAGTTTCCATGACTCGCCTGGCGTCAGCAGTTTCGGCTGGTTGCCGACCATGTCGAGGCTGCCCTTGTCGATCTGGCGCTGGTCCAGGGAGTAGACCGACCGTGGGATCCCGGCGTCGAGCCCCAGATTCCCCCGGTACGCGAACAGCACCAACCCCGGGTCCCGTTCCATCGGGAACGCGGAGTGACCGGACTTCGGGTTGTCCGGCAACGTCGGCATGTAGACGCCCTGGAAACCCATCTGCGCGTTGGGGTCCCGCCTGCCGGTCTCCGGATTGATGTTGGCATCCGGGAACGCGGCCACGCCTTCGCTGGTCAGCCGGCCGTCCATCGGGAGGAACGGAGAGACGCTGGTCTGGGTACGGCCGTACCGGTCGGTGTATCGGATCACCGGCGCGTATCCGTGACCGATCAGGTAGACGTTGCCGCCGTCGAGTCGCAGCGGCTTGTTCACCTCGAGGGTGTAGTCCTTCGGGGCGGCATCGCCGAGGGTGTAGCGGGTCTTGGCGGACTGCACCTCGGCCAGACCGCTCTCCCGGTACTTGCCCGTGAAGTCACGCAGTTCCACGCACAGCGGCGGCAGGTCGCTGGCCGACGCCGCGGAGCCGAGGCCGTAGTCGTCGTACTGCTGCAGGCTGCTGCAGAACGCCTGGTCCTCACCCTGCACCAGGAGCCGGTTGCCGTACCAGCCGAACGCCGCGCCCCACGCGACCCCGATCAGGATCGCCAGCAGCGAGAAGTGGAACAACAGGTTGCCGGTCTCCCGGAGGAAACCCTTCTCGGCGCTGACCGTGACGGTGGTGGGGCGGTCGGCGTCGCCGGAGTGGTGATCACGTACCGCCACCCGCCAGTGCCGCCGCCGCAGCATTGTCGCGATCCCCGAAGCCGCCTGCGCTGGTGCCGCGTCCAGTTCTTCCCGGGTGTGCTTCGGCAACCGGCCCAGGTGTTTCGGCGCGTCCGGGGGCTGCCGCAGCATGGCCCGTACGTGCAGCCGCATCCTGGGCACCAGGCACCCGATCAGGGACACGAACAGCAGCAGGTAGATCGCGCCGAACCAGGGCGAGGCGTACACGTCGAACAGCCACAGGCGGTCCATCAGCGGGGCCGCCCCGGGGTACTCGACGAAGTACTCGTCGACCTTGGGGAGGTTGAGGTTGCGCTGCGGGAAGATCGAGCCCGGCACCGCCGCCACCGCCAGCAGGAACAGCAGGATCAGAGCGGTACGCATGCTGGTCAACTGCCGCCACCAGCGCCGTGCGGTGGCGCGCGGGCCACGCCCGGCGGACCGCCTCGGTGGGGCTTCCGGGGCGGTGGACAGTTTCGTGGCGTCCGTAGCGACCATGTCAGGTGATGATCTCCCAGGCGCCGATGAAGGCGCGTAGCCAGTTGATCGTGTCGGTCCACAGGCCGGTCACCAGCGCCAACCCGAGCAGGATCAACAGGATGCCGCCGACTCTGGTGATCCAGGCGCTGTGACGGCGTACCGCCGCGAAAGCCCGCAGCAGCCGCGGCAACCCGAGCCCGAACAGCAGGAACGGCAACCCCAACCCGAGGCTGTACGCCGCCGCCAGCACCGCGCCGCGTACCGCTGTGCCTTCGACCGCGGCCATCCCCAGGACGGCTCCCAGGGTCGGCGACACGCACGGCACCCAGGAAAGCGCGAACACCGCGCCCAGCAACGGCGCGCTGGCCAGCCCGGCCGACGGCAGGGCGCGCATCCGCCATTCGCCCTGCAGTCCGGGGAGCAGACCGAGGAACGCGGCGCCGAGCAGGATGATCAGTACGCCGGCGCCGATCTCGATACCGCGCTGCCGCAGCAGCAGCGCCCGCCCGATCGTGCTGGCCGCCACCGCGAGCAGGACGAACACCACCGTGAAGCCGGCGACGAACAGTGCCGAGCCGGCCAGCACCCGGCCGCGTACCCGCCGCCGGGTCAGGGCGCTGGCACCGGCGGTGCTGGTCCCGGTGGCGACGGTTGCGGCGGTGCCGGTGCTGGTGCTCCCTGGTGCGGTGGTCCCGCTGGGGGTGCCGGAGACCGGCTGACCCTTCGGGTCGGTGCCGAGGCTGGCGTCGAGGTCGGCGCCGCTCATCCCGGTGACGTACGACAGGTAGGCCGGCACCAGCGGCAGGATGCACGGCGAGAGGAAGCTGACCAGCCCGGCGAGCGCGCTCACCGCGATCGCGGCGGCCAACGGACCGGACTGCGCGACCCCGGCGAACATCAGCTGACCCCGGCGAACATTAGCGTTCCTTCGCGATGTCGCGTACCACCGGCCGCAGATCGTCGGCCAGCACCGCCTCCCGGAACACGGCGGCGACCCGGCCCTTCCGGTCGACCACGATGGTGGCCGGGATGGTGTTCGGGGGCACCTCCCGGAACTGCAGGGCCACCCGTCCCGCCGGGTCGAACAGGCTGGGGTACGTCACCCCGAAGCTCTCCTCGAACGCGATCGCCTTGTCTTTCTCGTCCCGGATGTTCACCCCGAGGAACGCGACGCCGTCGGATTTCGTGGCCCGCGCGACCTTCACCAGCTCGGGCGCCTCCAGCCGGCACGGCGCGCACCAGGATGCCCAGTAGTTGATCACGACGACCTTGCCGCGCATCGATGCCAGGCGGTACGAATCGCCGTCCAGCAGGGTGCCGGTGACCTTCGGCGCCTTGCCACGGTCGGCCGGCTTGAAGACCTCCGTGGTGCCGGACCCGGCGACGTACCGGTTTTCGTTCGAGGTGCCCGAGTTGGCGGCGTCCTGGTCGGCCGTACACCCGGAGACCAGGAGTACGCCGAGCAGCACGGCCGCCGCGACGCTACGCACCCCTGGCCCGTTTCGCCGCCGCCGACTGCGCCACCAGGTGGGCGGCCGGCTCCCGGTATCCGATGCCGGCGAGCTGGATCCCGTCGAAGTGGAACGACGTCAGGCTGGCCAGGTCGCACTGGCGACGCCGGGGGTCGTGCCAGAGTCGCCTGCCCTCCAGGTACCGGCGCAGGGTCCAGATCGGCAACTGGTGCGAGACGCAGAACGCGTCCCCACCGGCGGCCTCGGCGGCTTCCCGGGCGACGTGCAGCGCCCGGTTCATCCGGGTCGCGATCGCTATGTACGGTTCGCCCCAGGACGGCAGTATCGGGTTCCGCAGCACCCACCAGTTGCGAGGATCCCGCAGCGCCCCGTCACCGACGCCGAACCGCTTGCCCTCGAACCAGTTGGTGCTCTCGATCAGGTCCTTGTCGGTGTGCACCTCGAGCCCGAACTGTTCGGCCACCGGCTCGGCCGTCTGCTGGGCGCGTTCCATCGGGCTGGCCACCACGTGCACGATCGGGTGGTCGGCGACCGCGGCTGCGGCCGCCTTCGCCATCGCGACGCCGAGCTCGGAGAGGTGGTACCCGGGAATCCTGCCGTACAGGATGCCTTTCGGGTTCTCGACCTCGCCGTGCCGCAGCAGGTGTACGACCGTCATGCCGTACCCGCCTTCGCCGCCGCGGTCGCCGCGGCCGGCAGCGCGGTGGCGATCTTCTCCACCGCCTCGTCGTCGTGGACGGTGGACAGGAACCACGCCTCGTACGCGCTCGGCGGCAGGTAGACGCCGTTGGCGAGCATCTCGTGGAAGAACGCCCCGTACGCCGCGGTGTCCTGCCGTTGTGCCCCGGAGAAGTCGACAACGTCGGAGTCGGTGAAGAAGACGCTGAACATGGTGCCGGCCGCCGAGAGCCGGTGCGGTACGCCGGCCAGGCTCAGCGCCTCGGTCGCCAGTCGCGCGACCGTGGCGGCGGTGTCGCCGAGCTGTCGGTACGCCTCGTCCGTGGACAGTCGCAGGGTGGCCATGCCGGCGGCGGTGGCCAGCGGATTGCCGGACAACGTACCGGCCTGGTACACCGGCCCGGCCGGGGCGAGGTGCGCCATGATTTCCTGGCGGCCCCCGAACGCGGCGGCGGGCAGGCCACCGCCCATCACCTTGCCGAAGGTGTACAGGTCGGCGTCGACCGGATCGAGACCCGCCCAGCCGCCGGGGCCGACCCGGAAGCCGGTCATCACCTCGTCCAGGATCAGCAGCGCCCCGTGCTGGTGGGCGATCTCGGCGAGCCGCTGGTTGAACCCGTCCCGGGGGGCGATCACGCCCATGTTGCCCGGCGCGGCCTCGGTGATGATCGCGGCGATCTGATCGTGGTGGGCCGCGAACGCCTCCGCCACCCCCGCCAGGTCGTGGTACGCCACCACGACCGTCTCCGCCGCCGCGGACGCGGTGACTCCGGCCGAGTCCGGCTGCCCGAACGTCGCGGCCCCGGAGCCCGCGGCGACCAGCAGCGAGTCGACGTGACCGTGGTAGCAGCCGGCGAACTTGAGGATCTTCGGGCGGCCGGTGACCCCACGGGCCAGCCGGATCGCGCTCATCGTCGCCTCGGTGCCGGAGTTGACCAGCCGTACCTGGTCGACCGGGGTGCGCCGGACGATCTCCTCGGCGAGCTCCACCTCGCCCACGGTCGGTGCCCCGAAACTGGTGCCCTTGGCGGCCGCCTCCTGCACCGCTGCGACCACCAGCGGGTGGGCGTGGCCGTGCAACAGCGGGCCCCAGGAGCAGACCAGGTCGACGTAGCTGTTGTCGTCGGCGTCGATCACGTACGGGCCTTTGCCCCGCACCATGATCCGCGGCGTCCCGCTGACCGCGCCGAACGCGCGTACAGGCGAATTCACCCCGCCCGGGGTGACGACCTGGGCGCGGGCATAGAGCGCGGCGGAGGCGGCGGAGCGGGGCTCGGGGCCGCCCGAGAAGGCATCATCGGTCACAGCGTGGCCATTGTCGCAGCCGGCGGTTGACACCGGCCGCCGGGGCAGGTTACGTGGTGCCGCTGCTCACGGCGTGATCTCGCTGATCGGCGGCCCGCTACGACAAACCCGGGCCGGCGGCGTCCCGGGCCGGCGCTGGTCAGCCGCTCTTGCGCCGGAACGTACGGCGGTTCCCGGCTGGGCCGTGGGCGTTGTGCACCTTCGAGTTGCCGTCGGCGTGGCTTTCACCGGCCTTCGCGCGGGCGTTCTTGCGCTCCAGCGCCTCCCGGAACCGCCGCTTCACCTCGTCCTGGGGCTGCTGGTGCGCCTCGTCCTGGGGCTCCTTGCCGTCCTCGGAAGCACTCTGCTCGGACTTTTCAGGCATCACAACCTCCAGATAACCGACCCACAGGGGACCAGCCTCGCACAGGCGGCAGCCATCGCCCACAGCGATCGGCCTCCCCGACATGAGTGGAGGTTCACCCGGCGGGTTTGAGGCCGATCTGGGCGGCGTACTCCCGCGTGATGTCGTCGCCGAACTCCAGCAGTGAGTCGACCGCGTCGCCGTCGGGGGTACGGGCCAGGGTGACCGCCCGGCGCAGCGGCATCGACCACCCGGGGTAGTGGTCGGTGACCACCCGGTGGGTCAGCTCCATGTCGCTGGTCCAGCCGAGCCACCGGGGCATCACCAGCGTGAACCCGGTACGCACCAGCTTGCGCGCCAAGGTCCGGCACACCCGGGTGCGGGGCGCACCGGCTACCAGCCGGGCACGGGTGCGTTGCAGCGCGGTGGCGATGTCCCCGTTGGTGTCCCGGGCGAGCCGTACGGTGGGGCGGTACCGGGGGAGCACCGC
>JBOGDK010000097.1:0-13465 GCA_050701795.1 Micromonosporaceae bacterium
GACATCGACGCATGGCGTCACCTGATCAACGATGTCTTAGCGCACGACCTGCCCGACGAGCCGCCGTGGCGCATCGACCACCTGCGGGAATACCTCGCGGTGAACATGCCGGAGGAACGCCGGGTGATCTGGTTCGCCGAATCCGACGGCGAGGTGACGGGCAGCGCCACGGTGCTGCTGGTCGGCGGCGACGCGGCGGTGCTCAGCTTGTTCGTACACCCGGACGCCAGGCGCAGCGGTGTCGGCCGGGAGCTGCTGATGGCCGCGGCGTGGCGGGCCAACGCGGAACGCCGTCGCACCCTGATGGTGGAGGTGTTGGCCGACACCGCGGTCAAGTTCTTCGAGGCGTACGGGTTCGGCCGCACCATGGTCGAGGTACGGCACCGGCTCTGTCTGGCCGATGTGGACTGGAAACGTACCGAGCAGCTCGCGGGCCGGCTCGCCAACGGCTACCGGGTGGAGTACTTCCCGGGCGGCCCCCCGGAGGAGCTCCTCGCGCCGTACGCCAAGGCGAAGCTCAACCTGCGGCCCCACCAGGAGATCGACGCCGACCAGATGGTCACGATCGAGGCCAGCCGACTCCGGGCCAGCCTGTCGACGTTGCGGCGGCGCGGGCTGCGGGCGCATGTGGCGTTCGCGATCCACGAGCCGACCGGAGATATCGCCGGGCTGACCGAGCTGGTGGTGCCGACACACCGGCCGGAACGCGCGGACCAGTACGACACCCTGGTGGTCGCCGCGCACCGCGGGTACGGCCTGGGTCTGGCGATGAAGGCCCGGATGTTACTGGCGCTGCGGGATGCCGAACCGCAGGCAGTGGACGTACAGACGTGGCAGACCCTTGAGATGGAGCAGATGGCGCGGGTCAACGCGGTGCTCGGGTTCACCCCGGATCGGGAGTGGTACGAGTACGAGGTCGAGGTCCCGGAGCTGCTCGCCGAGCTCAGTCCGTAGCCTGGCTCGGCCGCGGTCTGAGTCGGGCAGCCGGCCAGCGGGCTCCCTGAGACACGGCCTAGTCTCGTCTCTGGCCCACAGCTGGCGAGCGAGGAGAAACTTCGATGCGCATCGGAATCGGACTGCCCAACCCCGTACCTGACACGCCGGGTGGCCGCCTGGTCGAATGGGCGGTACGCGCCGAGGAACGCGGCTTCGCCGGCCTGGTCACGATCGACCGGCTGGTCTACCCGAGCCACGACTCGCTGATCAGCCTGGCCGCGGCGGCCGGAGCGACCAGGCGGATCGGACTGATGACCAACATCCTGCTGGGGCCGCTGTACCCGGCCGTACCGCTGGCCAAGGCGACCGCCTCGCTGGACCAGCTTTCCGGCGGCAGGTTCACGCTCGGGCTGGCGCCGGGCGGGCGACCTGACGACTACCGGGCCGCCGGCCGGGACTTCCACACCCGCGGCGCCGACCTGGACGCACAGCTCGACCTGATGCACCGGGCGTGGAACGGCGAGAACATCGCCGACACCGGGCACCCGGCCACCCCGCCACCGACCCGCGGCGGCGCGGTGCCGGTGATGATCGGCGGCACCAGCGACGCGGCGGTACGCCGTGCCGCACGGTGGGGCGCCGGGTGGACGGCCGGCGGCGCACCGGCGAAGATGGCGGCCCCGGTCGCCGAGCGGGTACGCGGAGCCTGGCGGGAGGCGGGCCGGGAAGGTGAACCGCGGGTGGCCGGCCTGGCGTACTTCTCCCTCGGCGACGATGTGGAACAGGAGTCGCTGGCGTACCTGCGGCACTACTACGGCTTCGCCGGTCACCGGGCGGAGATGATCGCGTCCGGGGCGCTGCGTACCGACTCCGCGATCAAGGAGGCGGTCGGTGCGTTCGCCGACCTCGGGTTCACTGAGCTGTACTTCGATCCGACGGTGGCGTCCCTGAATCAGGTCGACCGGCTGGCCGACCTGATTCTCTGAGCTGGTCTCGACACCGATGTCAGGGCAGCTCCAGGATGCCCCGCAGCAGCCGGTTCACGGTGGCCATCACCTCAGGGTCGATGGCGCCCAGCAGTGAGCCTGCCTGGACCGCTTCGCTCGGCAGCCACTCGATGAGGTCAGGTAGCACGTAGCCACTGACGGGGGTCGTGATGGCGAGGGCGTAGGGATGCTTTCTCGGCTGGGGATCGGCCTCGTGGACCCGGACCACGACAACCCGCTCCGGGAACGTTCTCGCGTACAGCTCACCCGAGACAACGAGATAATGCGACGCCATGCGTCGCCAGACTTCACCGCGCCGCACGCCGGATCTCTTCACGCTCCCGCATCGCGGCGCCCATGGACTTGTCGTCGTTGATGCCCAGCGCGTCGGTCAAACGTCGGTAGCTCGACATGTCCTCCCGCGCGACCTGATCGCGGATGGCCTGATCGACCCAACGGGAAAGATTGCGGCCGCCGCGTTCTCGCACCAGGCTGGCCGCCTCGTCGGACAGCGTGAGAGTCAGCTTCTCCATACCTCCGATCATACTGTCAGAAGCACGTTGACAGGTACCATGGGAAAGCCGACCGCTGCTGTCATGTCATGCCTTCGCCCGCACCCATATCGCAATTGAGACCTCAGTAGCGGGACCGCAGCAGCTGGGCCGCCTCCACCGCCCAGTACGTCAACACCTGGCCCGCGCCGGCCCGCCGGATCGACGTCAGGGTCTCCAGGATCGCTGGTTCCCGGTCAATCCAGCCGTTCGCGGCGGCGGCTTCGAGCATCGCGTACTCACCGGAGACCTGGTACGCCGCGACCGGTACGTCCACCGCGTCGCGTACCGCGGCGATCACGTCCAGGTACGCCAACGCCGGCTTCACCATCACCAGGTCGGCGCCCTCGGCGACGTCGAGCGACACTTCGCGCAGCGCCTCGCGTCCGTTCGCCGGGTCCTGCTGGTACGTCTTCCGGTCGCCCTGCAACGTCGACTCCATCGCTTCCCGGAACGGTCCGTAGAACGCCGACGCGTACTTCACCGAGTACGCCAGCAGGCCGGTGTCGGTGAACCCGGCCCGGTCGAGCGCGGCGCGTACCGCCCCGACCTGGCCGTCCATCATTCCGCTGGGGCCGAGCAGGTGGGCACCGGCATCGGCTTGGGCGACGGCCATCTCGGCGTACCGGGCGAGCGTCCGGTCGTTGTCGACGGTGCCGTCGGGGGAGAGCACGCCGCAGTGTCCGTGGTCGGTGAACTCGTCCAGGCAGAGGTCGCTCATCAGCACCGTCGCGTCGCCCACCTCGGCGGAGAGATTCCGCAACGCGACATTGAGGATGCCGTCCGGGTCCGTGCCGCCGGAGCCGATCGCGTCCTTCCGCGACGGGATCCCGAACAGCATCAGCCCGCCGACGCCAGCCTCGACGGCCTCCACGGCGGCTTTCCGCAGCGACTCCCGGGAATGCTGGACCACGCCTGGTAGCGAGGCCACCTCGCGGGGTTCGGTGAGCCCTTCCCGTACGAACATCGGCAGGATCAGATCCGCGGGGTGCACCTGGGTCTCTTCGACCAACCGCCGCATCGCGGGGGTACGGCGCAGCCGCCGGGGTCGTACCGTCGGGAATTCACCGATCATCACTTCACACTACGCCGGCGGTTTCGCCAACCACCCCGCGGTGGTACGCCGCAGCAGGCCGACCAGCAGCACCAGATGTGCCGCCACCCCGGCGAGCACCGTGAGCAGCAATACGACCGGGTACCACGGAACGTCGAGTTCCACCATGTGAAGGTCGACGCCGTTGCCCCACGCGAGCGGGTTGCCGATCAGGGCCACCCCGAACCCGCCGAACCCGTACGCCGCCCCGAACCCGCCGGTCAGCAGCACCAGCGGGGGACGTCCTACCCGGCCCCTCCAGAGTGGACGGCTGACCAGTCCGGTGGCCACCAGGTGCGGCAGCATGACGAGCGCCACCCAGCGGGCCGCCTGGAACGCCTCGGTGCGAGCCTGTCGCAGCAGCCAGTCCGGGTCCGAACTCGCCTGGTCCACCCGTGGGTCGGCGAAGCCGTCGGCGAGCCCGAGAACATTCGCCGCCAGAATCAGCACGCCGGCCCCGGTGGCGACCAACGCGGCCACGGCGGTGACCCGGGCACCGCGCGGACCCGGCGTACCGGCCCCGCCGGCCGGTGCTGGAGTACGGGCCAGCAGCCACAGTGCGGTCACCAGGCAGGCCAGCAGCACCGCCAGCACCACACCGCGGGTGGGTCGGAACCAGACCGGGCCGGGCACCTGCTCCAACGCCCCCGCGTCGCACCGCTGGCAGAACACCATCATTGCCAGCGGGGTGGTCCCGTACCCCCACAGGATCAGGGGGAGACACGCCGCGGTGAGCGCGCCAACGGCGGTCAGCGTCAAGCCGTGGGTGCCGCGCAGCCGCCACCCGGCAACTGCCAGCAGCCCCGTGACCAGCAGCAACGGCACCGCGACCGTGACCAGCCACAGGGTCGGGTCCGCAGCGTCGAGCCACTCGGTGTTGACCCGGGCCCGTTCGCCCGGATCCGGGAACGCCGCCTCGGCCCCCAGCAACGCCACCTGCGCCCAGCCGACCAGGTCGACGGCCACCAGCAGGCCGGCCACCGCGGGCATCGCCCACAGCAGCCGGACCGACAACGCCACCACCCTCACGGGTCGGAGGCTAGCCGGGTGGCGCTACCGGAAACGCAGTGCGGTCGGGCCCTGCACCTTGGAACCGCGGCGCTGCTTGGCCGGCATCTCCGCCAGCTTCTCCCGCAACTCGACGGCGTACGCCGCCACGGCCTCCACCAGGTCCGGGACGCTCGCGTGCTCCGGCTGTACGTCCACCCGCAGCCCGAACTCCCGCGCCGTCTCCGCGGTCTTCGGCCCGATGCAGGCCACCACGGTACGGGCGTGCGGCTTGCCGGCGATCCCGACCAGGTTCCGTACCGTGGACGAGGAGGTGAACAGCACCGCGTCGAAACCGCCGGACTTGATCGCGTCCCGGATCTCAGCCGGCGGCGGGGCGGCCCGCACCGTCCGGTACGCCGTCACGTCGTCGACCTCCCAGCCCTTGTCGGACAGGCCGGCGGCCAGGGTCTCGGTGGCGATGTCGGCACGGGGCAGCAGCACCCGGCTCACCGGGTCCAGCACCTGATCGTGCGGGGCGAAGTCGGCCAGCAGCCCCTCGCTGGACTGCTCCTCGGACGGCAGCAGCTCGGGCTGGATCCCGAAGGCGCGTACCGCCTCGGCGGTGGCCTCCCCGATGCAGGCGATCTTCACGCCCCCGAAGTGGCGGGCGTCCAGGCCGTGCTCGGTGAACTTCTCCCAGACCGCGCGTACCGCGTTGGTGGAGGTGAAGACCACCCAGGCGTACCGGCCGTCGACCAGGCCCTTGATCGCGCGTTCCATCTGGGCGGGGGTACGCGGCGGCTCCACCGCGATCGTCGGCACCTCGGTCGGGATCGCGCCGTGCACCCGCAACCGGCCGCTCATTGCGCCGGCCTGCTCCTTGGTACGCGGCACCAGCACCTTCCAGCCGTACAGCGGCCGGTTCTCCCACCAGCCCAGCTTCGGCTTCTGGGCGACGGAGTCGCCGACGGTGACCACCACCCGCCCGGCGAAGCCGAGCGCCGCCTCCACGAACGTGTCCACCGTGGAGGTGATCGTGTACTGGGTGTCGCCAGTGCCGTCGCCGGTGACCGCGATCGGGGTGTCCGAGGAGATCCCGGCGGCGAGCAGGCTGTCGCGTACGGTCGCCAGGTTCCCGGAGTCGACCGTGATCGCGAGACCCGCGTGCTGCAGCGCGCCGGCGATCGGTTCGAAGTCCAGTCCGTGCAGGTCCTCGGCGGTGACCTCGATCCGCACCGGACCCAGCGGCATGCCCGCGTAGCTGGTCACCGCGTCCGCGTGGCTCACCCCCGGGACCACGTCGAAGGGCACCGCGGTACGCGCCACCGCCTGCACCTCCTTGGCCACCGACTCGTACCCGTACGGGTCGCCGGCGACCAGGCGTACCGCGTGCAGCCCGGAACGCGCCGCCGACAGCAGCACCTTCGCCACGTCGCCCGGGGCGCCTTCGGCAGGGTCGAGCTCGGCCAGCTCAGGGGCCTGGCTGCGTATCGACTCCAGCAGCGGGGCCGGTATCGCGCGGTCGTGCACGATCCGGTCGGCGGCGCCGATCGTGTCGTACGCGCGGCGGGTGAGCAGGGTCGGATCCCCAGGGCCGGCGCCGACGAAGCTGATCCGGCCGACGGTTCGCTTGGTGTGGCCGGCTCCGCGTGCGTCACCGGTAGTAGTGCGACGGGTCATTTCGTACTCCCCAACAGTGAATCCGCGCCTTCGTCGAGCAGCGTGGCGGCAAGCCGCCGGCCGATCGCCTCGGCGTCGGATGGCGTACCGGTGCCCGACAGACGGACGGCATCCGAGCCGTCCACCGCGATCACGGCACCGCGCAGGTAAACCTCCGCCTCGTCGGCGGAGAGGCCTTCTGCCACTTCGGCCAGCGCGCCCACGGGGGCGCTGCAGCCGGCTTCCAGCGTCGCGAGCAGGGCGCGCTCGGCGCGTACCGCGGCGTGGCTGGCCGCGTCGTCAAGGGTGGCGAGTTCGCTGACCAGGGCCGGGTTGTCGGCGCGGCACTCAACGGCGAGCGCGCCCTGCGCGGGTGCCGGCAGCATCAGCATCGGATCCAGCAGTTCGGTCGCCTCACTGCTCCGGCCCAGCCGGGCCAGTCCGGCCGCCGCCACCACCACGGCGTCGAGCTCCCCGTCGGTGACCTTGCGGATCCGGGTGTCGACGTTGCCGCGCAGCGGTACGACCTGCAGCCCGTACCCGCGTTCCAACAGCTGCGCGGTCCGGCGTGGCGACCCGGTGCCGACCTTCGCCCGGGACGGCAGCTCGGCGAGCCCGAGCCCGTCCCGGGCGATCAGGGCGTCCCGGGGGTCGGCGCGCTCCGGCACCGCCGCGATCACCAGGCCGTCGGCGGGCGCGGTCGGCAGGTCCTTGTACGAGTGCACCGCGACGTCGATCTCACCGGCGAGCAGCGCGTCCCGCAGTGCCGAGACGAACACCCCGACGCCGAGCTGGGTCACCGGCGCGGAGGACCGGTCGCCGGTGGTGACGACCTCGACCAGCTCGACGGGGCGGCCGGTCAGCTTCTCCACCAGCTCCGCCACCTCGGTGGACTGCGCCTTCGCCAGCGCGCTGCCCCGGGTGCCGAGCCGCAGCGGCCTGGCCTGCGGTGTGCTCACGACTCGCCCTCCAGCGGAGCTGCGATCCGGCCCGCCGCGGCGTCCACCTCAGCGGCGGTCCGGCTCCCCCCGGCGGCGTCCACGCTGGCCTCGACCCGGCCCGCCGCGGCGTCCACCGCGGCTTCCAGCGCCTCCGCGGTGGAGGCGTCGTCCAGGTCGAGTCCGAACAGCTCGCGCAGCGCGTCGGCGTACCGGGTCCCGCCTGGCTCGTTGGCCAGCTCGCGCACCCGTACGCTCGGCTGGTGCAGGAGTCGTTGCACCACCCGGTGCACGGTGTGAGCCACCTCGGCGCGCTGCTCGTCGTTCAGTTCCGGGCGACGTTGCGCCAGCCTGCGCAGTTCCGTACCGACCAACTCGTCCGCCCGGGTACGCAACGCGGCGACCGTCGGGGCGACCGCGCCGCTGCGTAGCTGGGCCAGGTGGCCGGCGAGTTCCTCGGTGACGATCAACTCGGCGGCCGCCAGGTCAGCGGCGGTGACCGCGTCCACGGCGTTGGCGAGCTGCTCGATCCCGATCAGCGTGACCCCGGCGAGGTCGCCGGCTGCCGGGTCGATGTCCCGGGGCAGCGCCAGATCCAGCAGCAGCATCGGACGGTCCGGGCCGCGCTGCCGTAGCGCCGCTTCGATCATGGGTACGTCGAGCACGTGCCCCGTGGAGGCGGTCGCGCTGACCACCACGTCAACCTCGGTCAGCGCGTCCGGCAGCGCACCGAACCCAATCGGGGTCGCGTCGTAGCGGGCGGCGAGACGTTCCGCCCGTTCGGCACCCCGGTTGGCGACGTACCGCTCTCCGGCGCCGAGCCGGTGCAGGTTCGCCAGCGACAGCGCCCCCATCGCACCGGCGCCCACCACCAGCGCGGGTCGTCCCCGCAGCTCGGAGCCGAACCGGTCGGCGCCCACCTGTAGCGTCGCGCTCACCATGTTCTGGCCGGCCCGGTCGATGCCGGTCTCGGCGCGTACCCGCTTGCCGGTCCGCAGGGCGTGCTGGATCAGTTCGTGCAGCAGCCGGCCGGCAGTGCCCGTTTCGGTGGCGGCGGCGTACGAGTCCCGCAACTGACCGAGGATGTGCGGCTCGCCGACCACCATCGAGTCGAGGCCAGCGGCGACCCGAAACGTGTGCCGGGCGGCTTCGGCGTCGTAGTGCACGTAGAGGTGGTCCGCGAGGGTCTGGCGGTCTGTGCCGGCGCGTTCGGCAAGCAGGTCGGCGATGTCGTTGAGGGCACCATGGAACGCGGTGACGCCCGCGTACACCTCGATCCGGTTGCAGGAGGAGAGCACCACCGCTTCACCGACGTGCGGGCTGCCGAGCAGCCTGTCGGTAACGCTCGTCACCTCGTCAGAAGCGACTACGATCCGCTCCAGCACCGACACCGGTGCGGTGCGGTGCGACAACCCCACCACCAGCGCGCTCATGCCCTCACCCCGCTTCGCGCTGCGGGCCCGAGTGCCCCGTTCTGTCCGGTTCGTTGACTCACTTGCCGACCGCCTCCTCGCCGAGGATGACACCGCCGGCACCGGGGCTGCCAGAATCCGGGCCTCCGGGACGCCGGTCATCCGGCCGTGCTCCCTGCACCGGCAGCGAGGTGACCACGGAGCTGACCGCGGAGGCCTTCCGGTTCTCGTGGAACGACAAGATCTGCAGTTCGATGGCGAGATCGACTTTGCGGACGTCCACCCCGTCGGGCACGGACAGCACGCACGGAGCGAAGTTGAGGATGCTGGTGACGCCGGCGGCGACCAGCGCGTCGGCGACGTTCTGGGCGGCGTGGGCGGGGGTGGTGATCACCGCGATGCTGATGTCCTCGGCTTCGACCACCTCGTGGACCGTGGACAGATCCTGGACCACCAGCCCGTTGATCTGTTCACCGATCCTGGTCGGGTCGGCGTCGAAGAGTGCCGCGACCCGGAACCCACGACTGGCGAACCCGGCGTATCCCGCGAGCGCGTGGCCGAGGTTACCGATGCCGACCAGGGCGACCGCGCGGCGCCCAGTGAGGCCAAGTACCAGCTCGATCTGCCCGGTGAGTCGCTCGATGTCGTAACCGACGCCTCTGGTGCCGTACGAGCCCAGGTGCGACAGGTCCTTGCGGAGCTTTGCGGAATTGACCCCTGCCGCCGTGGCGAGAGCCTCGCTGGAGACGGTGTCGTGACCGGCCTCGGCCAGGTGGTGCAGCGCCCGGAGGTATTCGGGGAGCCGGGCAATGGTGGCTTCAGGGAGATCCGGCACCGGCGGGGAACCTGCGGCGCCGAGATCGTCTTGGTTGCTCATCGCCGTCCCCGTACCGGCCGGCCCGGTCGGTACGGCACGCCGCACCGGCGGGACGCCCCCGATGGGGCTGTCCGGCCAGGGCCTGTCCTGGCTCGCATGACTGACTGACTCTTACTCATGTGGGTACTGACTCATCCGGGAGTGAGGCTGCGGTTGTGGCGAACTCCGACCCGCTCCCCGTGCGGGACCTGGCGTACCAGTGCTTCGTGAGGCAGTCGTTGACCGTATGGCCCCCGGCCCGCCGCTGGCGGCGTTGCCCTCCGCGCCGGTAGCTTCGCGCCACGGCGTCGTCGTCCGCCTTCGCGGCGACCTGGTGTGGCCTCGTTGCTCAACCATCTTGTCCCACGGAACACTTGCCGCCGGTGAGCCAGGGTATGCGCTTGTGAAGCCGTGCACAAATCGCGATCTTGAGGCGTGGTGGCTCCCCGCACAGACATGATTCCGGGGTTACCGACGTCACAACGGACGCCGGCAACCCCGGACCCAACGTGGCTACGGCTCAGGTGCGTCGAGCCGATCCTGGTCGCGGCCCAGGTGGAGATCGGCAGGAGACGGCCTGACGGGAGACGGCCTAACAGGTGACGGGGGTGAAGTCCCGGGCTGCGATGAAGTCTGGCCGTGGGGTGGCTGCCGCGTACGGCTCCACCAGCGTGTTCTCCACGCTGTTGTAGACGATGAAGACGTTCGACTGCGGGTACGGCGTGATGTTGCCGTTCGACCCGTGCATGCAGTTCGCGTCGAACATCGTGGCCGACCCGGCGGGTCCGGTGAACAGGTGGATCCCGTGGCGGTCGGCCAGCGTACGCAGGCTGTCCGGATCCGGCGTACCGATCACCTGACTGACCAGTGACTCTTTGTCAAGGTCGATCGGGGTGTCGCCGGTGCAGGAGACGAATGTCCTGTGCGACCCGGGCATGACCATCAGGGAGCCGTTGAAGACCTCGTTCGCGGTGAGTGCGATCGAGACGCTCACCGCGCGCATCCGCGGCATGCCGTCCTCCGCGTGCCAGGTCTCGAAGTTCGAGTGCCAGTAGAATTCTTCGCCCTTGAACGCCGGCTTGTGGTTCAACCGGCTCTGATGGATGTAGACGTCAGAACCCAGGATCTGGCGGGCCCGGTTCACCAGCCGCGGGTCGTTGGCGAGATCGCTGAACAGCTCGCTGATCCGGTGCACCTCGAAGATCGCGCGCACCTCCTGGCTGTCCCGCTCGACCACCGTCCTGGAGTCCGCGATGAACCGGGGATCAGAGGCGAGCCGGTCCATCTCCGCGGTGTATGCCTTGATTCCCGCGGAGTCGATGAGCTGCTCCACCGGCAGGAAGCCGGTGTTGTCGAAGCCCTCCAGGGCGGTGGCGTCGATCGGTCCGCCGTCCGCCGTGCCCCACACCGTGGGCTCCTCCCGCGGCAGCAGCGCCGGCAATGAGGCGCTCCTGGTCGGATAGCGGTCAATGGTCACCGCGTTCTCCGTGAGCACGGTCATGCTGTCGCCTCCTCGGGGTGTGGGATCTCGGGGTCGGAGGGCTCAACCAGCAGCGGGTAGACGCCGTTCTCGTCGTGTACCTCACGACCCGTGCAGGGCGGGTTGAACACGCACACCGCCCGTACGTCGGTGAACGCCTTCAGGGTGTGGTGTTCGTGGCCGTCGAGCAGGTACATGGTTCCCGGGGCGATCTGGTGCGTGTCGCCGGTTTCGTCGTTGACCAGCTCGCCGGTGCCCTCGATGACGTAGACGGCCTCGGTGTGGTTCGCGTACCACATCGACGTCTCGGTGCCTGCGTACAGCACCGTGTCGTGCAGCGAGAAGCCCACCTTCTCCTTGGCGAGTACGAACCGCCGGCTCTTCCACGTGGGGGCCGCTACGTCACGGTCGGTGCCTTCGATGTCGGACAACGTACGAACGATCACGCTTTCTCCTCAGTTGAGTTGCACGCCGTGCGGCGTGTACGGCGGTGGAAGGTCGCTACCGGCGGGCCAGCCCGGCCCGTCCGGACACCGCACTAGGCCGCTCGGGCGGCGCGAAGCGAGTCGGCCAGGATCTCCATCCCGGCGTCGAGGTCTTCGTCGGTGGTGGTCAGCGGCGGCAGCACCTTGACCACCTCGCTGAGCGGTCCGGAGGTTTCCAGCAGCAGTCCCCGATCGAACGCCGCCGCACACGCCTTGCCGGCCAGTCCGGGGTCATCGAAGGTGAGCCCCCAGATCATCCCGCGGCCGCGGCGTACCGCTCCGATCCCGGAGTGCTCGTCCACCTGGTCGTCGAGTGCGGTCGCCAGCCGCTCGCCCTTCGACTCCACCTGCTTGACCAGTGCGTCGTCGCTCCAGAATTCGCGGAGCGCGGCGGTGGCGGTGACGAACGCCGGATTGTGCCCCCGGAAGGTGCCGTTGTGCTCGCCCGGCTCCCAGACATCAAGGTCGGAACGGAACATCGTGAGGGCGAACGGCAGGCCGTACCCGGACAGCGACTTCGACATGCACACGATGTCCGGAACGATCCCGGCGGGCTCGAAGCTGAAGAACGGCCCGGTACGCCCGCAGCCCATCTGGACGTCGTCCACGATCAGCAGCATGTCGTGCCGCTTGCAGACATCAGCGAGCTCGCGCAGCCACTCGTACCGGGCCACGTTGACGCCGCCTTCGCCCTGCACCGTCTCCACGATGATCGCCGCGGGAGTGTCCAGGCCACTGCCGCTGTCTTCGAGCAGCGCGTTCAGCCAGACGAAGTCCGGCGTCTGGCCGTCGAGGAAGTCGTCGTACGGGATCGGCATGGAGTGTTGCAGTGGCACCCCGGCGCCGCGTCGTTTCATCGAGTTTCCGGTGACCGCGAGGGCCCCGAGCGTCATCCCGTGGAAGGCGTTGGTGAAGCTCAGGATGGTTTCCCGCCCGGTCACCTTGCGGGCCAGCTTCAGCGCGCTTTCGACGGCGTTCGCGCCGGTCGGTCCAGGGAACTGCACCTTGTAGTCGAGCCCTCGCGGGCGCAGGATCAGCTGTTCGAAGGTCTCCAGCAGGTCCCGCTTGGCCACGGTGTGCATGTCGAGGGCGTGGGTCACGCCGTCCGCGCTGAGGTAGTCGATCAGCGCCTGTTTCAGCAGCGGGTGGTTGTGCCCGTAGTTGAGGGTGCCGGCGCCTGCGAAGAAGTCGAGGTAGTCCCGGCCGTGCTCGTCGTAGAGCCGAGATCCTCTGGCGGTCTGGAAGGTAGCCGGCCAGCCGCGACAGTAGCTGCGTACCTCCGACTCAAGCGTCTCGAAAACGTTCATGATGTCTCCCCTGTCGTCGGTTTGGCGTCCGTGGTCACGTCTTGTGGAGTGGGCCGATCCGGAACAGCACCTCGGGCTCGTGGCCCGGTCCCGGTGGGAAGTCGCTCGCGTCGAAGAGCACTTCGGAGTCCTCCAGCGGTACGCCGCGAGCCCGGGCGAAGCCCGCGAACAGTGCGGCCGAGGCGAGGTTGTCCGGGGTGACGCTGGCCTCCAGATACCGGCAGCCCTTTGGTTGAAGCCGGTCGGTGAGGGCGGTCAGCATGCCGTGCGCCAGACCGCGGCCGCGGTAGGCGGGGTCGACGGCGACCTGCCAGACGAAGACGGTGTCGGGCGCATCGGGTCGCAGGTATCCCCAGACGAAACCGGCGGGGTGGTCGTTGACCCGAGCGAGCACGGACGTGTCGGCGAAATGGGAGGCGCCGAGCAGGTACGTATACGGAGAGTTGAGGTCGAGCGTCTGCGAGTCCCGGGCCATTCGCCACAGCTCCGCGCCGTCGGAGGGCTCTGGAGGTCCGTAGGCCGGGCGATCCAGGGTCCCTAGTACGCCCCGGGCGAGGCCCACGGTATGGGAGGGGTCTGCGTTCGACATGTAAGTCGAAGCTAGCAGGCCCCAAGATCAACATCGAACGCTGGCGAGCCTGTGAACAGCCATTTCGTGCCGAATTAGCGGAATATCAAGGATCCTCGCGACGCTGTGTGGTCGATCGGCGAAGCCCACCGCCGGGGCTACGTGGGCCGTGTGGCGACCCTGCCCGATCCGCCCGCCACACCG
>JBOGDK010000098.1:0-13455 GCA_050701795.1 Micromonosporaceae bacterium
AGGGGCGCGGCCACTACGTCGGCGCCACGGTCAACATCCGCAACCTGCGGGAGACCTTCGAATGGAACTGGTACGGCGAAGGCGACGACATGATCTTCATCGACGGCGAGCCGTTCCCGCCGTCACTTCACGGCACCGGTACCGAGGACTACTTCAACACCGCCTGGTGCCCATCGGAGAGCTACGCGGCGCCGTACCACGGAATCACGCTCCCGGGTGGCGTGAACTGGAGCGGTGAGATCTCGCTGTACCGGTTCCACATCGAGGACCCGATCACCTTCACGAGCTCGATCCGGGTGGGCATCGAACACGGTCACGCGAACAAGCGGTCCGACGACTGGTCCTCGGTGGCGTACTGGTACCAGACCCTGCCGCACAAGCCGTTCGAGCTGCCCGGTCCGGCCGCCCGGACCCCGTTCCCGCTCGCCTAGCCTCACCCGCCGGCGGGCAGCGATACGGGGCGCGGCGGCGCGGCGGACAGCGGCGCGGCGGGCAGCGGTGCTCATGCGGCGGCCAGCTCGTAATCGTCCGTCTGCGCCACCGCGGCACGCGCCCAGGCCATCCGGTCGGTCGCGGTCTCGGGGTGCTCGCCGTACTCCTGGGCGACCAGGGCGGCGCAGCCCCGGGAACCGTACGTCCGCAGGCTGCCGCTGATCGCGATCCGTACGGTGTCGCGGTCGGGGTGCTGCGAGGGCTGCAGGTCGGAGATGAACAGCGCCTCGGCGTGGGTGTCCCGGAAAATACTGGTGTGCATCATTGTTCCTCCTGGCTCGGGTGACCGGGGTCACCGCCTGCCTGTACTGACCCGGCGCAACGTCTTCAATCTCATCGGTCCTGACAAGCCTGCGCCGCGTGCTCGGGTCGCGGTCGCGAGGTGCCCTTCATGTGGCATGAAATCGGGACCGGTGTGCTGAGACACATCTGCCGGGCAAGACGAAGCCCCCCACCCGTTCGGATGGGGGGCTTCGGCCTACTTACAGCCCCTGGGGGCGGTGCGCTCTTTAGAGGATGCGGACCTGCTCGGCCTGCGGGCCCTTCGGGCCCTGGACCACATCGAACTCCACGCGCTGGTTCTCGTCCAGGCTACGGAAGCCGTTCGCCTGAATCGCCGAGAAGTGCACGAAGATGTCGGCGCCGCCGTCATCCTGCGTGATGAAGCCGAAGCCCTTGTCGGCGTTGAACCACTTAACGGTTCCCTGTGCCACTTGCTGTCTCCCTTGTCAGAGTTCTTGCATCGCTCCCGTACGTACGGTCGCGACGTGGACCCACGGTGGGTCCCGGGTCGGCGCTCGGGTAGCGGTACCCCACCATCCCCTGACGAGAACAGCAGCACGCCCCGGGTAGTCCGGGGACGTGACAGGCAAACCACGTACACAGATCTTTCGACCGCCCGGCATAACACTACAGTGGGTCGGCCTATTCCCGCGCCGAGAGAGGGCATCGGCTTCGCGGTGTCGCGCTCACCCCGCCGCCCCGCCGGAAAAGTGCCAGGACGCGAGGTGCACCGGCGGCGCGGTGATCGAGACCACCCCCCAGTGGTACGGCACAGTCGTGGCGAGTCCGCCGATCGCGCGTACCTGTCCCGCTCCGAGGCCGTCCGGGTACGACTGGGTGAACCTCAGGTTGCTCACCGGCCGTACGATTTCGCCGTTTTCGATCAACCACACCCCGTTGCGGGTGAGCCCGGTCACCACCAGGGTCCTCGGGTCCAGCACCCGGGTGTACCAGAGATCGGTGACCAGCAGGCCACGGCGTACCCCGGCGAGCAGGCCCGCGCTGGCGGGGTCGCTGATCGGCCGATCACCGGTCGCGGCGGTGCCCGCCGTACCCGGCTCCAGCCGGATGTTCCCGGCGAACGGCCCGAAGGCCACGCCGGTGGCGTGGCCGGTGCTGGTGGCCTTCGCCTCGGCGGCGGTACGCCGATCGTGCGCGACCCCGACACTGACCCCGTCGCGTACCAGGTCCACAACCCGTCCCGGGGTGCCCTCGGTGTCGAACGGGAGGCCGAACGCCGTGGCGCCGACCGGATCGTCGACCAGGTTCACCGCGGAGTCGAGCTGGGCGGCGCCGAGGTCCACGAACGAGCGACCCTCGGTCAGCGCCTTGCCGTTGTAGCCCCACAGCGCGAGGTTCATCACCAGGTCGGTCACCGCGGACGGTTCCAGGATCACCTCGTACCGGCCCGGCTCCAGGTCGACCGGGTTGGCGGCGGCCCGCGCCTTCGCCGCCGCCACGGCCCCGAGCGCGGCACCGTCGATGTCCGCCAGTCGGATCCCGGCGGCGCGGGCCACGCCGTCCGAGCTGCCGGTGCGTGCCACCGCATCCACGGCGGCGCTCGACGAGGCGGCGTCGAGTCGGTGCCCCGCCGTGTTCGCGAAGCTCGCCCGTACCCCGGTGGTACGGCAGTACCCGGCGGCGGCGAGGCCGGCCGCGGCGTCGGTGATCCCGCGTACCACTGCCGCCCGGGTCGCGGGGTCGGCCGCGCCGGTGGCTGGGTCGTAGTGTCCGGTGCCGGTCGCCGGACAGACCGGGGTGACGCCCGGCCAGTGCGGGTCCTCCGGCAGCAACCGGCTCGCCGCCAGGGTGCGCCGCACCAGGCCGGTCAGTCCGCCGGAGTCGGTGACCGTCGTGGTGCCGGACGCGGTACGCCCCTCGGTGTGCAGCCGAAGCGACACCGTGGTGGTGGTCTCGGAGACGTTCTGGTGGATGAAGGAGTTCGCGAACCGGGTCAACGCGTGGCTCTCGGCCTCCGCCGTGACCTCCGCCTCGGTACCGGCGGGTGCGTGCCTGACCACCAGGTCGATCACCTGCCCGGTCAGTTCGCCGGTCATCCCCGTACCCCCACCCGTACGGCACGGAACCGGGCCGGGGCCGCCGGGTGGCCGGTGTGGCCGATCTGGCTGGGCTGGCCCTTCCCGCAGTTCGGGGTGCCCCACGCAACGGTCTCGGACGACAGCATGTCCATCGAGCGCCAGAACACCGGCCCGATCCCGGTGTACGTCGGGTTGCGTAGCATCCGGCCGCGGACGCCGTTGCGGACCTCCCACGCGATCTCGCAGCCGAACTGGAAATTCAGCCGCCGGTCGTCGATCGACCAGGACCGGTTGGTCTCCATGTGGATCCCGTCGTCGGTGGCGGCGATGATCTCCTCCAAGGTGTGCGGACCGGGTTCGAGCCCGACGTTGGTCATCCGCACCATCGGAATCCTGGCCCACCCGTCGGCGCGTACGCTGCCGCCGTAGTCCAGCCCCGCCACCGCCGCCGAGTCCCGTCCCGCCAGGACACCCACCCAGGTCCCGTACCGGACGATGTCCCGCGGCTGTGCCGGGGTGCCCTCGTCGTCGTACCCGAACGTGCCGAGCGCGCCCGGGATCGTGGGATCGGCGGTGATGTTCATCAGCTCGGAGCCGTACCGCAGCTGGCCGAGTTGCGCGAGGTCGAGCCATGACGTACCGGCCAGAGCCGCCTCCCAGCCCAGGATCCGGTCCAGCTCGATCGCGTGGCCCACGGACTCGTGGATCTGCAGCATCATCTGCGACCCGCCGAGGATCAGGTCGGTGCTCCCGGCGGGACACTCGGGCGCGGTGAGCAGGGCGCGGGCCTGCTCGGCCAGCCCCGGTGCGGTGCCGAGGAAGTCCAGCCCGTCGATCAACTCCCAGCCCGCCGAGCCGGTGTTGCCGTGGCTGCGGCGCTGGGTCTCCGCCCTGCCCATCGCGGTCGCCGCGAGGTTGCCGCCGCACTCCCGTACGTGCTGGTCGATGCGGTGCCCGTGGCTGGAGACAAACCAGGTACGGGTGTCCCAGGTGGTGTAGGCGGCCTGCGCCAGGTCGGCTCCGTGGTCGTTCATCAGCCTCGTCGCGGAGATCAGCAGGTCGCCTTTGCCGGACAGCGGTACGCCGGCGGGGTCGACCTGGCACGGGTTGGCCCAGCTGTCCTGCCGTACCGGCGTGTCCACCAGGTCCAGTGGCGGGCCCGCGACGGTGGCACTGGCCTGGGCGATCCGGGTCGCCTCCCGACCCGCCTCGCGGGCCCGCGGCCCGGTGAGGTCCGGGGTGGCGCGGAACCCCCACGAGGAGCCGACGAGGGCGCGTACCCCGATGCCGATGCTGTCGTGCTGGGTGAGGTCCTCCAGCTCGGCGTTGCGGGCGGACATCGCCTCGGTACGGCGGTGCATCACGCGTGCGTCGGCGTACCGGGCGCCTGCCGCGAGTGCCGCCTCGACCGCGGCGGTCGCGGAGTCGAATTCAGTCACGACGCCCAGCTTGTCACGGGGTGGTCACCGCACCAGTTCAGGTCACGCCGCCGGGTACGGCGAGGTGGCACTGCCGGGTACGGCGAGGTGGCGCCGGGCCGGTCGTACCACGTCGTCGAGCAGGGCGTCCCACTCGGCGAGGAACCGGTGCAGGCCGTACCGCCCCAGTGCCGCGACGCGGGCCGCCGCACCAGTACGGCGGGCAAGGTCGAGGTCGTCCGCGAACCGCCGCGCGGCGCTCACCAGCTCAGCCGGGTTCGCGGTCACCACCCCGGCGTCGGCCGGGACGGCGCGTACCGCCTCGGTCCCCGCCAGCGCCACCACGGGCATCCCGAGGTGCATCGCCTCCAACAGGGACAACCCCAGCGAGGTCCACCGAGGAGTGTGCACGTACACCCGGCGGCGGGCCAGCTCCGTGTGCAACGTGTGCTGCGGCAGGTCCTCGAAGGCGCGCACGCCAGGAATCGACAGTGACGCCACCTTCATCCCGAACACGTCTGTCGGCAGCGTGGCCGCGAGCGGGCCGAGCAGGTCGGTGCCGACGGCACGGCCGCGGCGTACCGGGTCGTTGACCGCCACGGCGGCGTGCGGCAGGTCGCCGACGTAGCGCTGGCCGGGGTCGACGATGCCGTGCTCGATGACCGTGGTGTGTGCCGTACCGGTGTCCCAGAACAGCTGGTTGAAGTACGTCACGTGGACGATCGGGATGACGTCCTGGTTCGCGTACTGGTGCCGGGTGAAGGGCACGTCGCCGCCGGGCGTGTGGTGTTCCAGGTAGATCGCCGGTGGGGTACGCCCCAGCCACCGGGCGGCGAGCTCCGGCTCGTGTGGCCGCTGCAGCAGAACCACGTCGATCGGTTCGCCCGACAGCTGCTGCGGGGTCCGTTCCACCACGCTGGGCGGCCAGTCCCAGGTACGCGCCCGGCCCCGGCCGTCCGGGCCCCGGTCCGGTGTCACCGGAAGTACGTACTCGTGGTCACCCCGCACGAAAGTGTTCGTCCACGAGCCGTGTACGTGCCACAACAGGATCCGCATCCTCGTCTGATACCCCGTCGGGAGCCGGTTCCATACCTATCGCTTCGCGTCGCCGCCGACCTGGTCGATCTGTACGCAGCAGGCGCCCGGGCGGGGTGCCAGACGTGCCCGTAGCTGGGCCGCCCCGAGTCCGTCCAACAGGCCGTCCACCAGGGCCAGGTTGACCGCGCAGATCAGCTCGGGTTGCCGCTGGGCGAGGGCATGGAACGGGCAGTTGTCCAGCACCGCGTACCGCCCGGACTGCCGGGGCGCGAATCCGCACTCGGCGAGTGTCTCGCAGGCCGCTGCCAGGTCGGCGGGGCTGGTGGCGGGCTCGGCGGCCTGCCGCCCGGTGCGCTGGCCGATCCGCCGGGCGATCCGGCACGCGGCGGTACGTGCGTCGTCCGGGGCTTCGGCGACCGCGTCGGTGAGGATCTCGCCGATCAGGTCGTAGCGGCGTTCCGGGACGCTGAGCACGACACCGTCGTCGGCCGGCTCGTAGAGCTTGGGGGTACGTCCCCGGCCCCGCGGCCGTCCGGTGGGCGCCCGGTAGTGGGCCCGCAGGAGTGTCGCGTCGACCAGTTTGTCGAGGTGGTGGGCGGCGAGGTTGCGGGAGATCCGCTGCGCCTCGGCCGCCTCTTCCCGGGAGACCGGGTGGTCCTGGCTGCGTACGTAGTCGTAGAGCGCGCGCCGTACCGGATCGACGAGCGTGGCGACCGCGTGCCAGGACCGTGTAACCACGGTCACTACATTATCACCAATCGCTATTGTTGAAATTCTTCCAGCGCTGCTTCAAGATAACGGGAGAGGTAAAGCCGAACAGGAGGCGCCGTGACGGTATCGCCGCTGCGCGTGGTCCGCGACGAGCCGGTACGTGACCTGGCCGCCGCCGAGCGGGCCGCCGCGGACTTCCTCACCGCGCTGGGGTTGTCCCTGGACTCCGAGAGCCTCGCCGACACGCCGGGCCGGATGGCTCGCGCGTACGCCGAGCTGCTCACGCCGCGCCCGTTCAACCTCACCACGTTCGCCAATGACGAGGGGTACGACGAGCTGGTGCTCGCCCGGTCGATCCCGATCCGTTCGGTCTGCGAACATCACCTGCTGCCGTTCGTCGGCGTCGCCCACGTCGGCTACCTGCCGGGCGAGCGGATCCTCGGTCTGTCCAAACTGGCCCGGGTGGTGGAGTTGTTCGCGCACGGGCCACAGGTGCAGGAGCGGCTCACCAAGCAGGTCGCCGAGTGGTTGCACGCGGAGTTGTCGCCCCGCGGGGTCGGTGTCGTGGTGGACGCCGAGCACCTGTGCATGACGTTGCGCGGGGTGCAGGCAGTGGGCGCCCGTACCGTGACGTCCACGCTGCTCGGCACACTCCGGGAGGACTCCCGGTCCCGCGCTGAGTTCTTCTCGCTCACCGGCGTGGCCACGGGCTGACCCCGCTCCACGGCGGTTCCGCGTGGTTATGCTGGCGGACGCTTTCGGTGTTACGGCAGAGAGGCGGCTATGGCAGACCAGCAGCGGATCCTGATCACCGGCGCCGCGGGGGGAGTCGGCACTCTGCTCCGGCCACGTCTGGGCCGTGCCGGACGGACGGTACGGCTGCTCGACGTACAGGAGCTCGAGCGGCCGCCAGGCGAGGGTGAGGAGTTCGTCAAGGGGACGATCAACGACCTCGACGCGATGACGGAGGCCTGCCAGGGAGTCGCCGCCGTGGTGCATCTGGCCGGCCAGAGCGTGGAGGCCGACGTCGACACCGTGGTCGTCCGCAACGTGCGAGGTACGTACGCCCTGCTGGAGGCGGCCCGCCGGGCCGGCGTACCGCGGGTGATCCTGGCCTCGTCCAACCACGCCGTGGGCTTCCACCACCGCGACCAGGCGCCACCCGGTGGGTTGCCGGCCGACGCGCCGCCCCGCCCCGACACGCTGTACGGCTGGAGCAAGGTCGCCGTCGAGGCGGCCGGCCGCCTGTACCACGACCGGTACGGCATGGACGTGATCTGCCTGCGTATCGGCTCCTGGTTCGACAAGCCTCCGGGGATCCGCGGGCTGGTGCTGTGGCTGTCCCCGGATGACGGCGCCAGGTTGGTGGAAGCCAGCCTCGCCACCCCGGACCCGGGATACCGGATCGTCTGGGGGGTCAGTCGCAACACCCGCGGGTGGCTCTCGCTCGCCGAGGGTGAGGCGATCGGCTACCACCCCGAGGACGACTCCGAGGCGTACGCCGCGGAGCTGATCGCCGAGCACGGCGAACCCGACTTCGACAACGATCCGGCGCTGAACCGGGTCGGCGGCCAGTGGTGCGACGTACCGCTCGGCGTACCGATGAGCTGACCAGCCCGGTCAGGCCCCCGGACGGGGTCGGGCGAAGGAGCCGGGACGGTGGGCTGGAATCATGACGACACGCGCGCGTCGTTCATGACCCGGGTCCACCGCCACCTCTCGCCGGGCGGACGGCCCGATCTTCGAGCAGCGAGGAGACACCGACCCGGATGCCGCGACCAGGATTGCTCTCGTTCCCTCTCACCCCGTTCACCGGCGAGGACACCGTCGCACTCGATGTGTTCACCGGCCACCTGGAACAGCAGATCGCCGCTTCACCGGCGGCATTGTACGTGGCCTGCGGCACCGGCGAGTTCACTGCACTGAGCTTCGACGAGCACCGCGACCTGGTCGCCGCCGCGGTACGGGTGGCCGGCGGACGGGTACCGGTCGTCGCCGGTGCGGGCGGCGGCCCGGCGATCGCGCGGCAGTTCGCCGTCAACGCCGCGGCGGCGGGTGCCGACGGCCTGCTCCTGCTGCCGCCGTACCTGGTCAGCTCCACGCCGGCAGGGCTGCTGCGGCACGTCCGGTACGTCGCGGAGGCCACCGACCTGCCGGTCACCGTCTACCAGCGGGCCAATGCCGTACTCGACGCCGAGTCCGGGGTGGCGCTGCTGGACGTACCGCAGGTGGTCGGCATCAAGGACGGCCGTGGTGACGTGTCCGCCATGCTGAGACTGGTGACCGCGATCCGTACCAGTGGGCATCGGCGGGCCGGCGAATTCGAGTTCCTGAACGGGCTGCCGACCGCGGAGGTGTCTGCGGCGGCGTACCGGGCGATCGGAGTGGAGCGCTACTCCTCGGCGGTGCACTGCTTCGCCCCGGACATCGCGACCGCGTTCCACCGGGCGCTGCACGCCGCGGACGACGCCACCACGCAGGCCCTGCTCGCCGAGTTCTACCTGCCGTTCGTCGCGCTCCGCGATCAGGTCCCCGGGTACGCGGTCTCCCTGGTGAAGGCCGGTGCCCGGCTGGAGGGCATGCCGATGGGCCCGGTACGACCGCCGCTCGTGGAAGCCACCGAGGAGCACGTGGAACAACTCGGCGTGCTCATCAGGCGCGGCCGCGCCGTGCTGGGTCGGCTCGGCGGTGCCGAACGGGACACGGCATGAGCGCCGGCATCGCCGGTGTGGCGCTGGCAGGGCACGCGTACCCCTGGGACGTACTCGGCGACCCGGACTTTCCCTCCCGGGTACGTGATCTAGGCCTGACGTCGGTGACGCTGGCGGCGGCGTACCACTCGACCCGCGCGGCGACCCCGCTGCACCCCCGGCGCCAGCTGGTCGAGGCCCGGCACGCGGCGCTCTACCGCCCGGCCCGGGAGTCGGCCTGGTCCGGCCGCCGGTTGCGGCCCGGTGCCGCCGACTGGCTCGACGAACCGGACTCCTTCGGTACGGCGGCCGCCGCACTGCGCTCCGAAGGGCTCGCCGTCACCGCCTGGATCGTGCTCACCCACTCCACCCGGCTCGGTACGGCGTACCCGGACGTCACCGTGGTCAACTGCTTCGGGGAGCGGTACCCGTACGCGCTGTGCCCCAGCCACGACGAGGTACGCGACTACGCGGCCACACTGGCGGCGGAGGCGGTGACCGGCGTACCGCTCGACGGGGTGTCCCTTGAGGCGTGTGGCCAGATGGGCGTGACCCACCTGGGGCATCACGAGAAGACCGCGGGGGCGTGGACCCCGGAGGCGGAACGCTGGTTGTCGGTCTGCTGCTGCGCGGGGTGCGTAGCAGCGTGGACGGTGCGCGGCGTCGACCCGGAGTCGACAAAGGCCCAGCTCCGCGCAGCGGTACGGGGCGGGCCCGCGCCGGACGCCGCTGACGCCCTGCTCTCGGTACGGCACGCCGCCACCGACGCGCTGCGTACCGGGGTGCTCGCCGCGGTGCGCGAACTCGCTCCCGGCGTACCGGTGACGTTGCATGCCCAGGCGGATCCCTGGGCAACCGGCCCGTCACCGGGGCTGACCCCGACTGCGGCGGCCGACGTCGATGCGCTGCTGGTGCCGGCCTGGCCAACCACATCCGACAGCGTCGACGGGGTGGCCGCCGCGGCGAAGTCCGGTACTGCCACCGAGGCGTACGTCACGGTGCTGCCGCCCGCCGACCCGGACCAGGTGACCGACCACGCGCGGCGGCTGCTCGCCGCGGGCGCCAGTGGTCTCGGGCTCTACCACCTGGGGCTCGCGCCGCGGTGGCGGCAGCGGGCAATCGCACAGATCGTGGAGGTGGCACGTGGATGAGGTGACCCGTGCGGCGGCTGCCGCGCCGGCGATGGCGTCCTGGTCCGGGGCGTACCGCAGAGACCTGCTGTACGCCTCCGCCGACGCGCTCGCGGCCGCGGCCGACGAGGTGGTGTCGATCGCCGCGGTCGAGACCGGACACGCCGAGACCCTGTTACGCGGCGAGATGGACCGTACGACGGGGCAGTTGCGGCTCTTCGGCGACTTCGTGGCCGGCGGGCGGCACCGTACCGAGATGGTCTCGCCGGGCGCGGCGGCCGACGGCGCGGACGTGGTGAACGTACCGGTGCCGGTGGGGCCGGTGGCGGTGTTCGCCGCGTCGAACCTGCCGTTGGCGTTCGGGGTGGCCGGGGGAGACACCGCTTCCGCGCTGGCGGCCGGGTGTCCGGTGGTGGTGAAGGCGCACCCGGCGCAGCCCGAGACCTCCCGCCGGATCGCGGACCTGCTCGCGGCGACGCTTCCGGACGGTGCGTTCGGGATGGTCGAGGGCGGCGCCGAGACCTCGCTCGCCCTGGTACGTCACCCGGCAATCCGGGCGGTCGGCTTCACCGGTTCGCTCGCCGGTGGCCGGGCGCTGATGGACGCGGCGGCGGCGCGTACCCATCCGATCCCGGTGTACGCCGAGATGGGCTCCCTGAACCCGATGTTCGTACTCCCGGCCGCGGCCGCCGACCAGGGTTGGGCCGACACCATCGCCGGCTCGGTGACCCGTGCCTGCGGTCAGCTGTGCACCAAGCCCGGGTTGGTGGTGCTGCCGGACACCGACGCGGGGCGGGCCCTGGCTGACACCCTGGCCGCGGCGGTGGCCGCCTCGGCGACCTACCGGATGCTAACCCCCGCGATGGCCGAGGCACACCAACAGTGGTTGACCAGGGCGGGGCGGCTCGGGGACGTCACCGCCGGCACCGCTGAGCCGCCGCCGTTCGCGGTACGGGTCACCCCGGCGGCGTTGCGCGGCGAGTTGCTGGACGAGCATTTCGGCCCCGCGGTGGTGCTGTGCCTGGCGCCGGAGGCGGCGTACCCGGACATCGTGTCGCGGTTGTCCGGCAGCCTCACCGCGACCGTGGTGGCGACCACGGCCGACGCCGCCGTCGCGGCGGGACTGCTGCCGTCGCTGACCGCGCTTGCCGGCCGGGTCGTATGGAACGCCGTGCCCACCGGAGTCGCCGTCTGCGACGCGATGCAGCACGGCGGGCCGTGGCCCGCGACCTCAGCGGCGTGGTCGACCAGCGTCGGTACGGCGGCGCTCCAGCGGTTCCTACGGCCGGTCGCCCTGCAGGGGGTGCCGGCCGACCTGGCGGCGACGGTCAGCCCGCGCTGAGCCGCTCCTTCGGTGGGCTACCAGCTGGTCGGTAGCGGCATCCCCTCGGTGTAGCCGGCGGCGCTCTGCACCCCGACCACGGCGCGTTCGTGCAGCTCCTCCAGGGTCGCCGCACCCGCGTACGTGCACGCGCTGCGGAGCCCGGCGACGATCGCGTCGAGCTGGTCCTCGACACTCGGCCGGTCCGGATCGAGGTACATCCGCGCCGTGGAGACGCCCTCCTCGAACAGCGCCTTGCGCGCCCGGTCGAACGGGCTGTCCCGGGCGGTGCGCAGCCGTACCGCGCGGGCCGACGCCATCCCGAAGCTGTCCTTGTACAACCGGCCGTCCACGTCGACCCGTACGTCGCCCGGTGACTCGTACGTGCCCGCGAACCAGGAACCGATCATCACGTTCGAAGCCCCGGCGGCGACCGCGAGGGCCACGTCCCGGGGGTGCCGGACCCCGCCGTCGGCCCACACGTGCCGGCCGAGTCTGCGGGCCTCGGCGGCGCACTCGGCCACCGCGGAGAACTGCGGCCGCCCGACCCCGGTCATCATCCGGGTGGTGCACATCGCGCCCGGCCCGACGCCGACCTTGACGATGTCGGCGCCGGCGTCGATGAGGTCCCGTACGCCTTCGGCGGTGACCACGTTGCCGGCCACGACGGGTACGGCCGGGTCGAGGCCGCGTACCGCGCCGACCGCGGAGAGCATCCGCTCCTGGTGGCCGTGTGCGGTGTCGACCACCAGGACGTCGACCCCGGCGTCCACCAGCGCCTCGGCCCGGCCCGCGACGTCACCGTTGATCCCGAGCGCGACGCCGACCCGCAGTCGCCCCGAGGCGTCCACGGCGGGCTGGTACAGCGTCGCCCGCAGCGCCCCGGCCCGGGTCATGATGCCGACCAGCCGCCCGGTGTCGTCCACCACCGGGGCCAACCGGTGCCGGCCGTCGTGCAGCACCTCGTACGCCTTCTGCGGGTCCAGACCCGCCGGTTGGGTCAGCAGCTCGGTGGACATCACCTCGCGGAGCTGGGTGAACCGGTCCACGTCCCCGCAGTCTGCCTCCGTCACCACCCCGATCGGGCGCCCGTCGTCGACCACGATCACCGCGCCATGGGCCCGTTTCGGCAGCAGGTTCAGCGCCTCACCGACGGTGTCCCCGGGGCCCAGGGTGATCGGCGTGTCGTGCACCAGATCGCGGCGTTTCACCCAGGAGACGACGTCCGCGACCACCTCGACCGGAATGTCCTGGGGAATGATCGCCAGTCCGCCCCGGCGGGCCACCGTTTCGGCCATCCGGCGGCCGGACACCGCCGTCATGTTCGCGGTGACCACGGGGATCGTGGTGCCGCTGCCGTCGCCGGTGGCCAGGTCGACGTCGATCCGGGACGCCACCGCGGAGCGGCTCGGCGCCATGAACACGTCGTTGTACGTGAGGTCGTACTCAGGTGTTTTCCCAGATAGAAAGCGCACGCTGAAGTATCACCCGGCCGCATCGCGGCTGCCACCGGATGAGCGCAGAACCGTCATCACACGCGGGACCGCCGCGGTAGGGAAGCGTGCCGGGGGATGATGGGTGGCATGAGCAACCTAGACACCAGACCGAAGCCGGAGGTCCTCGGGGGCCGGGCGGAGGTCACCGCGGCGCCGGTACGCGACCTGCTGCCCGGGCGGCGGGTGCCGCTCGGCGAGAGCACGGTGGTACGCCGCCTGCTCCCCAGCCTGGGGCGCCGGATGATCGGCGCGTGGTGCTTCGTCGACCACTACGGTCCGGACGACATCGAGTCCGAGCCCGGGATGCAGGTGCCGCCGCACCCGCACATCGGCCTGCAGACCGTCAGCTGGCTGCACGACGGTGAGGTGCTGCACCGCGACAGCCTCGGCAACACCGAGACGCTGCGTCCCGCGCAGCTCGGTCTGATGACGTCGGGACGTGCGATCTCGCACGCCGAACAGTCCCCGGCCGAACACGGCCCGCGGTTGCACGGCGCCCAGCTGTGGGTGGCGCTTCCCGAGGCGCACCGCAACGTCGCGCCGGACTGGGAGCACCATCCGGTGCTGCCGGAGATCACCGCGCGAGGGCTCTCCGGCACGGTGATTCTGGGTTCGGTGGACGGCACCGCCTCGCCGGGCACCACGTACTCCCCGCTGGTGGGCATCGACCTGCGGCTGTCGGCGGGTGTGGACAGCCGGCTTCCGGTGGAGCCGGATTTCGAGTACGCCGCGCTCACCATGTCCGGTCACAGCGAGGTGGACGGAGTGCGGCTGGAACCCGGTTCGCTGCTGTACCTGGGCTGCGGGCGTACCGAGCTGCCCCTGCGGGCGGACGTGG
>JBOGDK010000099.1:0-13404 GCA_050701795.1 Micromonosporaceae bacterium
ACCTGTGGACAACTGGGGGTGCTGTGGAAACCGACATTGGACCCGGGCCATGGGACACGTTGGCGTGTTTCATGGCCCGGGCCCATCGTGGTCGGGGTGGCCCGGGCCGGGGCCGGGTCGGGGTCAGCGGCGGGTCAGCGGTCCGTACGGAGCCGCATCAGGTCGGTGCCGGCGGCGTAGTAGACGTGGCCGTCCGCGCCTAGGGTCATGATGTCGGCCTCGTCCGCCAGCTTCCGGTACTTCAGCTTCTTCGGATCCACGACGGTCAGGGTCGTGCCGAGGGTGGTGTAGAGCTGCCCGTCCGAGCCGAACTTCAGCGCCACCGGTCGCCACAGGTGGCCGAAGTTCCAGTCGGTCGGATAGATCTCCCGGCTCTTGACCACCTTCAAGGTGTCCGGGTCCATCGCGAAGATGGTGCCCCAGGCGGCGCCCCACAGCAGCCCGTCCGGGCCGAAGGTGAGCGACCCGATCGCCTTGGCGGGTACGTCGCCCGGCAGGTCAGGCACCACGTCGGCGATCTCCTCGCCGGTCTTCGCGTCCATCGCGAACACGTGCGCCTCGGTCTGGCTCGGCTGGCTACCCAGCCCACCCCACACCGAGGAGGAGCCGTACACCACGCCATCGCGGTACGCCACGCCGATCACGCTCTGGTCGTCCACGACCCCGGGGTAGGTACGCCATCCGTCGGCGTCCTTGACGGTCAGCGCGCCGTCGAGCGCTCCATAGTCGGCCACGGTGCCGAGGAACAACATCCCGTCGCCGCTGGTCATCGCGAACGGGCGGTCCTGGTGGTCGCCGATGTCGTACGCCTGGCTGGGATTGCCGCTACCGAGCGGCGCGCTGGTGTCGAGCCGGTGCACGGTGGCGCCGGGGTAGACCCCGAAGTACATCTCGTCGCCGAGTGCGGTGATGCCCTCCGACTGCCCGATCGGGAACGACTTGACGCTGTCGTCGGCCGGGTCGAGCCGGGTGCCGCTGGTGCCCATGTAGCCGGAGAGATAGACCTTGCCGTCCGGTCCGCTCTCCATTGACTGGAGCCCCACCGGCTGGCCTTCGACGATCGACGGCTTGGTCTTCACGGTGCCGGTCGACGGGTTGAAGAACGTGATGGAGCCGCCGAACTGGATCGTCACCAGGCTGACCCCGGGGAGGTCCGGGTCGGGCACTTCCACCCACGCGGAGTGCCGCAGGTACGTACCGAAGGCCATCCCGGTGTCGGCCACTTCGTGGCTGGCGAGGTCGAACGTCATCACCCGGCCGCTCGCCGTGAACCAGGTCTTCCCGTCGCGGGCGGGCGAGGTGTAGAGGCCGCGGAAGTTCGGCACCACGGTGTCCGACCAGGTGCCGGTGGCGGTGTCGTACACCAGCAGCAGGTTGATGTTCGCGAGGTGGACGAACAGCAGCGAGCCGACCAGGTTCATGCCGTACACCTGGGGCATCGCGTTCTTGTCGTACTCGGGACGGTCGGGGAATTCGATCTCGGTCTTGGAACCGGTGGTGACGTCGACCGCCCAGAGGCCGCCGGTGGTGCCGATCCCGGCGTACGCGATGCCGTCCCGGTACGCCATTCCACGTACGTACTCCTGGCCGTCGGCCACGGCGCCGAGGTCGTGGTACGTACGGGTCGCCGAGTCCCAGCGGACCACCTTCGCGTCCGGGTACGTGCCGACGATGATGTCCCCGTCGCTGTCGGTGGCGGCGCCGTACAGGGCGATCGCGCCGGGCACCTGGCCGAGGTCCTCGACCTGCTTCGTGGCGGGCGAGTAGCGGAACAACTTCCCGGAGGAGGCGATCACCACGTTGCCGTCCGGGTCGACGGTGTGCGACCACGCCGACGTGGTGCCCGGCAGCGGGAAGGTCCGCAGCAGCTCGTAGTTGTCCAGGTCGACCACCTGGAAGCTGGCGGGGGAGCCGTTCACGGTGGTGTAGAGGACGTCGTTGCCGGCTTCGCTGCCGTACGCGGTGTCGAGCGCGGCCACCGACCGGATCATCGGTCCGAGGTTCTCCGGTTCCGCGGCCGCGGGTTTCGGCGCGGCCGACCGGTCAATGGCGGGCCGGTCAGTGGCGGGCCGGTCCAGGGCGGGCCGATCCAGGGCGGGGCGGTTGGTTGCTGGCGATGCCGCATTCGCAGTAGTGCCGGGTCCGGTGGCGACCGCTGCGGTGGGCCAGATGATGGCCGCGGCCGTCGCCAGTGCGATGAGGCTCCGTAGTGGGACTGGTTGGGGATCCGTCTGTCTCATGCGTCTCCTCGGCTGATGCCAGTTTCGGTCGTGACCGTAAGCTCTCCTAAGTCTCTGTGCCGGTATAGCCGCTGGTCAATGGAGTGCCTGCATGAATTACGGCCACTGCCGTAAATTGGCGCCAGGCTCGCGATCGTGGGAGGCGCGCCCCGCGATCTTGAAGCCCTGGCGCAGAAGACGCGGACAAGCATCAAGATCGCCCGAAGGGCGCTGCCGGACAATCTCAAGGGCAGAGCGATCCACATCCACTGGCCGGCCGAGCTGCTTCAGCGGACCCTCTAGGGTCCGAGGCATGCGGATCGCGATCGCCGGGCTGGCCACCAGCCACCCGTACACGGATGCCCGGACCTTGGCCGAGCACGCTGACCTGGTGGTCTCCGAGCCGGACACCGCGCGCCTGGAGCGGTTCCTGACCGAACACCCGGACGCCACCGTGGTGAACGACCTTCCGGCGCTGCTCGCCGAGAAGCCGGACGGGGTGGTGCTGACCGTGCCGACACCGGAGATCCCCGGCGCGCTCGCCGAAGTGCTCGACGCGGACCTGCCGTGCTTCGTGAACAAGCCGGCCGCGGCGACCTCCGCCGGGCTCGCCGCGCTGCGCCGGGTGGTGGAGCGGGCGCCGCACCGGGTGTTGTCCAGTTCGGTGCTCCGGTTCGCGCCCGGGTACGCCGGATTCCAGGTGCCCAGGGACGAGGTGCTCTCCGTGCGCGCCACGGTGCGTCACGACGTCAGCCTGTGGGCCACCGGTTACAACCCGTGGCAGGATGACCCGGCGATCGGCGGCGGCACCCTGGTGATGATGGGGCTGCACGGGGTGGAGTTGCTGGTCGCGCTGCTCGGTCCCGCGGTGCGCCTGGTCGGGGCCGCCGCGACCGTACGACGTCACCACGGGCTGCGTTCGGAGGACACCGGTGTGCTTTCGGTGCAGTGGGACGACGGGGTGCCAGGGATCGTGGAGGTGCTCGGCGTCACCGACGGCGAGTCGTACGAGGTGGTGGTGCACACCTCGGGTGGCGGGCGCCGGGTGCTGCTTTCTGGCGGGGCGGAGCCCGAAGTGGCGCTGGGCTATCGCGCCACGATCGACGCGTTTCTGCGGATGGTGGCCGGAGCCGCGAGCCCGGTGCCGTGGGAGCAGACCTCGGCGGTGCTCTCGGTGCTCACCGCGGCCCGCGGGCGGCTCGCCAGTTGAGCCCCAGTGGCGGGACCCAGGTCACGACGGCGACCGCTTGACCGTACCCCTGCCGAGAAGTTACGGTCGGGACCGTTATTAGTTGCCGGGTCCCGCGGCGATGTGGGAGTGAAGCCGAAACATCGTCGTTGGGATGTCAGAGAAGGTGGCACATGCGCTCACTGGCTGAGCTCGAGGAGCGGTTGTCGCGCCCGCGCGACGTACTCGTCGACGATCTCCGCAAGCTCGACGGCGACATCCTGGTGCTCGGCGCCGGCGGCAAGCTCGGCCCCAGCCTGGTACGGCTCGCGTTGCGCGGAGTCGCCGCCGCCGGGAGCAACGCCCGGGTGTACGCGGTCTCCCGGTTCTCCGAGCCCGGTCTCGCCGACGCGCTGCGCGAAGCGGGCGCCGAGATCCTCACCGCCGACCTCTCCGACGACACCGCCCTCGCGGGGTTGCCCGACGTGCCGAACGTGGTGTTCCTGGTCGGCGCGAAGTTCGGCACCTCGGGCCGGGAACACGCCACCTGGGCGACCAACACGTACCTCCCTGGGCGGGTCGCGCAGCGGTACGCCGGCTCCCGGATCGTGGCGCTGTCCACCGGCAACGTCTACCCACTGGTGCCGGTCACCAGCGGCGGCTGCACCGAGCGGACCCCGGTCGACCCGGTGGGCGAGTACGCCATGTCCTGCCTCGGGCGGGAGCGGATCCTCAGCCACTTCGCCGAGCGCGACGACACCCCGACCGCGTTGATCCGGCTCAACTACGCCGTCGAGTTGCGGTACGGGGTTCTGGTCGACCTGGCTCGCGCGATCCTCGCCGACGAGCCGATCGACCTCACCACCGGACACGCGAACGTGGTGTGGCAGGGGTACGCCAACGAGGTGACGCTACGGGCACTGCGGTACGCCGCCGCGCCGGAACCGTTCGTGCTGAACGTGACCGGCCCCGAGATGCTGTCGGTACGCCAGGCCGCGACCACGATGGGTTCCCTGCTCGGCCGGGACCCCCGGTTCGCCGGGGCGGAGGCGCCGACCGCGTTGTTGTCCAACGCGCAGCACTGCCACCGGCTGTTCGGCTACCCCGACGTACCGCTCGCCGAGCTGCTGGAGTGGACCGCCGCCTGGGTCGCCGCGGATCTGCCGTTGCTCGGCAAACCCACTCACTTTCAGCGGCGCGACGGCCGGTTCTAGAACGGTGGACCAGGGAGCGATGGTGCTGATGGCTACCAGGCAGGCCCGAACCGACACTGCGACGCGGTTCCGGCAGGGCTGCGTGATCCCGGCGCACCCGTTGGCCCTCGATGCGCGACGGCGGCTGGACGAGCGGCGCCAGCGTGCGCTGACCCGCTACTACCTCGCGGCCGGGGCCGGGGGTGTCGCGGTGGGCGTCCACACCACCCAGTTCGCGATCCATGATCCGGCGACCGGGCTGCTGAAGCCGGTCCTGGAACTCGCCGCCGAGACCGCCGCCGAGTTCTCCGCCGAGACCGCCGCCGGGTTCTCCGCCGAAGCCGCCGAGTCCCGCATCGGGCTCCCCGCGGGGTCGGAGGCGATCCTGATCGCCGGGGCGTGCGGGCCGACCGCCCAGGCGGTGGCCGAAGCGGAGTTGGCGGCGTCCCTCGGCTACCACATGGTGCTCCTCTCACCCACCCCTGACCTCGACGAAGACGGACTGATCGACCGCGCCAGGGCGGTCGGCGAGGTGTTGCCGGTGGTTGGCTTCTATCTGCAACTGGCGGTTGGCGGACGCCAGCTCTCCCGCGAGTTCTGGGCCCGGCTGGCGTCCCTGGACACCGTCGTGGGGATCAAGGTGGCGCCGTTCGACCGGTACCGGACGCTGGACGTACTGCACGGGGTCGGCGCCGCGGGACGGGTCGGCGACCTGGCCCTCTACACCGGCAACGACGACCACATCCTCGCTGATCTGGTCGCCCCGCACCGGGTGATGGTCAACGGCGAGCCGGTGCCGATCGAGTTCGTCGGTGGGCTGCTCGGTCAGTGGGCGGTGTGGGCGCGTACCGCGGTGGACCTGCTCGCCGACGCCCGAGCCGCGCGGGCCGGGGACGACGCCGCGCTGCGCCGGCTGCTCAGCCTCGACGGGCACCTCACGGACGCCAACGCCGCGATCTTCGACGTGGCGAACGGGTTCCACGGCTGCATCCCCGGGATCCACGAGGTGTTACGCCGCCAGGGGCTGCTCGCCGGCCGCTGGTGTCTTGACCCCGCGGAGGAGCTGTCGCCGGGCCAGCTCGCCGAGATCGACCGGATCTGGGCGGCGTACCCGCACCTACGGGACGACGAGTTCGTCGCCGCACACCTCGACGAGTGGCTGCGGTGACGGCAGCCGGCCGGACAATGGGCTCGGATCATGAAACACGCCCGCGTGTTTCATGACCCCGGTCCACTGTCCAGGTTGCGCCGCCGCGCTGCGGCGCCGGGGTGCGCCGCGCACCGGGTCCACTGTCCGGGTGCGCGGCGGGTAGCGGGGCGTGGCGGCGGGGGCGGGGTACCCGGGTCAGAGGGTCAGCCGGTACAGGGTGAGGGGGCGGCCGCTGCCCCCGGAGACCAGATTGCCGGTACGCTCCGCCAGGCCCGCGAGCTCCAGCCGGTGCAACATCCGCCGGGCGGTACGCTGCTGCACCCGCAACCGCTCGGCCACCTGGCGGGTGGTCAGCGGCTCGGCTCCGGCGGAGTCGCCCACCTCCCGGAGCCGTTCCAGGGTGGCCTGGGAGAGTCCGACCCGCTGCGCGATCGTGGCCAGGTTCGCGGCACCGTCCGCGGCGGGCGGAGCGGTACTTTCCAGCACGATGTCGGTGTCGTTGCGCAGCGACAGCACGGCGGCGACGTCACCGATCCGGCGGGCCCGGGACAGCGCCCGGCGGGCCAGGTTCTCCGCCTCGGCGGCGCTGCGACCCAGCCCGAACCCGATCCGTACCACGTCGTGCCGGTCGGCGAGCCGGCGCAGCATCGGCAGGGCGGTGAAGCCACCGGTCGCGTCGTGCAGCGGCCCGCGGGTGGTGACCAGCAGGTACGTACCCCCCGTGAAACCGGCGAAGGTGCCGCCGAGCGCTGCGGTCTCCTTGAGCAGGCCCTCGTCGCCGCCGGAGGTTTCGGCGAGGCCGAGCGCGATCTGGGCGTCCTCGTGGGCCTGGCTGTCGGCGTGCAGCTGCAGTTGCCGCAGCGCGGTGCGTACCGAGTGGGTCGAAGGGCGCAGCCGATACACCGGCACCTCGCCGTGCAGCTCCTCGTACACCGAACGCACGCACGTCACCGCCACCGAGCAGCCGGCCCGGCCCCGGTGATGCCGGCTGTGGAACGCGGCCACGTCGGAGGAGTCCAGCCCGCTGCGGTACGGCAGCACCCGGACCTGCTCGGCCGGCAGCCCGGCTTCGGTGAAGGTGCTGGTCACGTCGGCGTTGGCGAGGGTGTCGATGGAGATCCGGGACACGTCGTTGCCGTCGGCGAGCAGCCGTACCAGCGCCTGCAGCAGGGTGGCCCCGGTGTAGTCGACGAAGCTGGCGGGGCGGGACAGCACGCCGGCCTCCCGGGCCAGGCTGTACGGCACCACCCCGGTGAACAACCAGGCCTGCACCGAACCGGCGTGCGCCTCCACGATGCCGGGCGCCTGCGACTCGTGGTCGTAGTCGAACCGCCGCGCCGTGACTCCGGGCTGCTCCTCGCAGGTGGCGGCGACGTCGTCGACCAGGTCGTGGGGTCCGACGACGCCGATCTCGATGCCGCTCTGTGCCGCCACGTACCCTCCCCTCGGAAATGTTGCGTGATCCGCCCCTACCAGATTACGGTCAGGACCGGTATTCGGAAAGTCGGTGAAGCCCCATGACACACACGGTGTTCCCCAGCATGGCGGACGCCAGCGGACGCACCCTGGGCGCCGAAGAGATCGAAGCCGCGACCCGGGTGATCAGCTCCGGCATGCTCAGCTCCGTCTGGGGCACCGAGGTGCGCGCCCTGGAACGCGAGATCGCCGAACGGTACGGGGTCGCGCACGCCGTCGCGGCCAGCTCCGGTACGGCGGCGCTGCACCTCGCCGTGGCAGCCATCGCCCCCGATCCCGGCGACGAGATCATCACTTCTCCGATCAGTGACTTCGGTACGGTCGCACCGATCATCGCGCAGAACGCGGTTCCCGTGTTCGCCGACGTCGACCCGGAGACCGGAAACCTGGATCCGTCCTCCGTGGCGGCCAGGATCGGGCCGCGTACCAGGGCGATCCTCGGGGTGCACCTGTTCGGTGCCGTGGCGGATCTCCGGGAGGTCGCCGCACGGCATGGCGTACCGCTGATCGAGGACTGTGCCCAGGCGTGGGAGGCGACGTACCCGGACGGGCAACTGGTCGGCACCGCGGGTGCGGTCGGCTGTTTCAGTCTGCAGCAGTGGAAGCACATCACCTGCGGTGACGGTGGGCTGGCGATCACCGACGACCCCGACATCGCGCGCCGGATGCGGCTGTTCGCGGACAAGGGGTGGCCCCGTGACACCGGGCGCAGCCACGTCAGCCTGGGTCTCAACTACCGGATGACGGAGCTGTCCGGCGCGGTGGCGCGGGCCCAGCTGGCGAAGCTTCCGGCGGTGGTGGCGGACCGGCGGCGTACCGCCCGGCAGCTCGTGGCCGCCCTGGCGGACCTGCCCGGGGTACGCGTGCCGTCCGATGTGGACTCCCATGCCTGGTGGTTGTTCCCGATCGTGCTGGCGCCGCCGTGGCACAACCGTACGGTGGCCGGGGCGCTGTCGAACGCCGGGATCCCGGCACGCGCCGGCTACCTCGCCGAGCCGCTGCACCATGCGCCCGCCCTGGTCTCCGCCCCGGTGTACGGCTCGTCCCGGTACCCGTTGACGGCGCCGCCCGCTGACCGGGTTCCCTCGTACGGGCCCGGCACCTGTCCCGCCGCGGAACGTCTGATCGCCGAGACCCTGCTCGTGATCGACTGGAACGAGCGGTACACCGATGCCCACGTGGCCGAGATCGCCAGCGCGGTACGCGCAGCGGTGACCTCGTGATCAGCCCCGGCGCGGCCGCCCTCCGGGACCGGCTGCGGTGGACCCTGGTGGCCGCCGCGGCCACCCCGGCGGACTCCCGTGGGCAGGTGGATCTCGCCGTGCTGGAGCGCTATTTCCAGGGGTTGATCGCCGACGGGGCAGGCGGGCTGGCGGTGCTGGCGCACACCGGACGAGGGCCGTACTGGTCGGCCGACCTGCGTCGACAGGTGATCAGCGTCGCGGTCGGCTGCGGCGTGCCGGTCATCGTCGGGGTCGGCGGTCGGCCGGGGGAGACCACCGCGGAGGTGGCCGCCGCCGCGGTCCAGGCCGCTGACGTCGGGGCCGACGGGCTGCTGGTGTTCCCACCCGGGCCGGCCAGCGACGCGGTGACCCGCTTCGACGCGGTGGCCGGCCCCGACGTGGTGACCCGCTCCGACGCGGTGGCCGGCTCTGACGCGGTGGTTCATCACGACGCGGTGTGGCGGGAATCGGGGCTGCCGATGCTCGGCTTCGACCTCTACACCCGGCCGTACCCGCCGGGTGCGCTGGCGGCGTTGCTCGACCATCCCGGGGTCGCCGGGGTGAAGGTGGCGCGGCTGCACGACGCGATCGCCTGCCAGGCCGCGATCACCACCACCCGGGCCGCCGACCGGCTCTCCGTGACAGGCGAGGACCGGATGTTCGGCGGGTCCCTGATGTGGGGCGCCGAGGCCGCCCTGGTCGGGGTGGCCGCCGCCGCGGTGCCGGTCACTGCGAGGGTGTTCACGGCGTACCAGCGGGGGGCGTACGCGGAGTTCGTCGCCGCCTCCGCGCGGCTGGACCGGCTCGCCGCGGCCACGTTCACCGAGCCCATGGAGGGGTACGTGCAGCGGATGCTGTGGATCGCCGCCGCCGAACGCCGGATCCCGGTCGAGTACGCCGTCGACCCCTACGGCCCGGAGCTGCCGGACGGCGAGCGCGCCCGGGTGCTGCGAGCCGCCTCATGAACGGTCCAGTGGATGGCCCAGACGCCCTGGCGGGTGGCCCAGACGGTCTGGCGCGTGGCCCAGACGACCCGACGGGTGGCCCAGACGGTCCGGCGGGTGGCGCAGACGACCCGGCGGGTGGTGCCGCCGGCTCTGGCGGGGGGACGCGGCACGCGGCCGGATCCCCGTTCGACCCGGAAGCGCTGCTCGGCGACCTCACGATCACCCTGGACATCGACGTGCTGGTTGGTGGCTATCCGTCCCGGGACGACGCGCGGCGCGGCCCGGACGAGGTGGTCGCGGTGCTGCGGCGGCACCGGGTCACCGCGGCCGCGGTGGCCAGCCTGCGGGCGGCCCTGTTCGACGTGCGTACCGGCAACGACGAGGTGCTTCCGCTGGCCGCCGCCGGTCTCCCGGGCGTCGAGGTGGTGCCGGTCGGCACGACCGATCTGCGCGACCCGGTCGGCGCGGTCGACGAGCTGGAACGCCTGGTCGAGGCGGGGATCCGGGTGGTCCGGCTGTTCCCCGACGAGCAGGACGTGGAGCCGGACTTCCCGTCGGTACGCCACATCGCCCGGGCCGCCGCCGGGCTCGGCATGGTGCTGCTGACCGGCGGGGACGTACGGCGGTTCTGGCGCCCGTACGCCGGTCTCGGCGCCACCGTGGTGTTCCTGGACACGCACTTCTACCACCTCGGCGACTTCCTCGTGGTGGCCGCTGACGAACCCGGATTCCACACCTCGACCCGGTTGTTGAACTCGCCCGACGCCCTGGAGCAGGTGGCGGAACGGGTCGGCGTGGACCGGTTGCTGTTCGGCTCGCGTACCCCGTACTACGAGACTCTGGTGCCGCGACTACGGCTGGCGACCAGCGGGCTCGACCCCGACCAGGTGGCGGCCGTGGCGGGCGGCACCGCCCGCCGACTCCTCGGGAGCACATAAGTGATCATCGACGTACACGCGCACTGGGGTCCGTGGTTCTTCCAGATGGACGTCGCGGGCCTGTCGACCAACCTCGCCGTGATGGACCGGTACGGCATCGACCTGGCGATCGTGTCCGCGACCGAGGCGGTCTGCTACGACCCGGTGCCCGGGAACCGGGCGATGGCCGACGTCCTGGACACCACCGACCGGCTGTACGGGTACGTCACGGTGAACCCGCGCCGGCTCGATGACGCCGAGCGTGACCTGCGGAGATACCTCGCGACCGGCCGGTTCGTCGGGGCGAAACTGCACACCGACTACACCGGGTCGCCGGTCACCTCGGCGCAGACCAGGGACGCCCTGGCGATGCTCGCCGACCTCGACTGCCCGGTGCTGATCCACACCTGGGGGCCTTCGGTGCTCGACCTGGCCCAGGTGTGCATTGACCTGCCGGCGTTACGGGCGATCGCCGGCCACATGGGCGCCGACGGTCACCGGTACGCCATCGAGGCGGCACAGGCCTGTGACCGGCTCTACCTGGAACCCTGCTGGTCCCACGCCCCCGCGGGCCGGTACGCCGAAGTGGTCGCCGCCGTATCGGACCGGCAACTGCTCTTCGGCACCGACGCCACCCTGATCGACCCGGCGTCGGCGTACGGCGCGGTGGCCGCCGCCGGGGTCACGGGGGAGACCGCGGAACGGATCGCGTGGCGCAACGCCGCCGAGCTGTTCGGACTTGCGGTGCCGGGGTCACTCGACACCTGAGCGGCCGCCCTGCCTGTCAGTCGGCTGGCGACCGTACGTAGGTGCCTTTGCCCTCGACCACGTACACGAGCCCTTCGTCGACCAGGACCCGGATCGCGTGCAGCGCGGTACCGCGGGCTACACCGTGTTCCTGGACCAGGCGGGCCGCACTCGGGATCGGCCGATCGGGCGGGATCTCCCCAGATTCGATCTGCTCGCGGATCAGGTTCGCGAGCTGGCGGTACACGGGTACTGGGCCGTCCGGGTCGATCATGGGCTGACCGTACGCACCCAGGAACTACCTCACTCGGGTATGGGAGACTATGGACCACCATGGACCGGTGAAGCTATGGTGACGGTATGCACCTGGCGTCCGGTGATACCCCCGAGTCCCGGGCGCCAGGTGGCGCCCACCTCCCTGCCGAGATCGTCGCCGTGTTGCGGCGTACCGCCCGGGAGGCGATGGCCCGCCACCAGCGGCTGCCGAACGGCCGGTGCTCGTTCTGCTCGCTGGCGTGGATCCACACCGACGCGACGTACCCGTGCCCGCCGGTACGGATCGCTCAAGAGTTCCTGCAGCTGACAGGCCCCTGGCCTGGGGAAGCTTCCACAGAGGCCGCAGAGCAGTGAAGGCTACGCAACTAAGTGCGTAGGCGTTCAGGCCGGGAAGAGTTCGGGCACCAGGGCCTGGGCAGTGGCGCGGGCGGCCGGTACGGCGGTGTCGGGGGCGGACGTCATCGGCCACCGGATCCGGGTCCCCGCGCCGGCCCATCCGCCCACGGCGGCGAGGAACTTGTCCAGCGCCGGGTTCGACAACCCGCGCCGCTGTAGTGGTACGACGTGCCCGGCGAAGAACTCGCCGATGCGGCGTTCCACGTCGAGGCCCGCGTCGGGGTCCTCCAGGGTGGACGCGTACCACCGGGCGGCGCCGGCGGGGGACAGCGCCGCCACGTTGGAGTAGCTGCCGTGCGCGCCGCGGGCCAGCCCTGATGCGAGCAGATGACCAGGTACGAAGATCGCGCAGTCGACGTCCCGGATCGCCTCGTACCAGGCGTCGTCGCCGCCGGCCAGCTTCACCCCGATCAGGGCCGGTACGTCGGCCACCAGCCGCGCCAGCAGCCCCGGTGTCACCTGGGTCTTGGCGTGCGGCGGGTTGTAGAGCACCAGCGGTACGGGGTCGGCGACCTCGGCGACCCGGGTCAGGTACGTACCCACCTCGTCGTCGGTGAGCGGCAGCCAGTCCGGGAGGATCACCTGGAGCGCGCCGGGCGCGAGGTCTCTGGCGCGGCGTACCCGGCGCAGGGTCGCTTGTGGACCGGGGTGGCAGGCGCCGATCTGGTACGCCACTCCGGCCGCCTCGCAGCGGGTGGCGAGCAACTCGTTGACCTGGTCGTACTCGGACTCGTCGAGGGTGTGGAACTCGCCAGCCGTACCGTGCGCGTACACACCGTCGAGGCCGCTGCCGAGCAGGTGGTCCAACTGGTCCGCCAGGCGCCCGGTGTCGATCTCGTCGTCCGGCCCCAGCGGCAGCAGCATCGTGCCCCACACTCCGCGCAGGTTCGCCGCGGTCAACGGATTCATCCGTTCCTCCTTGCCAGAAGCTCGCAAAATAGCTTCAATGTGATGGACAACGTTGTCATCTAGCTCCATCCCTTTGGAGGCCACGCCATGCGAGCAGCCCGCACGTTGACGCATCTGGCCATCCTCCTGCTGGCCGGCGGGCTCCTCGCCGCCGCCCCGGCCGCTCCCGCCGACGCCGCGATCACCCAGCAGGTGCTCTTCACCAGGGACACCCACGGGTACGGCTGCTACCGGATCCCGGCGCTGATCCGTACCACGGCGGGCACCCTGCTCGCGTTCGCCGAAGCCCGGGTGTCCTACTGCGGCGACGCCGGCCACATCGACCTGGTGATGCGGCGTTCCACGGACAACGGCCGCACCTGGCAGCCGCCGCTGACCCAGCCGCCGCAGATCGTGCTGCAGGGTACGGACAGCAACCCCACCGCCGCCGCCACCCGGGGCAACCCAGCGCCGATCGTCGATACCCGGACCGGGCGGATCGTGCTGCTGTCCACGTTCAACCCGGCGGGCAACGACGCGATACGCACCCCGTACCTGCAGCACAGTGATGACGACGGGCGGACCTGGAGCACCGCCCGCAGCCTCGCCGCCGAGATCGACGAACCCGACTGGGGCTGGTACGCCACCGGCCCCAGCCACGGGATCCAGCTCACCCGCGGCCCGCACGCCGGACGGCTGGTCGCCGGGGTCAACTTCTCCGACGGCGCCGGCCGCAACGGGGCGTCGCTCGTCTACAGCGACGACGGCGGCGGCACCTGGCGGCGGGGCGCCACCGACATCCGG
>JBOGDK010000100.1:0-13353 GCA_050701795.1 Micromonosporaceae bacterium
ACAGTGAGACACACCTGCCTGCGGTCAACGTCCGGGTTCGATCTCGACGCCGACCGCTGATGTTCAGGAACGCGGTCCGCGGTACGTCTCGGTGGTCGGGATCTCATCGGGGTCGATGTCGGCGTACCGGTGTGATCGACGTGCCGAGAATCCGACCGCATCGGTGACGGACTGGATGCCGAGAGTGTCGAGGGCCTGGGAGCATTCCTCGACCGCGGCCGTCAGGACTGCTGGCCCGTGCGTGAGGATGGCGCTGGCCAGCTCCACGGCGTTGGCGCCGGAGAGTAGGAACCGGGCCACGTCCGCGCCGCCGCGTGCCCCGTTGGTGCCGATCAGGGTCGCGGTGTTTCCGAGCGTCAGGTGGGATTTGCTGACCCAGTAGAGGCTCACCGGCAGCGCCCAGCCTCCTCCGATCGCGGCCCACGATCCGAGCAGGGGTTCTCCGGTGTCCAGGTCGGGCATGAATCCGGGGAACCGCCCGATCATGGCCACCGCGTCGGCGCCCGCGTCGGTCGCCGCTTCGGCCAGCGCCACCACGTCCTGCGTCTGGGCAGTGATCTTGACAATCAGGGTGCCGTCGTACGCGGCCCGTACGGTGCTGGTGTAGGAGTGCACCCCTTCCGGCTGCGTCACCTGCCGGACCGCTTCGGCTTCCCGCCCGTGCGGGGCGCTGAGGTTGAGTTCGACGCATCGTACGACCTCGCTCATCCGGGCGGCGATGGCGGCGGCGGGCTCTGGCCTGGCCACGGTGATGCTGCCGATCACGTACGAGTCGTTGGCGCGTGCGTAGGCGTCAGTCCGGGCGAGCATGTCCAGCCAGGAGTCGAGATCGTCCTGGGCGAGGCCGGACCGGCAGAGCAGCGAGTCGCGCAGCGATGCCTCCGCCCAGGGGCGCCGGCGATGATGCTCGTCGACGAGGGCGTACGCGGCGATGTCCAGCTGCCCTGCCGCAGCGGGGTCCTCGTTGACCGACTTCGCCACCACCGCGCCAGCACCGGCGTCCACGCATGCCCGGATCCCGGCCTCGGTCATCGTGTATTCGCACGAGCCGGCGATCACCGGGTTCTTCAGCCGTATCGACCCGAGTCGGGTCTCCAGACTGGGCACGGACTACTCCCTCGGCTCGCGGAAGGCGGACACCATCGCGCTCGCGGCGTCCCGGAACGTCGAGACGTCGGCGCCGAGCGCGATGTAGCGGTAACCGGCCGCGGCGGCGGCGCGGGCGGCGGGCACCGTGCCGGCGTACGTACCCAGTATCGTGCCCGTCCGCGCACATGCCCGCTCCACGACGCCGATCCGCTCGCGGACCTCCGGGGCCGAGGGGTCGCCCGGCCGGCCCACGTCGACACTGAGATCGACCGTGCCGAGGAACGCCACGTCGAGGGGCGCCACCGCGTCGTCGAGAGGGTCCGCGAGGTCGGCGGTCTCGAACTGGCCGATCCCGAGCACGGAGTCGTTGCTCCGCGTGAGGTATGCCGGCAGCGGCTCGGCGCCGAATCCAGCGGCGGGTTGTGCCTGGCTGATGCTCCGGCTGCCCACCGGCGGGTACGCGAGGAGGTCGCGAAGCCCATCGGCGTCACGGCGGGTCCGTACCCGGGGGAGTTGGATGCCCGCGGCGCCGGCCTCCAGCAGCCGGTTGATCAGACCTCGGTCCGGGGTGGCCGGGCGTACCACGATCGGCAGGCCGGTGGCGCGTCCGGCCAGTACGACGCTGCGCGCGCCGGCCTCGTCGATCTGGGCGTGTTCGAGGTCGCAGATCGCGAAGTCGTAGCCGGCGAGCGCGAGCAGCTCGACCACCTCTGGTCGCGGCAGCTTCAGGAAGCACCCGAGGACGGGTTGCTCCCGCATAGCTTCCCGGAGTCGATGTCCCGGCACGGCTACAGGCCGGCCAGCTCGGAGGCGTTGCGGCCGACCATCCGGCGGATGTCCACGTCGGGGACACCAGCGTCGAGCAGGCCCCGGACGATGAGCGCGTACGCCTCGACGGGCAGCGGGTTGTTCTTCTGTCCGAGGTCCGAGCACAGCAGGGTGCGCTGTGAGCCCACCGCCCGGATGTAGTCCAGCAGCACGTCGATCTTCCAGTGGAAGAAGCTGGAGCGCTCGTCGTACATGCAGAGGGAATGCTCGAAGCGGGCGCCGAGCTCGGCCCATTCCTTGCACTGTTCCGGGGTCGCGCCGACGACGAAGTTGGGGTGGTTGACGAGGATCCGTTCGATGCCCATCCGGTGGCCGGTACGGATCAGCAGGTCCAGGTCCGCCACGTCGAGGTGGCCGCCGCTGAGGATCGCGTCCTGTTCCTTGATCAGGGTGAGGATGTCGAGCACCTCGGGACGTAGCTTGCCGTCCTCGTCGCGGATCCGCTCCGGTGAGCTGTCGCGCATCTGGAACTTCGCGGTGGGGAACTTGAGGTGTTCGTCGTGGACGCAGATGTGCTTCGACGAGGCGATGGTGGGGAACCAGACGATCCGTCCGCCCTGCTGCAACGCGAGTTCCACGGCGTACGGGTTGATCCCTCCCACCTGGTTGTTCAGGGCGACACCGGAGAAGACGGGGATCGGCAGGCTCCCCACGGCGTCGCGGATGGCGTGCACGTCGCTGACCATGCTGTGGTGGTGTGACTTGACGAAGATCGCCTTGAATCCGGCGTCCCGCGCCTGGACCGCCGCGTCGTGGATCCCGATCCGCCGGGGGAAGGGCGACGGGCCGGGGTGCACGTGAAGGTCGACGGCGTCGACAAGAAGATCGCGAACCCTGGCGTCCACTGAGTGATCAGAGCCTTGCTTCATACGGTTGTCAGCGCTCACGCTTGAAGCCCTTCCGGGTATTGGGCACACGCCACTGCCTACTTCCGGCGTTTGTGCTGCTCTTGCCAGGAGTACCCGCTGCGGCCTTGGTACGTCAAGGGCTGTGGAAAAGTCGGGCCGTACCCCTTGACCTCGTAGGGACGGGTTCTTAATCTACCTACATCTGACCGCAAGGCAGGATGGCTATCCTGCGATGCGGTCGCTCTCAGGGGGCACGACACACGAAAGGGTGGCCGGATGAGCGCACGGAACGGATCGCTTCCCCCCGCTGTGGGCGGTGACATCCAGGTGATCGCCCGCTGCGCGCAGATCCTCCGGCTCTTCTCCACCACGCAGCGCACCCTGCGGATCGCGGACGTCGCTTCGGAGCTGGACCTGCAGCGGACCACCGTCCACCGCTACCTGACCTCGATGGCCAACGCCGACCTGCTCGAACGCGACGCGGACGGGTGCTACCGGCTGGGCCCCCTGCAGGTGCAGCTCGGGACGGTCGCCCTGCGCGGACTACGGGTGCTCGAGATCGCGGACCCGTACGTGCAGCGGCTCGCCAACGACGCGAACGAGACGGCGGTGCTCGCCGTGTGGGGCGGTCTGGGCCCTGTGGTCGCCCGGGTCCACGAATCGGACGCCCGTACCGTCAACATCGTCGTCAGGGTCGGCAGCCCGCTGCCCCTGGAGGCGGCGCAGTCCCAGGTGTTTCTCGCCTTCCTCAAGGACCCGGGCAATGCCCAGCGGCTGCTGAGCCAGTTGCCCGACGGCCGTCGCGGAGAGATACAGGCCAACCTGGAGCTGGTCCGCCGCGACGGTTGCCTGGTGAGTTCCGAGGTCGTACAGGGCATCCGTGCCATCGCCGCTCCGGTCTTCGACGGGCACGGCGACATCTGCGCCACCGTCGCGCTTGTCGGCACCGTGAGCGGGATACCCGACGCACCGGACTCGGGGATGGCGCTCGCCCTGCTCCACACCGCGGCCCGGCTCTCCCACGAGCTCGGCTACTCCGGCCGATTGCCGTTCCAGGACCTCATCGAGACCAGTCAGACCGCCTGAGGAGGCTGCGACGTGAACAACGAAGCCTTGTACCGCAAGGTCATGCGGTGGGACGAGATCCCCGAGGAGGCACTGCGCCCCGGGGTACGGCGGCGGAGCTACTCCACCGACCAGTGCATGCTCGTGATGAACCGCCTCGAAGCCGGGATGCAACTCAACCCGCACGTCCACGAGGACTTCGACCAACTGGTCTACATCGTCGACGGCCGTTGCAACTACTACGTCGACGGCGAACCGCACGAGATGACCGCCGGCTCGATGATGCTGGTGCCCGCGGGGTCGCCGCACTACATCGAGCCCCTCGGCGGCCCGTGCCTCAACCTGGACATCTTCTGCCCACCCCGCGCGGACCTCGCTCACCTGGTGAGCTACCTGAACGGACCTGATACCCCATGACCGGGTACGGGCTGAACCTCATGATGTACGACCTGCGCCGGCCGGAGAACCGGGACGCCATCAGGGCCGACCTGGCCGGCTACCTGGCCCGCTACGACCTGACGCCGGCGGAGAAGCAACTCGTCGTCGACGGCGACTGGCAGGGCTGCGTCGACGCCGGTGCCAGCGTGTACGTGCTCACCAAGATCGGCGCCGCCCTGGACATCAGCCTGCTCCACATGGGCGCCCAGATGCGGGGGGAGACCTTCGGAGAGTTCGGAGAGTTCGTGAAAGCACAGAACGCCAGCGCCGCCGAGCACGCCCTGATGCCGGGCAGCGGAGGTGGTGAACGTGGCTGAGATCGTCGCCGGCCTCGGCTGCTCCCACGCGCCCTCGATCGCCCACGTCTACGACGGTCGCAAGACCGGGGAACCCGAGTGGAAGCCGCTGTTCGACGCGTTCGACCACGCCGAGGAGTGGCTGCTCTCCCTGCAGCTCGACGCGATGGTGTGCGTCTACAACGACCACATCGACCAGTTCTTCCTCGACGCGTGGCCGCAGTTCGCCATCGGCACCGGGGAATCATTCCCGATCGCCGACGAAGGGTGGTCGCCGCGGCCGTTCCCGCCCGTGCCGGGCCACTCCAAGCTCGCCACGCACCTGGCGACCGAACTGGTCGCCTCCGGTGTGGACATCACGGTGGCGTACGAGCAGGTGGTCGACCACGGGATCCTCTCCCCACTGCCGGTGATCGACCAGGACTGGGCGGTGCCGATCGTGCCGATCGCGGTGAACGTGATCTGGGACCCGCGTCCGAGCCCGGCGCGGTGCTGGCAGTTCGGTGAGGCGCTGGGCTCGGCGATCGCCTCGTTCGACGCCGACGCCCGGATCGCGGTGATCGGCACCGGAGGGCTGTCACACCAGCTCACCGGGCCGGACTTCGGCGCGATCCGCCCGGAGTGGGACCGGGAGTTCCTCCGGCTGATCGAGGAGGACCCGAAGAAACTCACCGAATACACCCTGGATGACTTCGCGCGGCTCGGCGGCGAGCACTCCGTCGAGATCGTGCAGTGGCTGGCGATGCGCGCCGCTCTCGGAGACGGCAGCCGCGTGAAGTTCGCCTACTACTACCCCTTCCAGATCATGGGCTACAGCGTGGTCGGGTTCATCCCGCCCACCCACGACGACACCACTGCGGACTGAGGAGCGGGCGAGATGGGCTTGCGTACGGGCGAGCAGTACCGTGAGGCGCTGCGCGATGGCCGCGAGATCTGGCTGGAGGGCGAGCGGATCGCAGACGTGACCCGCGACCCCCGGCTGCGGAACACGGTGGACATGGTCGCCGAGATGTACGACCTGCAGCACCGTCCCGAGCTTGCCGAGACGTTGACCTACGTCCCGGACGACTCGGACGACGGCGAACCGTGCGGGCTGTCCTTCCTGGAGCCGCGTTCGGAGGCGGACCTGGTCCGGCGGCGCGAGATGGTCAAGGTGTGGATGGACTGGACCGGCGGGATGATGGGCCGGTCGATGGACTTCATGAACATCCACATGACCGGTTTCGGCTCCGCATCCGAGTACTTCTCCCAGGCCGGCGAGCAGTTTGGCGAGAACGCCCGCAACTACTACAAGTTCGCCCGGAAGAATGACCTGGCGCTCACCCACGTGCTGATCAACCCGCAGAACGACCGCTCCAAACAGGTCCATGAACAGACACACGACACGGCGGCCCGGATCGTCGAGGAGAACGACGCCGGCATCGTGATCCGCGGCGCCCGGATGGTCAGCACGTTCGCGCCGTTCGCCGACGAGATCGCGACCTTCCCGTCGACGTACCTGCAGGCGAGCGAGGAGTCGCGGCCGTACGCGTTCGCGTTCTGCCTTCCGGTGGCCACGCCGGGGCTGCGGTTCATCTGCCGGCCGACGGTCGGCCCGTCCGGTGGCCGGGTGCTGGACTACCCGTTCTCGTCCCGGCTGGACGAGATGGATGCGGTGGTCGTCTTCGACGACGTACTGGTGCCGTGGGACCGGGTGTTCATCAACGGCGACCCGTACCTGTGCAACACCCTGTTCCCGGGGACCGGGACGATGAACCAGATCATGCACCAGTTCGGTGTGAAGAACCTCGCCAAGGCGGAGTTCGTGCTCGGCGTCGCGCTGAACCTCACCGAGTCGGTCGGCACCAACGGGTTCCAGCAGGTGCAGAACCAGCTCGCGGAGATCATCAACGCCGTCGAGTTCGTACGCAGCGCGCTGCGGGCATCCGAAGCGGACTGCCTTCCAGGCCCCAACGGCACCGTACTGCCCAACCCGCAGCCACTGTGGACGGTACGCACCATGTTCCCGGACATGTACCAGAGGCTGGTCCAGATCCTGCAGACCCTGGGCGCCAGCGGCCTGGTGGCCACCCCCAGCATCGCCGAAGTGGAGGGGCCGCGCGGTCAGGACATCATGCAGTACTACCAGGCCGCCGCTCTGCCCGGAGACAAGCGCATCGAGCTGTTCCGGCTCGCCTGGGACCTTGCCTGCTCCAGCTTCGCCGGACGCCAGGCGCTGTACGAGCGCTACTTCAGCGGTGATCCGTGGCGGCTGATGATGACCCGCTACCAGACCTACCCGGCCAAGGACGAGCTCAAGGAACGGGTGTGGCAGTTCATCGACCGCGCCCGGGAGTGGGACAAGCGGGTCCTCGACGGCGGCTCGGCGCCGTCGGCCGACCAGTCGTCCACCAATCAGTCGTCCACCACCCCACCCGACTCGCCGCCCCGGGCATCCTGAAGGGACCCCTGTCATGAGGAACACCCGTACCCGCCTCGCCGCCTGCGTGACCGCGGCCGTGATGCTGTTCGCCGGGGGCTGCAGCGGATCCGGCAGCTCGGCGAACTCCGACGGCCTGATCACCGTAGGCGTCATCACGTCGCTGTCGGGCCAGTACAGCGTGCTCGGTGGCTTCATCAAGAAGACCCTCGACCTGCAGGTGGAGTCGCTGAACAAGGCCGGTGGAATCGAGGGACGGAAGGTCAAGCTGGAGTACGCCGACGACCAGACCAACCCCACCCAGGCGGCCATCGCGCTGCGGAAGCTGAGTCAGAAGCAGCCGGCCGCGATCGTCGGGCCGGTGCTCAGCTCGGCGTGCGCGGCGATCGTCGACAAGGTCGACCAGCTCAAGATTCCGATGCTGACCACCTGCGCCACCGACTCGCAGGTCAACCCGGTGCGTGACTACACCTTCATGTCCACCCTGTCGACTCCGGCGATGGTGGAGCAGATCACCGCGTATCTGGCCGGCGAGGGGAAGTCGAAGATCGCGGTGCTGCACGACACCACAGACTTCGGCAAGTCCGGGATGGACCAGTTCGGCAAGCAGGACAAGGTGAAGGTCGTCGCCCGTGAGAGCTACGAGCTGAAGTCGACGAGCTTCGTACCGCAGCTCAGCGCGCTCGGGCGCAGCGACGCCGACGCGGTCGTGGTCTGGGGCGCGGGGCCGCCACTGGTCACCATCACCAAGGAGTACAAGCAACTCGGCGCCGACGTGCCGCTGCTGTTCTCGGGTGCCGCGGCAACGCCGCTCTACCTGCAGCCCGCCGGCGCCGCCGCGGACGGTGTGATCACCGCGTCGAGCTTGTCGAACGTGGTGGACTCCGTACCCGACAGCAACAAGAGCAAGGCGATCGTCACCGAACTCGCCAAGAACTACCAGGACAAGTACGGCAAGCCGATCTCCCAGTTCACCGCCGACGCCTGCGGCGCCTGGAAGGTCATCGAAGGTGCCCTGAAGAAGGCGGGATCCGACCCCGAGGCGGTACGGGACGCCATCGAGGAGAACCCGGCCGTCGGTTGCCACGGCACGTACGACTACAGCGCCAAGGACCACCGCGGCCTCTCCGCCAAGGACGTCTGGATCACCACCGTCGACGGAGGCTCCCTGACCGCTACCGACTTCAGCAAGAACAACGCCGGATGACGGCGCGACGGGTGTGATGAGTCGATGCCCAGCGACAAGCCGCTGCTGCGGGTAGCCGGCCTCGACAAGTCATTCTCCGGGGTGACAGCTGTGGACGGCGTGTCGATCACGGTGCCGCGCGGTGAGCTGGTCGGTGTGCTCGGGCCCAACGGCGCGGGGAAGTCCACACTGTTCCATCTCATCGCGGGCCACCTCCGATCCGACGCCGGTGACATCGAGCTGGACGGCCAGCGGATCAACGCCCTGCCGCCGCATCGCCGTGCCCGGCTCGGCATCGGCCTGGTCTTCCAGACACCACGGCTGTTCGCGGGTATGACCGTGCTGGACAACGTGATGGCGGGCCAGTTCCTCCGGGGACGGGGAGGCATGCTCACCGCGGCCTTCCGGATGCCGCCCCACTACCGCTACGAACGGGTCGCCGCGGCGGCGTCGCGGGAACTGCTGGCCCGGCTGCATCTCGAGGCGTACGCCGGGACGGAGATCTCCGGTCTGCCGTTCGGGATCCAGCGCCGGGTCGCGCTCGCGCAGGCCCTCGGGGTCGGCCACGAGCTGTTGCTGCTCGACGAGCCCGCCGCGGGCCTGACCGGCGGCGAACGACACGAGCTGCGGCAGTTGATCGGCGAGCTGCGCGCGAGCGGACAGTCGATCCTGCTGATCGAGCACGACGTGGGATTCGTCGCGGCGATCGCCGACACCCTGGTGGTGCTCGATCGTGGCCGGGTCCTGGCTCAGGGCGACGTCACTTCGGTGCTCGCGGACCCCGCGGTGAAGACCGCGTACAGCGGGGTGAGCGCCTGATGCTGAAGGTGTCGAACCTGGTGGTCCGGTACGGGGACCTACAGGCCCTGCACGGGGTGGACCTCGTCGTACCCGACGGTGGTTTCGTCGCGGTGCTCGGCCGCAACGGCGCGGGCAAGACGACCCTGGTGAGCACGATCGCCGGCCTGCTGAAACCGGCCGGCGGCCGGATCGACGTCGACGGTGACCGGATCGACGGCGCCGCCCCGGTCTCCATCGTCCGCCGCGGCATCGCGGTCGTCCCCGAGGGCCGGCAACTGTTCGGGGCGCTGTCGGTCCGGGACAACCTGTCGCTCGGTTCGTTCGGCCTGGCGGCGAAGGGCCTTCGTGGTCTCGTACGGTCCCTGCTGCCGCGCCTCGGCGAGGTGGAGGACCGTCTGGCGCAGGTCGTCGAGCTGCTTCCGGAGCTGACGGAGCTGCTCGACCGGCACGCCGGCAACCTCTCCGGCGGGCAGCAGCAGATGGTCAGCGTCGGCCGGGCGCTGATGGCCGACCCGCGGCTGCTGCTGGTGGACGAGCTGTCGCTCGGGCTCGCGCCGCTGGTGGTCGAACGGCTGCTCGACCACCTTGCCGAACTGAACCGGCGCGGCATCGCGATCGCCCTGGTGGAGCAGAACATCGCACTCGCGCTCCGCGCCGCGACGCACGCGTACGTCCTGGAAGGCGGCAGCGTCCGGTTCCACGGCAGCAGCGCCGAGCTCGCCGCCGACCAGGACGTGCTGAGCAGATATCTGGGCCTGGAGGAGGCGGTGTCGGGATGACTCCGCTGGTACAGGGGCTTTTCAGCGGCATCGCGCTGGGCGCGCAGTTCGCCATGATCGGGATCGGGTTCGTGGTCATCGCGCGGGTCACCCGGGTCGTCAACCTGGCCCAGGGTTCGTTCGCCGTGCTCGGCGCCTATCTGATGTCCAGCCTGGCCGCCGCGCTGTCCTGGCCGTTCGCGATGCTGCTCAGCGCCGTACTCACCGGACTGGTCGCCGCGATCGCGGGGGCCCTGGTGGTGACGGCGAAAACCCACCACGAGTACGCCCCGGTGATCCTCACCCTCGGCCTCGCGATCGCCAGCGAGGGGATCTTCATCCTGATCTGGGGGGACCTTCCTCGCAGCTATCCTCCGGTCAGTCGGGACGGCCTCGTGGTGCTCGGTGCCCACGTACTGCCCCAGCAGCTGCTGCTGATCGCCGCCGTGGCCTGCCTGTACGTACTGCTGCACCTGTTCTTCACGCGGGCCTACCTCGGCAAGGCCCTCACCGCGGCGGCGCTCAACGAGCGCTCCGCCCAGCTCGTCGGGATCAACCTCACCGCCATCGGCGTCGTCGCCTTCGGCGTCTCCGGGTGCATCGTGGGGCTCTCCGGCGCGGTGTTCGGAGGTCTCGTGCCGGTCACCCCGGAGACGCACCTGGGTCTCGCGGTCGCCGGATTCGCGGCCGCGGTGGCCGGCCGCCTGCACTCGTTGAGCGGCACCCTCGTCGGCGGCCTCGCGCTGGGGGTGCTGACCAGTTGGGCGGCGGCGTTCGGCGCTTCGGAGTACCAGCGGGTCGTGGCACTCGCGGCGCTGGTCGCCGTGCTCTTCGGTCGTACGTTGTGGCAGCGCCGCGGAGGTGCCCTGGCATGAGATGGTCAGAACGCCGAGCACGGTCGCGTCGCGATGGCAAGCCAGTCCGGTGGACCAGTCTCGCCTGGCCGCTGGTCGTCGTCGGCATCATCGTGCTCGGGCCGTTCGTGCTCTCGCCCAGCGCGCTGGACATGGCGTCGCTGTGCGCCCTGTACCTGATCGCCGGTGTCGGGCTGAACATCCTGATGGGCTACACCGGCCAGGTGTCCTTCGGCCAGGGCGCCTTCTGGGCGGTCGGCGCCTACGCGGTCGGCATCACCACCACCAGATTCGGCCTGCCCTTGCCGTTCGCGATCGTGCTCGCTGTCGCGCTGACCGCGGCGGTGGCCTTCCTCATCGGATGGCCGATCACCCAGCTGCGAGGGCATTACGTCGGGGTCGCCACCTTGGCGCTGGCCCTGATCACGGTGGATCTCGCGAACAACCTGGAGGGTCTGACCGGCGGCAACGCGGGCCTGGTCGGCGTACCCTCCCTGGAGTTCTTCGGGTATCCGGTGCTCGGCGGCGACTTCTACCGGCTCTGCTGGGTGATCGCCCTGGCGGTTCTGGTCACCGCGCACAACCTGCACCACAGCCGGGCAGGCCGGGCGCTGCGCTCCGTCGGCGCCGACGAGTCGGGAAGCCAGGCGCTGGGCGTACCGGCCGCGGCGTACCGGCTGCGGGCGTTCGTGTTCGCCGCGTCGCTGGCCGGCCTCGGCGGTGCGCTGTACGCGCCGTTCCTCGGATTCCTGTCGCCCGACGCCTTCGAGGTGTCACTGTCCGCGCTGTTCCTGATCGTGATCGTGGTCGGCGGCATGCGATCGGTGTACGGAGCGCTTGTCGGCGCCGTGGTGATCACCGTGTTGAGCCAGTCGTTGGCCACGCTGGCCAGCAGCCCGGAGCTTCCGCCGAGACTGGCGCCTGCGCTCAACGCCCTGGTCTACGGCGGGGTCATCGTGGTCGTGATGCGGCTGATGCCGTCCGGCCTGCTGGATATCGTCGACCGGATGCGACGACGGCTCCGGCTCCGCCCCCCGGACGCGGTCGATCGGGCCACCGACGACCCGTACGCGGTTGCTCAGGCCACCGACGACCCGTACGCGGTTGCTCGGGCCACCGACGACCCGTACGCGGTTGGTCGCGCCACCGACGACTCGGACGGGTCGCCGCACCCGCCGGATTCCACACCGCTGCCCGCTCTCACAGCCGGCCACCCCGACCGGCCACCGACCGCGAAGGAGCCGGAGGGCTGATGACCATGGCAGACCTGTCCCCGGACACGTTCAAACGCGCCGCCTCGAAGTTCCCCTCGGGCGTCGCGGTGGTGACGGCCAGGCACAACGGGTACGTCCACGGAATCACAGTGAACGCGTTCTCCAGCCTGTCCCTGCAACCACCGCAGGTGCTTGTCTGTGTCGCGAGGTTGAGCAGGCTGAACGAGTTCGTCCTGCAGTCCAATGCCTTCGCGGTCAACATCCTCGCCAGCGATCAGCAGGAGCTGTCCGGTCGGTTCGCCCGGCCAGGACGGGAGCCGGTCACCATGCTCGACGCGATCGGGGTGGCGTCGTACCAGCGCAGCACCGGCAGCCCGATCATCGAGGGTGTCGCCGCCTTCTTCGACTGTACGGTCGTGATGGCCTGCGAAAGCGGCGACCACTCGGTGTTCATGGGCGACGTCCTTGCGGCCGATGCCGATGCCGACCGGGAGCCACTGCTCTACTTCGACCGGAAGTACCGGCAGATGGTGAGCGAGGAGACGTGACAGGACAGGACAGGCCAGGGGCAGGGCATGCGACTCCTCCACCCTGACGAGCAGCTACCGTCCGAGACCGGCAGCGCCGTCACCATCGGCAACTTCGACGGACCACACCGCGGCCACATCTGGCTGCTGCGCAAGCTACGCCAGGCCGCGGACAGCCAGGACCTCCGTACCGCCCTCGTCACCTTCGACCCGCACCCACTGCAGGTGTTGCGCCCGGTGGCGGCCCCCAAGATGCTCACCGACACGGCTCAGCGAATCCAACGGCTCGCCGTCACGGGGCTGGTGGACATCTGCCAGGTGCTCCCGTTCGACCAGGAACGCAGCAGGCAATCGCCCGAGCAGTTCGTCGAAGAGGAACTCGTCGACCGGCTGCAGATCCGTGCGCTGATGGTGGGAGCCAACTTCCGGTTCGGCCACCGGCGAAGCGGTGACATCGCCACCCTGCGGCGCCTGGGGGAGCGCCACGGGTTCACCGTGACCGCGTTGCCACTGCTCACCGCGGGCCTGTCCACCCCGCCACGTACGTGCTGCTCCACGTACCTCCGCCTGCTGGTGGCCGAAGGGCAGGTGGAACGTGCCGCGATGTATCTCGAACGGCCGCACGAGGTGTCCGGGCGAGTCGTGGCCACCTCGCGTCCGGGACCGGGCCGGGGCACCCCGATCGTCGTCGTCCGGGTACCGGCCAGTCGCGCCGTGCCCACCGAGGGAAGCTACTTCGGGTCGATCCAGGCAGTCGACGGACGCGAACGGGCGGCGGGCATCTCGGTACGACCCGGGACCGTCACCGGGCAGGACCCACTGCTGGATCTCCACGTCACCGACATGGTCCAGGATCTGATGGACCACACCGTGATCGTCAGTTTCCGGCGACGTACCTGGTCGTCGAGCCCTTCCGAACTGCTTCAGCAGGTGAACGAGCACGATGCCGTCGCCGGAGACGCATCAGCCGCCGGCGGATGGGGAAGCATGATCTGACGACGGCTGGCACACTCAACGGCGCGGCTCTCCA
>JBOGDK010000101.1:0-13290 GCA_050701795.1 Micromonosporaceae bacterium
GGCCTTGTCAGCCCCGGCACCGCGTCGACGTGGCGTACCGCTCGTGGCCCAACAGGAGAGGGCACCGGTCTACGAAGCCGGGGAGTGCAGGTTCGAGTCCTGCCGAGCGGACGGGATGCCGATGCGGCGACGCCGGCTACTTCTGGTGACCGGCCTCGGTCGCCGGCCACCCAGAAGCCGGCCGCGCGGGACGGTGCTCACCGTCTCACGCGGCCCCCGATGCCGAAGGTCCGCCCGATCGTGCGGCGGAGCCGTTCACGCCACACCAGCCGTTCTGCCACGTCCAGCACCAGCAGTGGCTGCCGGGTGTGGTGGTGCTGCCAGGCCGCCGGTGCGGCCAGTGTGTCCGAGGCGATCACCCAGAACCGCGCTGCCGGGTGCGCCTTCGCCCAACTCGGTCGGTGTGCCGAGAGCCGCCCGGCGTCGGACAACGCCGCCAGGAACTCCTTGGAGGAGCTCGCCGCGAATATCGCACCGCCGAACCTGCAGCGGGCAGCCAGATCAGCGCCGCGTAACCCGAACAGCACGCCCGCGCGGTGGACACAGCTCAGTGCCTCGAACTCGTACCCGCTGCTGTTCTGCCGAGACATCGGCAGCACGTACTCATCGCCGCTGACCAGGTAGAAGTCGGCGTTACGAGCCCGGCACCAGGCGGGTGGCTTGGCGGTGGCCCGGCTGTCGGCGGCGAGCAGGTCGCGGAGTTCCTCGCGGGCGATCTCCGGGTTCGGGTCGGCCGGGGAACGCTCCTGGAACTGTTCCACCGCACGCCGGCTGAATCCGACGTGCTGCACCAGATCGGCACCGGAGAGCTGGAACGGGTCCACCGTTGCGGCACCTCCCCGCCGCCGGTACGACGGGAACACCGCACAGTCAGTGGCGATCCACCGCGCCGTACCGTCCTTGGCCGGCATCAGGGGAAGCACCACGACGTCATCGGCGACCATGAAGTAACCGGATCCGCTGCGCAGCGTCGCCACCGGCGGCGGCAGCTCGTGGGTGACCTGGCCCCGTTGTTTGATCACCTGGTACAGCCAGGTACGGGCACGGTCAGCGTGGGCCAGCCCGAACTTCTCGGCGGCCACCTCAGCGCATTGGTTCGTCACCACTACCGGCCAGTCCCGCATCGGCTCTCCCATCCGCGACCGAGCAGAGTTGGAGCAACCTCATTGTGCATTCAACTAGCCGTGCCGCATAGGGTGAAACGACATTCATTTTCGTAAATGCGTGACACCTGGCAATTTATGTCGATCGTGCCTCAACGCGGCGTCCGGCGAGCGGGGATCAGCGGAAAACCACCGTACGGTTGCCGTTCAGAATCACCCGATGCTCCAGATGCCAGGTCACCGCGCGCGCCAACGCCAGCGCCTCGGCGTCCCGTCCGACCGCCACCAGCTGCTCCGCATCGTGGGAGTGGTCGACCCGGGCCACCTCCTGCTCGATGATCGGACCCTCGTCCAGATCAGCGGTCACGTAGTGGGCGGTGGCGCCGATCAGCTTGACCCCCCGGGCGTGCGCCTGGTGGTACGGCCGCCCACCCTTGAAGCTCGGCAGGAACGAGTGGTGGATGTTGATCGCCCGGCCGGCCAGCTTCTGGCACATGTCGTCCGAAAGGATCTGCATGTACCGGGCCAACACCACCAGGTCCACATTCAGCTCATCCACCAGCCGCAGCACCGTGGCCTCCTGTCGCGACCTGGTATCCGGAGTCACCGGCAGGTGGTGGTACGGGATCCCGTACGGCTCGGTGAAGGCTTCGCAGTCCGGATGGTTGGACACCACCGCCACGATGTCCGCGGACAAGGCCCCGATCCGTGACCGGTAGAGCAGGTCGTTCAGGCAGTGGCTGAGCTTCGACACCATGATCAGCACCCGTCCCCGTACCGCGGGGTCGTGGATCTGCCAGACCATTCCGTACTCGGAGCCGACCGGGGCGAACCCGACCCGCATCGCCTCCAGGGTCACCTGGTGAGCGGCGGTGAACCGGACCCGCATGAAGAATTCGTCATCACTGGGGTCGCCGAACTGCTGACTGTCCACGATGTTGCAGCCGCGGTCGGCGAGGAACCCGGCGACCGCTCGGACGATGCCGACCCGGTCCGGGCACGAGAGTGTGAGTACGAAGTCAGTCATGGTGATCCCGGCACCCGAGTCTAGTGACCGTCCCGCACGGCCGTCGCCGTACGGTCGGCGCGGTACTACGGTGGTCCGGTGACCAGCTGGACCACCTCTGACATCCCGGACCTGCGCGGTCTGTCCGCGGTGGTGACCGGCGCCAACAACGGGCTCGGCCTGGTCACCGCCCGGGAGCTGGCGCGGGCCGGCGCGCGCACCGTACTGGCCTGCCGCAGCGTGGACCGTGGAGAACGGGCAGCCACCACTATCCGGGACGCGCACCCGGAGGCCGACGTCACGGTGGCCGCCCTGGACCTGGCCGACCTGACGTCGGTACGCCGCTTCGCAGACTCGTACACCGCCGACCACGACGGCCTGGACCTCTTGGTGAACAACGCGGGTGTGATGGCGCTGCCGTACGGGAAGACCCCGGACGGCTTCGAGGTGCAGTTCGGCACCAACCACCTCGGGCACTTCGCGCTCACCGGGCTGCTGCTGGACGCCCTGCGCAAGCGCCCGGCACCCCGGGTGGTGACACTGAGCAGCCTGACCCACCACTACGGCAGGATCCAGTTCGGCAACCTGCAGAGCGAACGGTGGTACTCCACCTGGATGGCGTACGCCAGCTCGAAACTGGCCAACCTGCTCTTCACGTACGAACTGCACCGCCGTACCGGCGCGGCGGGGTCAGGGCTGCGCGGCGTCGCGGCGCATCCCGGCTGGGCCGCCACGAACCTGCAGTTCGCCGGAGCCGAGATCACCGGCAGCTGGCTGCGACGCGCCTCGATGTGGCTCGGCAACCTGGTGCTGGCGCAGGACGACGAGCAGGGAGCGTTACCCAGCCTGTACGCCGCCACGGCACCCGACCTGCCCGGCGGCTCGTACGTCGGCCCCGACGGCTGGATGGAGCTGCGGGGCTACCCGACCGTCGTGAAGCCGAGCCGAGCCGCACGCGACCCGGACACGGCGCGTCGGTTGTGGCACGTTTCGGAGGAGCTGACCGGGGTGCGTTACACCTTCTGAGCCGGTTCCGGATCGTCGTCCCCGACCGCGCCGGATTCTGGCCGCGGATCCGTCCCGGTGGCCACCGCGTCCGCGATCACCACGGAGATGTTGTCGGGACCGCCGCCACGCAACGCGAGGGTCACCAGGTCCGCCACGGCTTCGGTGGCCGCAACCTTCCCGACCAGCACGTCGCGGATATCCGCATCGACGACCACGTCGGAGAGCCCGTCACTGCACACCAGGAAGCGGTCACCCGGGCGTACCGACAGCAGCTCTGTCTGGGGCTCGATCTCCTCGCCCTGCGCGACCTGTGTCACCACGGAACGCTTCGGGTGGTGGCGTGCCTCCTCCGGCTTGAGCATCCCGCGCTGCACCAACCACTGGACGTAGGTGTGGTCCGTGGTCAACTGCGTCAGTTCCCCGTCGCGCAACCGGTACGCCCGCGAGTCCCCGACGTGCACCAGGGCGGCCTGGTCGCCGCAGAGCAGCAACGCGGTCACCGTGGTCGCCATGCCGCCGTGCTCCGGATCGGCGGCCGCGGCCTCACGGATGGCTCGGTTCGCGGCCTCGACCGCTGCCCGCAGGACGGGCAGCGGGTCACCATCCGGTTCGGCGTCCAGTGGTTCCAGCGTCCTGATCACCAGTTCGCTCGCCACCTCGCCCGCCGGCTGGCCGCCCACGCCATCGGCGACCACCAGGAGTTGTCGGCCCGCGTACAACGAGTCCTCATTGTTGTCGCGGTGCAGGCCGAGATCGGTCGCCGTCGCGGCACGAAGTAGCAGCGTCATACCCTGAGCCTGCCAAGCCCTGTCCAGGTTGTCTCTACGCAGAAGTGCGTAGCCTTGGGCACATGGTGATGGTGGGTCGGGCGGTCGAGCTGCGCGAGCTGCTTGCTGTCTGGTCCGCGGTCGCCGGTGGTCCGACCCCGAGCGACAATCCGACCGGTGCGGTCGGCAGCCGTACCGCCGTCGTCACCGGGGACGCCGGGAGTGGTCGTACCAAGCTGGTCAGCACCGCGTTGGCGGAGTTCGTACCCCGGCCGGCCGTGGTGCTCTCGGGCACCGCCCGGGTGCATTCGCCGTCGCCGTACGACTGGCTCGCCGCTGTGCTCAGCGTGCACGAGCCGGACCGGCACGGCGTAGCGCCGGACGCGTACGCCTGGCTCGCCCAGCATCCTGACGCGCCCCGACAGCGCTACGCCCCGGACGGGCTGCTCCGGATGGCGGTCCGGATCGTCCGCGCCCTGGTCGCCGGCGGCCCCACCGTACTGCTGGTGGAGGATCTGCACGCACTGGATCCGGCAAGCCTGAACCTGGTCGCCGAGCTCGCCGCCGACCCCGAACTGCCGGCGTTGCTGCTGGTCACCAGCCGAGCCCCGAACGGCGACGGCGGCCTGGTCGACCGTACGTTGAGCCGGTTGTGCGGGACACCGGGATCCGTCCGTACCCACCTCAACCCGCTCGGGCCCCTGGAGGTGTCGGAGCTGATCCGGCACCGGTACGGCCCCGTACCCGACCCCGTCGCCGAGGCGGTCGCAGCACGTACCGGAGGAAATCCGTACCGGTTGACGGAGTTGCTCGCCACCACCCGGGACCTCACCGACCTGGCGCCGGAACCACCGTCACGGCCGGATCTGACGACCCGGGAAACCGAGGTGCTCTCGTGCCTGGCCAGCGGGATGTCCAACAAGCAGATCGCCCGGTCGCTGGGGATTTCGGTACGCACCGTCGGGGTGCACGTGTCGAGCCTGCTGCGCAAGACCGGCTCCGCGTCGCGTACCGAAGCGGCACTGTGGGCGGTACGCCACCAGCCCGCCACCCGTACCTAGGCAGGCGCGGTCGACCTTTCGCGGTCTGCTGACCCACCTGTCAGTGGACCCGTTTCATGAGCCACGGCTGGGGGTGTTCATGAAACGGGTCCAGTGTTCGCCTCACGTGGCCGGTCGCCAGGGACAGCCGCCCGCGCAGCCACCACAGATCAGGCGGGAGGTAGTGCGCGCTGACCGCTGGACCCGGGGCCGGTGACGATCTCCCCGCTGATCGCCTGCTGCCGCTGCGCCAGCGCCTGCGACACCGAATGCGCCAGCGGCGCCAGACCCGGCAACTGCAACCCGCGCGGCCCGTACACCAGGTGCGCGATGCTGACTCCGTACCAGGCGGCGGCCGGGCCGTGCAGCATGATCGGGTGGCCCACCTCGTACCGCAGGACGAACAGCCACTGGTCCATCGCGCCCTGGAACTCCACGATCCCCTCGTGCCAGAAGCTCAACCACTGGCCCGAGTAGTCACACAGCAGCCGCTGGTTGGTGAGGATGACGCGGACGTTCGCGTGGTCCCGCCACTGCACGGCGGCCTCCGCCATCGCCTGGTTCTTCGCGTTGGCGTTGCCGATCGCGTTCGCGGCGAGCCCGGCGGCCACGAAGGTCGCCGAGCCCAGCAGCATCATGCTGCTCCGGTCGTACGTCACGTCCTTGCCGTAGTACCGGGAGTACCCGAGCACCGCGTCGGAGTACGGCACCTCGTCCGGGTTGAGCCGTATCGCACTGGGCGGCAGGACGGTCAGCTGGCCTCCGTTGGCCAGGTGCTCGTACAGCTGACAGGCGTTCGACCAGCCCTCCTGCAGGGCGGCATCGAGAGCATTGACCTTCTTGCGGCCCACGTGTCCCTCCTGAGAAGTACGAACCGACACCGAATCCTATGCCGGCAATTCAACGACCCGGTTCGTGGCGGCGCAGCGCCCACCTGGTGAACCCGGCGAGCAGCGCCCCCTGCAACGCCAGTACGGCCATCGCCCAGGTCCACTGGCCCACGGTGTGCTTCCACAGCGCGTCGTCGCTGGGGTCGGCCATCACCGACCGCAGGTCCACGCTGGCGGCCGCGGCGGCGTACCCCCAGCGCGACGGCGCCAGCCACGCCAGTTGCTCGATCCCGCTGCGGCCCACCACCTCGAACAAGCCGCCCGAGAGCACCAGCTGCGACATCACCAGCCCCACCAGCACCGGCATCGTCTGTTCGCTGGTCGAGACGTACCCGCTGACCAGCAGACCGGTCACGGTGGATACCAGCGCGGTCAGCCACACCACGACGATCAGCTCCAGCAGCGGTACGCCGAGCACCAGGGCGTCCTTCGCGTCCGGCCGGCCGATCAGGCCGACCAGCACGAACAGGGTCGCCTGCACCGCGTTCACCACCGCGAAGACTCCGAGTTTCGACCCCAGGTACGCACCCGGCGAGAGCCCCACGGCGCGTTCCCGCCGGTAGATCGCGCGTTCGGCGACCAGCTCCCGGATCCCGCCAGCGAGCCCGAAGAACACCGCCCCGATGATCAGTACGACCAGCAACTGGGACGCCTCGGCGCTGCGCCCCAGATCGTTGCCCGGCTTACCGAAACCGTCGTCACCGGGGATCACGTGCAGCAGGGCGGCCAGACCCAGCGGTAGGCCGAGCAGCAGCGCGGCGTACATCCGGTCGGCGAGGGTGACCGCGGCCATCCGGCGGCTCAGGATCCCGAACTGCCGCCACCAGGACTGTTTCGCCGGCGGCGCCGGCGCGGGCGTGGCCGCCGCCACGGGCGAGAGCACCGGCGTCCGCGGCGTGATGGTGGCGGCGTACCGGGCGGCCCAGGCGTCGGGCTCGTCGGCCACCCACCGGAAGACGTCGGCGTACTCGTGCGCGCCGAAGTACGGCAGCAACCGGTCCGGGGGCCCGAAGTAGGTCACCTTGCCGCCCCGGCCCAGCACCAGCACCCGGTCGCAGACGTTCAGGTGCAGCGGACTGTGGGTGACCACCACGACCGTACGACCGCGGTCGGCGAGCTCCCGCAGGCTCACCATCACGTCCCGGTCCAGCGCCGGGTCCAACCCTGACGTCGGCTCGTCCAGGAACAGCAGGGACGGCTCGGTGAGCAGCTCCAACGCCACCGAGGTACGTTTCCGCTGCCCCCCGGAGAGGGTGTCGATCCGCTGGTCGGCCTGAGTCTGCAGGCCGAGTTGGGCGATCACGTCGTCGATCCGGCGTTCCCGTTCGGCGGCCGTGACGTCCGGGCCGAAGCGCAGTGCCGCGGCGTACCGCAGGGCTTTGCGTACCGTGAGCGCGGAATGCAGGATGTCGTCCTGCGGCACCAGACCGATCCGTTGCCGCAGGTCGTCGTACTCGGCGTAGAGGTCACGGCCCTGGTAGTTCACCGTCCCCTGGTCCGCGGGCCGGTATCCGGTCAACGCGCCCAGCAACGTGGACTTGCCGGCCCCGCTCGGGCCCACCACGGCGAGCAGGCTGCACTCGTCCAGTTCGAAGTGCACCCGGTCGAGCAGCTTCCGGTCGCCGGCCACGGTCACCCCGAGGTTCTGGACCCGCAACGAGACCCGGCCGGTGTCGACGTACTCCCGCAGCTCGTGCCCGTGCACCACCAGCTGGTGCCTGCCGAACGAGATCATGTCGCCGTGCCGCAGGTCGGCGCTGTCCACCCGGCGGCCGTTGACGAAGCTGCCGTTGCGGGTGCCCAGGTCGACCAGTTTCAGCCCACCGGCGGTACGCAGCAGATCCGCGTGGTAGCGCGAGACCTGCAGATCGTCGAGCACGATGTCGTTGTCCGGTGCCCGTCCGATCCGGGTACGGTCGGCCGCCCGGTACGTCGCCGACGGCACCCGGCCGGCCTCGAACCGTACCGACGGCGGGACCGGTACGAAGCTCGGCGGGGACACCACCGGAGCGGGCGCCGGACCGGCCGCGGGGACAGCGGTGGCCGCCGGGACAACGGTGGCCCCGGGCGGAGCGGCGGCCACCGGAGCGGCGGTCGTCGCGGGCGGGGCGGTGGCCCCGGGTGGAGCGGCGGTCGTCGCGGGTGCCTGCGGTCGCAGCCGTAGCAGCGGCCCGTCGACCCCACCGAGGCGTACCTCCCGGGGCTCGGTGAGCTCCAGCTCCCGTACCAGCCCCGCCTGTGCGTACGTGCCGTTGCGGCTGTCCAGGTCCCGCAGCCGCCAACGGTCGGCGCCGAAGCTGATCTCGACGTGCTCCCGGGACACCCTGGCGTCGTCGACCACGATCCGGCACAACGGATCCCGGCCCACCCGGACCACCTGCTCCTCAGGGGTGATCCAGCGTTCCCCGTCCGGTGCGGTGATCAGCAGCGAGGTCACGCCTTGCCTTTCGGCATCCGCTTCGCCATCGCGGTGGCGAGCTGGATCGCGTACGACTGGTAGCTGCCGCACTCGTCACACTTCACCGCCAGCTGCATCAGCACCTGGCCGGTGCGTACGAAGACGATCGCGACCGTCCCGTACGTACCGTCGTCGACGAAGACGCCGAGCGTCTGCTCCCCCAGTTTCGGGGTCTGCATCTCACTCCACCCGCACCGGCCGGCGGCCTCCTTCGTGTTCTTGAAATAGGTCTTCGCCTCGTCGCTGTAGAACCCCGCCACGGCGGAGGACACGTACGGGTAGTCGTCCGTGGTGGCGTAGTAGCTGTTGCTCTCGGTACTACCGATGGCGTATCCGGACACCGGCGACTCATCGCACAGCTCCAGGTTCGCCAGGCCGCCCATCAGGGGATCCATATCGGTGGACCGACTGACCGAGCCGCGATCGGTGCGCATCACCGAGGCGATGTCGCCGACGGACACCAGTACCGGACGGAGCTTGGTCACCGGCGGGGGTGGGTTGCTCTTGTCGAACGAGCGGGTGGCCGTCGGCGTGCCGTACGCATTGCCGTCGCCGTCGTACTTCGGAATCGACCGCCAGAACGCATAGCAGCAGGTGCCGATCAGGAGCACCACAATGGCCATGACGAGCAGAGTGGTACGGCCGCGGGTGTCCTTCCCGCGCTTCTGCGGCGCGCCCAGGTACCCACTGGCCGCCGAGGACAGCTGAGGGCCACCGACCGGAGGCATCCCACCCGCCGCGGCGCCACCCAGCGCCGGCCCGCCGGTCGAGCTGCCGGGCGGCATCGGGTAACTACCGGGCCCGGTGGTGGGCGGCAGTCCACCAGGGGTGCCGGTACCCGGCATCGGGTAGCCGGACGGACTCGCCGGCCCCTGAGGGAACTGGCCAGGGCTCGTCGGGCCTTGAGCAAACTGCCCAGGACTTCCCTGAGCGAACTGCCCGGGGCTGGTCGGCCCCTGAGCGAACTGCCCGGGGCTGGTGGGGCCCTGAGCGAACTGCCCGGGACTTCCCTGAGCGAACTGCCCGGGGCTGGTCGGCCCGGTGGTGGGCGGCAGCCCCGGCGTACCCCCGACCGATGTCTCCATGGGAGCGGACCGCAACGCCCGCAGCCACCCGGCGGCGCTCGGCGGCCGCCCGTCCGGACGTGCCGAGAGCATCGTCATGATGCCGCGGATCTCCCGGTCCCGCCCGGGGCCGACAGCGGCGGCGAGCCGCTGCGTCATGCCCTCGATGTCCCCCGGCACCGGTGCCTCGCCGGTCAACGCGTAGTAGACGGTGGCGCCGAGCGTGTAGCGGTCGGTGGCCGGCGTGTACTCCCCCCGCGCCAACGACTCCGGCGCCATGAACGGCGCCGTACCGAAGATCCGGGACGTGTTGTCGGTGGCGCGCAGGCGTACCAGTCCGAAGTCGACAAGGTAGACCCGTCCGTCGGCGGCGAGCAGGACGTTGGCCGGCTTGATGTCGCGGTGGATCACCGGGTTGCCGTTGGTGTCCCGGCCGCTGTGCAGGTAGTCGATGGCCTCCGCGATCGGTTCCAGCGGTGCCAGCACGTCCAGCCCCCGGATCTCGCCGCGTTCCAGCGATTCCTGCAGGCTGCGGCCCTCGATCCACTTCATCACGAAGTAGAGCCGCCGGCCGGCCTGCATCGCGCCCTGGCCGGCCTGGTGCGGCGGCGGACCGACGAAGACCTCCTTGACCTTCACCAGCGCGGGATGCTCCAGGTGGGTGGCGAGCGCGGCCTGCAGCCGCAGGTCCTCCAGGTGGCGGTCCGCCACCGCCACGTCGTCGACCTGGATCAGCTTCACGGCGTACGCGAACGACTCCCCACCGTGCTGCTCGCGGGCCTGCCAGACCTCACCCTCGCCACCGGCGGCGCGTCGTTCGACCAGCTCGTAGCGGTCGAGAGCGTCTGCCGGACCTACGAAGCTGCGTTCCCCGTTCAACGACAACGTTCACACACCGATCTCTCAATGACATGCCCGGAATTGGACGACCATGGGCGCCGCCGCACGTGCCGCCACACCCGAGGGGCAGACCCCGGGGAAAAACTTACTCGACGTGACACAGCCGCCCGGGACCGCGATTAGCGGATTGTTAGAGAAATGCGCCGCAGCTGGCACGCGGAGCCGTCACAGGGCTCCGGTATGAATGTCGAGTGGAGTTCAGCCTGCTGGGGCCCGTGGCGGTACGCCACGATGGACGGACGTTACCCGGCGACAGTGGCCGGGAACGCTACGTGCTGGCAGTCCTGCTGCTCAACGCCGACCGGCTGACCACCGTCGACACCCTGATCACCGGCCTGTGGCAACAACCACCGGCCTCTGCCCGGCAACAGTTGCACAACCTGATCAACAAGCTGCGGCGGCGGCTCGCCCCCGCGGACGAGCACCTGATCGAGACCCGCCCGCAGGGCTACCGGCTGCGGCTCGACGGCCACCAACTTGACCTACGGGAGTTCCGGCGACTGGCCGAACACGGTCGCCAGGCCGCCACCGTCGGTGACCACGGGGCGGCCGCCGCGCTGCTGGCTGAGGGGCTCGCCCTGTGGCGGGGGCCAGTCCTCGGCGACGTGACCGGTCATCTCGCCGGCGAGATCCGCGACACGCTGTACGAGGAGCGGCTCGCCGCCGCCGAGGTACGCCTCGACGCGTTGCTCGCCACCGGCGACCACAACAGGGTGCTCCGGGAGTTGGCACCGTTGCTCGCCGAGCACCCGTACGCCGAACACCTGCACGTGCGGCAGTTGCGCGCCCTGGTGGGAGCGGGCCGGCGTACCGATGCGCTGGCGGCGTACCGCCGGGCGCACCAACGGTTCGTGGACGACCTCGGGGTGGAGCCGGGTCCCTCGCTGCGCGAGCTGGGCCAACGGATCCACGCCGGCGACCCACTCGACGTGCCGCCGGTGCCCGCGCGCCCGGTGCCCCGGCAACTACCACCGGCCGCCAGCCTCACGGGCCGTGACACCTTGCTCAACGGCGTGTCACGGGCCCTTTCCGACGCGGGTGTCGCGGTGTTGACCGGCCCCGGCGGGATCGGCAAGAGCGCGGTGGCACTCGCCGCCGGCCACCAGCTCACCGGCAGCTTCCCGGGTGGGCAGCTCTACGCCGACCTGCGCGGCAGCCATCAGCCGGTGGATCCGTACGCGGTCACCGGGCGGTTTCTGCGTGCCCTCGGAGTGGAGGGCACCGGCGTACCGGACAACCCGGACGAGCGGACCGCGATGTATCGCGAGCAGCTGCGCCAGCGGCGACTGCTGGTGGTGCTCGACGACGCCTCCGGGGAGGCTCAGGTGAGGCCGCTGCTGCCCACCGCGCCCGGGGGCGGGCCCGATTCCGCCAGCCCGTCGGCACCCACCGCTTCATCCGGGTCAGCGGCGGCTCCATCCGGGTCAGCGGCGGCAGGATCCGCCGTGGTGGTCACCTCGCGCCGGCAACTCACCGCCCTGCCGGGAGTCACCGGCTTCACCGTCTCAGCCCTCGACCCCGGCGACGGTACGAGCCTGCTGGCCCGTACCGTCGGCGCGGACCGGATCGGCGCCGACCCGGAGGCGGCCGACGAGATCGTACGGATCTGCGGCGGCCTACCGCTCGCGGTGTGCATCGCCGCCGCCCGGCTCGCGGTACGCCCGGACTGGGATCTGGCGCTGTTCCGTACCCGGCTGGCCGCCGAGCGGGGCCGGCTCGACGAGCTGTCGGTAGGCGACCTCGACGTACGTGCCAGCCTGGCGCTGAGCTACCGGATGCTGCCCGACGGGGTGCGGCGACTGTTCCGGCGGCTGGGACAGCTCGGCACCTCCGACTGGCCTGGTTGGATCGTGACGCCGTTGCTCGACGATGCCGTGGGGCCAGGCACCGCCGTCGCCATGGCTGGCACCGCCGGGCCGGGCACCACCGCCACGGCAGGCACCACCGCCGCGGCGGGCGCGGCCGAGCGGGGGGCGGCGCTGTTGTCGGAGCTGGTCGACGTACACCTGGTGGAGTCCCTTGGCACGGACGCCGCTGGGCAGGACCGGTACCGGCTGCACGACCTCGTCGCCACGTACGCCGCCGAGCTCGCCGATGCCGGTGACCCGGTGGACGACCGCGAGGCGGCCGGTATCCGGCTGCTCGACAACTGGTTGGCGATGGCCACCGCGGCCGACGAACACGTCGCCCACGGCATGATCTCCGCGGTCGGGCTCACCGCTGCGCCGGTACCGCCCGGCGTCACCCCGCCGGGGCCGGACACCGCCAGCCAGTGGTTCGAGCTGGAACGGGAGAACCTGGTGGCCGCCGTCGACCAGGCCTGCCGGTACGACCTGCCCGAGCTCGCCGGCAAGCTGGCACTGCGGATGTGCGGATTCCTCGGATTCCGGGCGTACGACGATGACCGCGCCCGCACCGTGAGCGCGGCCACGGACTGCGTACGCCGACACGCCGCCGATGACCTGCTGTCGCGGCTGTTGAGCGCGTTGTTCGCGGCGTACTGGGATCTCTCGGCGTACCACCGGCTGTCCGAGATCGCCGCCGAACAGCTCGCCGTGGCGAAACGGCTCGGAGACCGTACCCGCGAGGTCCGCGCCCTGACCCAGGCCGGTCACGCCGCCCGGATCTTCGGCCGGCTCACCGAAGCAGCCGACTGGTTGGACCAGGCGATGGCGCGGTACGACACCGGGACCCCGTCGCAACTGGTCTCCACCGTGCTCAGCTACCGGGCGAGTATCCACGCCGAACATGGCCGGCCAGCTCTCGCGCTCCCGCTGTCCGAACGGGCCGTCGACATCGAACGCCGCCACGATCGTCCCCGCACCCGGGCGTGGCGGTTGATGTCGTACGGCGAGATCCTCACCGACCTCGACCGCCCCGACGCCGCCGCCGACGCTCTGTACGAGGCGCTGGAGGCGACCGCGCCGCTCGGCGACCAGTTGACCAACGCGTCGATCGAGCAGCGGCTGGCCGTCGTGGAGATCCGCCGGGGGCGGCACTCGACCGCCCGGGAGCTGTCCGAAGGCTCCCTGTCCGTCGCCGAGGATCTGGGTG
>JBOGDK010000102.1:0-13242 GCA_050701795.1 Micromonosporaceae bacterium
AGCATCACCGCGCCGGTGCCGAGCCAGGCGAGGACACCCGAGACGCTCCTGCTCCGCTGCACCCGGCTCACTGGCGGATCTCCACGTTGTGCAGGCCGGTGATTCTCAGCAGCCCGGTCAGGGCCGCGTAGCTGGCGAAGAAGATGAGCAGCATGATCAGCGACATCGCGGCCCCCAGCGGGTAGTTGCCCAGCTGGCTGAACTGCTGCTGGATCATCAGACCGACCATGTTTCCGCGGGTGCCTCCGAGGAACTGTGGTGTCACGTAGTCGCTGGCCGCGAGGACGAAGGTGTAGAGGGCGCCGGTGGTCATGGCCGGCGCGACCAGGGGAAGTACGACTTTCCGCCACCGGTTGAAGGTCCCCGCGCCGAGGTCGGAGGCGATCTCGAAGATCGACACCGGTAGGTTCCGCAGCGCCGCGTAGGTCACCAGGGTGACGTACGGGAGGTAGATGTGGACCAGCGCGAGTACCACCGCGGTCTGGGTGTAGAGCAGCGACCCGGGTGCGATGCCGACGAGGTCGAGGACCGGAGCGAGAGCGCCGTTCTCGTTCAGGATCGCCCGCCAGGCGTAGATCCGTACCAGGTAGCTGGCGAACATCTCGAGTACGACGAGCAGCAGCAGCAGGTACTCCAGCCGGCCACTACGGAACCGGATCACGTACGCCAGCGGCACTCCGGCGAGCACGCAGATGGCCGCGGTGAGCAGGCCCGTGGTGAGTGCCCGCAGAGTCAGCTCGCGTACCAGGGAGTCGCCGAGAGCCTGCGTGAAGTTGCCGATCGTGAGTTCTCGCGACACCTCGTAGTAGTCGCCCTGGAAGAAGGCGTAGACCACGAAGATCCCCAGCGGAAGCAGGAAGAGGGCTCCCAGCAGCGCCACCGTGGGCACGGACAACCACACCCCGAGGCGGTGCCGCACCCGCGCGGGGTCGTACGGCCTGCCTCCGGTCGCGACGCTGGTCCGTGGTGCCGTCATGTCAGTCGCCGGACTGGATCCTGGCGAACTCGGAGATCCAGTCCTTCTTGGTGACCGGGTTGTCCTCAGACGGCGCGCCGTACGGCGGGGCCTTGGACATGTGCGCGGCCACGCCGTCGGTGTAGACATCGGGGTAGATCGCCTGGGTGGCCTTCGGTACGAGCTCCGCCGCGTCGGAGACCACGACGCCGGCCGACAACGACTCGGCGGATTTCGCCTGGACCTCGGGGCGCAACGCCTCGTTGATCCAGGCGTGCGCGGTGTCCGGGTTGTCGACAGTGCTGGGTATCGCCAGCGCGTCGCAGAAGCTGTAGCTGCCTTCCTTGGGTACGACGCTTTCGATCGTGACACCCTTCGGCTTGGCGAAGGCGCCGAGAGCGGCCCAGCCAGCGAAGTCGACGATCACGTCACCACTGACGAACTGGTTGGTCAGGTCGCCGAACGACGACGCCATTCCGTTGGTCTGGTCCCGGAATTTGCGTAGCAGCGCCGCGGCCTCCTTGAATTCCTTCTTGGTGTAGTCCGGGATGTCGAAGCCGAGGATGCAGCCGGCCAGCGTGAACGCTCCCGTGGCGTCCGCGGACCAGCCGACCTTTCCCTTGTACTTCGACTTCAGGAGGTCCAGCCAGGACTCGGGCGGGTCGGTCTTGTCCGGGCGGTAGTCGCAGGTCGTGGTGCCCCAGGTGAACGGGACTCCCCACCGCTTCCCGTCCACGGTCCAGAACTGCTTGGCCACCGGGGAGTCCTGGAAGTAGGGGTCGAGAAGCTTCAGGTTGGGAATCTTCGACTCGTCGATCTCGCCGAGGATCTCCAGGCGCCGGTACAGGTCGTAGAAGCCCTGGTAGTACGTGGTGATGTCGTAGCTGATCCGGGCGCCTGACTTCAGCTTCGCCTGGATGTCGTCGTGGGTGGAGATGTACGTGCTGTTGAACTTGACGTCATGCTCGGTGCGCCACGCCTTCGTCGCCTTGGGCAGGTCGTAGCCCTCCCAGGAGAGGAACTCGATGGTGCCGCCCACCCCGGAACGGCCTCCCGTCCTCGTTGATGCGGTGCACGCGCCGAGCAAAGGAGAAGCCACCCCCGCGGCCACGACGAGCCCCCCGGCACGACGCAGGAACTGACGGCGGTCGTGGTCCGGCCGGGCCGGTTTCTGAGATCGATCATGCATCGGGCACTCCTGCGTGGGATCTGTTGCTGGTGGGGGGTGCAGGGCTAGGAGGATCCGCGGACCAACGTTGTCCGCAACCGGTACCGCTCGGGCCGGTAGGCGATCCAGGCATGTTCGATGAGCCGGCCGTGCTGGTCGGATGTCAGCCCGCTGGTCATCAGCAGCCCCTTTCCGACGGGTACGTCGAGCAGGCCGGCGAGCCGTTCGTCGGCCTCCCTGACCTCGACCACGTAGCTCGCCCGGGTCGGGACGGTGCCGTGCTCTTCGAGCAGGTCGTACAGCGAATTCTGGGTGAAATCCACCTCGGGCAGCCACGGGGCGACCGTCAGTGGCAGCAGGGTGCCGTCCACCGCGATCGGCACGTCGTCCATCAGGCGCAGCCGCTCCAGATGGAACAGGGGAGCACCCGGCGCGACGGAGAGGGTCTCCGCCTCGTCCAGGGTCGCTTCCCGGGACGTTGCGATGACCACTCTCGCTGAGGGGGTGAGCCCTCGCGACCGTGCCATCGCGCTGAAACCCAGCAGCTGGTTCGGCGCCTCGCTCATCGGTTCGGCCGCGACGAACCAGCCCCGGCTGGAGCTGCGGTCCAGCACTCCCGCGTCCGCGAGGTCCTGCAGGGCTCGCCGGAGGGTGAGCCGGCTGACTCTGAACGCCTCGCTCAGGGATCGCTCCGACGGCAGCCGGGATCCGCTGCGGTAGACGCCCGAGCGGATCTGGTCACGCAGCGCGTTGTGGACCTGCTCATACAGCGGTTGCTCGGGCATGTCCTGGCTTTCCACACGCGCCAGTGCGTGTGAAGCGGTGGACGAACGCTGCTTGGCCATGGAGCAACGATAGGTTCAAACAAGGCAATGTCAATACCAGATCCGCCCGTTGTTGTTGTTGGTCTAACATTGGCCTAGCTTGGAATGTGTTTGGTATGCATGAATGGCCCTGCGCCCCCCATCCCCGCAGGCCAGACTGATCGGAGAAGCGCCCGTGTCGGAGCTGAGGTTCGCTGTCGTTGGCGTCGGCGACGTCGCCCAGCGTGACTACCTGCCGGAGGTTCACCGCCTCGCCGGTGAGGCCACCGTGGCCGCGGTGGCGTCCCGGTCGGCAGAACGTGCCCGTACCGTAGCGGAACGTTACGGCATTCCGCGCTGGACCACGAACTGGATCGAACTGCTCGACGACACGATCGACGCGGTCGTCAACCTCACCCCGATCGGCGTCCACCGGGAGATCACCCTCGCCGCGATCGAGGCGGGCAAGCACGTCTACTCCGAAAAGCCGCTCGCGATGAGCCCGGAGGACGCAGAGGCGACCAGGGCCGCCGCGCAACGTCGCGGCGTGACCGTGGTGGCCGCCCCGTCGATCTGCCTGTTTCCGCAGATCGTGACGCTCGGTGAGATTGTGCGCAGCGGGCGGCTCGGCGCCATCCACTCCGCTCGCGCCCACGTGTTCGCCGGTACGCCACCCTGGGAGGGCTACCTCTCCGACCCGACCCCGTTCTTCGGCGTCGACGGCGGCCCGTTGCGGGACATGGCCGTCTACCCGCTTCACACCCTGACCGGCCTGTTCGGCCCGGTACGCAGAGTCAGCGCGTTCAGCCAGCGCACCCGCAGCTCGTTCGTCCCCGGTGAGGGCCCGTACGCCGGGCGCGAGGTCCCCGTCGAGACCGACGACGACTGGCAGTTACTACTCGACCTGGAAGCCGGCGTCGTCGCCACGGTGCAGGCCAACTTCTGCGCCCGTTCCGCGGCGGGACCCGAACTCGAACTGCACGGCGAGACCGGCACCGCCGGCGCCAGCCTGCTCGACGTCGCCGAGCCGGTCCGGCTGCTCGACTCCGGTGCCGGCGACTGGACCGACCTGCCGGTCCACGCCGGACGCGCCGAAGGGCCCGACCACATCCTCGGGGTACGGCACCTCGCTGACTGCGTACGCGACGGCCGCGAACCGCTGGTGAGCATGGACCACGCGATCCACGTACTCGACGTCATCGCGGCGGCCGAGAAGTCCGCGGCGAGCGGAGCCACCGTATTCCCGGCCACCAGGTTTCCCTGGCCCGCCGCCACGCGACAGTACAGAACGGACCAGTGATCACCGTGACCCACAAGCCACTCCGCCTCGGTGTCGTCGGCGTCGGCACCCTGACGATCCGCGCGGTCCTGCCGCACCTGACCCAGGACGACATCGCCGACCAGGTGAGGGTCACCGCGCTGTGCGACCCGGTGACCAGCCGCGCCGAAGCGGCGGCCACGACGTTCTCCGTGCCCCACGTCTTCGCCGATCTGGACGAGATGCTCGGCTCCGACACGGTCGACGCGGTCACCATCGTCAGCCCGATCGGCCTGCACCACGAACACGTGAAGAAGGCCCTGGAAACCGGAAAGCACGTACACGTGAACAAGACGATGACCACGACGGTCGCCGAGGCGGACGAGCTGATCGAGCTCGCCCGCTCCCGGGGGTTGACACTGATCGCCTCCCCCGGTGAAGTGCTCAGACCTCAGCTCCACACGACCCGCCGGCTGATCCGGGAAGGCGCGATCGGGGACGTGGCCTGGGCGATCTGCGGCTGCGCCTTCGAGGACTACCACGAAGAGGAGCCGGAGCGTACGAACGCCGAAGGTGGCGTGATCGACCCGACCTGGTACTTCCGCAAGCCCGGTGGCGGCCCGCTCTACGACATGACGTCGTACGCGCTGCACCAGCTCACCAGCGTGCTCGGGGCCGCGCGGCGGGTCACCGCGATGTCGGGCGTACGGGTGAAGGAGCGCTCCTTCATGGGGCGGTCAGTCCCCACCGAAGCCGACGACAACACCGTCCTGCTGCTCGACTTCGGAGACGGAGTCTTCGCCATCGCGTACGGCACCGCCGCGGGCGCGCCGAACGAACAGTTCGGCGCGGTCACCTTCTACGGCACCAAGGGCGTGATCGACGGGGTGCTGCTCAACGGGGAGCCCTTCGACTTCCCGGGCCGGGAGAAGACCCTCGACGCCCCGGTCACGGACTGGGACGTCCAGATGCGGGTGCTGCCCCACGTCACCGGTCCGCACCAGGACCTCCCGGAGTCGCACGTGTACGAGGACGTGATGCAGCTCGTGGCATCGGTCCGGGACGGCACCCGCTCCGCGGTCACCGCCGAGCAGGCCCGGCACGTCATCGACATCATCGAGTCCGGCTACCGCGCGGCGGAGACCGGCCAGACCCAACAGCTCCGCACCACGTTCCCGCTGCCGTCCGACCTGGAGACCGCGTCATGACCTTGATCGAGGGCACCAAGCGCGCGTACGCCCCGTCCCCGCGTCCCAGCTTCGACCGCCCGACCGCGATCACCCGGCGTGACGTCACCCGCCACATCTGGGGCGACGGGACGGCCGGTGAGGTCGCGGACTTCATCTACGCCTCGACGGACAAGATCCACTGTCTGATGTTCGCGCTGCCCACGGGCGGGAAGTTCACCCACTCGCCCGAGTTCCGTACCGTCTTCGGCGCCGACGAGATGCTGTACGTGCTGTCCGGCACGATGGTGATCGCCAACCCGGAAACCGGCGAGGTCCACAAGGTCCGCCAGGGCGCAAGCGTCTCCTTCGGGCCCGACACCTGGCATCACGTCTTCGCCCACGGCGGCGAGCCGCTGCGGATCCTGGAATTCCTCTGCCCGCCGCCGTCGGCGGGGACCACGGGTTCGTACGCCCGCACCCGGCCGTACCTGGATGAGGTGTCGTACGGGCGGGACGACCGGCTGGGGGTGCCGGGTGGCCCGCGGGACCGACCGGCCGACACCATCCGCGCCATCGCGGAGACCGACATCGAGTGGCGACGCGACCTCGGTGTCCTCACCGGCGTACTGACCAGCACGGACAACCTGACCGCCCTGACCCTGGAGATCAACCCGTCGGAGATCTCCCGGCAGCACGTCCACGGCGGCGACGAGCTGCTCTTCGTCACCGCGGGCAACCTGTGGGTACGGGTGTGGCACTCCGACTCCACGTACGTGTTCGAGCTGGGACCCGAGGACGCCTGCTTCATCCCGGCAGGTGCCGAACACGAGTACCGCAACTACAGCGCGGACGTCGCCGAGGCGGTCATCGGCGTCGCGCCGCGATACCTGCCATGACCGCCGCCGTGACCCGAGCGGTCGGGGTCGACGTGGGCGGCTCCAAGATCGCCGCTGGGATCGTGGACACCGGGACCGGAGAGGTGCAGCGGCTGCACGTCGAGCCGACCCAGGCCAGCCTGGGTGGACGGTTCGTCCTGGAACGCTGCGGGCGCCTCGTCGCGGAACTGAACCGGGACCGGCTTCCGATCGGGGTCGGCCTCTGCGAACTGATCGACCGCGACGGTCAGATCCGCAGCGGCGTCACGGTGGACTGGCGGCGCCTCGACGTTGCGGCGGCGCTGGGCACCGTGACGCTGGAGTCAGACGTACGGGCCGCCGCCCTGGCGGAAGCCCGGTTCGGCGCCGGCCGGGGCAAGGAGAGCTTCCTGTACCTGAGCATCGGCACCGGCGTCGCCCACACGCTGGTGCTGGGCGGTCAGCCGTACCGGGGGGCGCACGGCTACGCGCTCATGGTCGGAGCCCCGCCGATCGAGTTCACCTCCAGCGGCGCCGCGCTCACCACGGCGGCCGGCACCGATCCCCGTACTGCCCTCAACGAGCCCGCTCACCGGGATCTGCTCGACTCCGCCGGCCAGTCGCTGGGGCAGGCGCTCGCGTTCCTGATCCATGCGCTCGACCCGGAGGTGGTGGTCATCGGCGGCGGGCTGGGCCTCAACCCGCGCTACCGGTCCCGCATCGCCGAAGCCGCCAGGGGGTACCTGTACGCGGACAGGCTCGCCGAGACGCCGATCCTCGCCGCGGGGTTGGGTACGTCTGCCGGTGTGGTGGGTGCCGCACTGACCGCGGCGCCGCACATCTGAGGGCCGGTCTTCAACGAACATGGCGAAAGATCGCTAGGAGTTTTCCGTCTCCGGATCGGACGAACATGCAGTGGCTACTGCTCACCGGCGCGATCGGCGTCGAAGTCTGCGCGACGTTGGCGCTGCGCGCTTCTGACGGTTTCACCAGGGTCACCTGGGCCGCCGTCACGGTCGCTGGTTACCTGCTCGCCTTCGTACTGCTGTCCCAGGTGCTCCGGCTCGGGATGCCGGTGGGCGTCGCGTACGCCATCTGGTCCGGTGTCGGGGTGGCGCTCACCGCTGTCGCCGGCAAATTCCTGTGGGACGACCCCCTGACCCCGTTCATGGGGCTCGGCATCCTGCTGATCATCGGCGGTGTCGCTCTTGTGCAGTCCGGCACCCCGTCACATGGCGGAGGCTGAGCGGCCCGGCCATATGGGTTGACGGCCGCGCAACGGAACCGGGGTGTCCGCCATCCTCACTCCTCCTGCTCGGGCCCCGCGGCGCGCTTCCGGTGGCCCGTGGCTCGCACTTCGGGGCCCGCGGCGAGCCAGTCGCGGACGTCCCGGTCGTCAGCACCGAGGCCGGGCGGTGGCCGTACGGCCGCGGTCCGGTACCCGCTCCAGCGCACCGGGTGCCTCACCTGCCGGGTCCAGCCTTCCGCCACGTCGACGGTGGGTTCCAGGCCGAGACGCTCGGCGAGGTCCACAGCCTCCGGGATCGTGTTGACCTTGCCCGCCGGGACCCTGGCGGCGGTCAGCCGTTCCACCCACCTTTGCGCGTCATCGGTCGCCAGCCGCTGCTCCAGCTCGACCCGGAGCGCGGGCCGGTGCGTCACTCTCGCGGCGTTGCCTGCGAACCGCGGATCCGTGGCCAGTTCGGGCCGGCCGAGCACGGTGACCAGACGACTGAACTGACCGTCATTGCCGCAGGCCACGGCGATCGGAGCGTCCCGGCACCGCAGCGTCTCGTACGGGGCGATGCTCGGGTGCTGGTTGCCCATCCGGCGTGCCGGTACGCCGGTCTCCAGACTGGCCTGACCCTGGTTCACCAGGGCCGCCAGCAGGCTGGACAGCAGACTGACCTCGATCCGGTCACCCCTGCCGGTACGCCGCCGCCCCTCGATAGCGGCGAGGATCCCGATCACCGCGTCCTTCCCGGTGACCACGTCGACCAGCGCGACACCGACCTTCGCCGGTTCACCGTCCGGGGCGCCGGTGATGCTCATCAGCCCGCCGACGGCCTGGAGGATGAAGTCGTACCCGAGGAGGTCTCTACCGTCGCGGCTCCCGAAGCCGTTGATCGAGCAGTAGACGACGCCGGGGTTTCGCGCGGCGACGGTGGTGTAGCCGAGCCCGAGACGATCCATGGTGCCGGGGGTGAAGTTCTCCACGACGACGTCCGCGCGAGCGGCGATCTCGGTGGCGGTGGCGAGGTCGTCGGGTTCCGTGAGCTCCAGGGCGATGGACTGTTTGGACCGGTTGACGCTCTCGTGGTATGTCGACCCGTAAGCCGACCACGGGGGACCCCATGACCGGGTCTCGTCACCGGAGCCTGGGCGCTCGATCTTGATGACGGTCGCCCCGAGGTCGGCGAGGGTCATCGTCGCCAACGGTCCGGCGAGGACCCTGCTGAAGTCGGCGACGACGATGTTCTCCAGCGGCGTGCCGTGGCTGCCGCTGTACGGCGCCGGTTCCGGGACACGGTCGTGGCTGGGGTCGATGCGCATATGTGCTCCTGGATCGCGGCGGACAGCACGTCGAGCCCGCCAGCGGGCAGGTCGTCGCCGACGGCAGACCCGGGCGGCGATATCCGGGCCCGGATCCAGCGTGCCAGGGTCGTCATGAGCCGAGCGCGCTGGCCCATCGGCGCCGCCCCCTGACGGCTGTGGCCGGATTTCTGGCGGCCAGCGGCTCGGGTAGCGTGAGCGTCGGTTTGTCGCTCCCCGCTCCCCGCGGCCCGCGTCGTGGTCCATCGCATGCCGCGCCCCGCCTCTTCGGCCCGCGCGGCGGGCTCATCCGGTAGGAGGACCCATCCCATGACCACGGGTCATCGGCACCGGGCGGATCCTGACACGAGGCAACCCTGGCGGTTCATCCTCGCCGTGATCGTCCCCTCCGCGCTGATCGTGCTGATCGCGATGGTCTGGCTGTGGCCGCCCGACCGGGCGACCCCGACCCCACAGGAGGGTACGGGGCAGAGGCTGGCCGGTGTAGTGACGCTCGTCGACCCCGAGCCGTGCCCCAAGCAACCCGCGGGCGAAGGGCGGCCGCTGAAGAATCAGGTCTGCGGCGAACTCCTGGTACGCGTGCTCGAGGGTCCCGACGAAGGCGAAGAGGTCCTCCTCGACATGCCGAACGGGCCGGGTGCGCCCCGGGTCGCCGAGGGCGACGAGGTGGTGCTGATGCACCTGCCGGACACGGTGAGCGGGGAGCCGTACCAGCTCATCGACCACGAACGCGGTAGTCAGCTGTGGCTGCTCGCCGCCGCGTTCGTGCTCGCGGTGGTCGCGTTCGGTCGTTGGAAGGGGCTGACCGCGCTCGCTGGCCTCGGCGTCACGTTCGCGGTGCTGCTGCTGTTCGTGGTACCGGCGATCCTCGCCGGGGAATCGCCGCTGCTGGTCGCCATCGTCGGCTCGGCGGCGATCATGCTGACAGTCCTGTATCTCACCCACGGGTTGTCCACGTCCACGTCCGTGGCGGTGGTGGGTACGCTCGCCAGCCTCACCCTCACCGGGCTGCTGTCCGCCGTGGCGGTCAGCGTCACCCATCTGACCGGTATCGCCGACGAGGACTCCAGCTACCTCGGCATGGTGTACGGGGTGAACATGCAGGGCCTGCTGCTCGCGGCGATCCTGATCGGTTCCCTCGGGGTGCTCGATGACGTGACAGTGACGCAGTCGGCCACCGTCACTGAACTGGCCCGAGCCAACCCCGGATACCGGTTCGGCGACCTCTACCGGGCCGCCACCCGGGTCGGTCGATCCCACATCGCCTCGGTGATCAATACGATTATCCTCGCGTACGCGGGGGCGTCGCTGCCGGTGCTGATCCTGATCGCCGCCGCGGAGCAGCCTCTGGGTCAGGTGCTCACCGACCAGTTGATTGCGCAGGAGCTGGTACGCAGTGCGGTGGGCACCATCGGACTGATCGCCGCCGTCCCGATCACCACCGCGCTCGCCGCGTTCACCGCCCGCCGGGTGGTCGACCCCGACAGCAGCCCCGGCCATGATCCTGACCACGGCCACAGCCGCGGCCACAACCACGACCATCACTCTGACCACGGCCCCGGCCATGACTCCGGCTATGGCCACGGCCCCGGCGACCGTGGTCGGTATCCGGCGGATCCGGAGCCCGCCGGCCCACCCGGGCGTGACCCGTATGGCGCCACGGACGAGTACCCCGACACCTGGTCCCGGGAACGAGGTCGGCAGGTCACGGAATGGTGACGAGCTGAGTTCCTGGAACCGGACCTGAAGGAAAGCTTCAATATGTCTCTGATGACTGTTAGCGTTCGCCGATCGTAGGCGAGGCAGCGGGCATCCGAAGGGACGTCGTCCATGAAGAGCTTCACGGCGTGGCTGATACGGCGGGCGTTGCCGGTGGCGGCGGCGACGGCGCTCGGTGTGTCCCTGGTCGCGATACCGCAGGCGGCGTCGGCGGTGGAGAAGAGCGGCTTGAACGTCGGGCACCTGAACATCAAATGGGACCTGTCACGTGAGGCGTTCCTGGCGGATCTCAACCTGATCACCTCACGCGCAGGCATGGTGGGCCTCAACGAAGTACGCGAAAAGCGCGCCGTCCTCGAGAACTGGGCCGAGCGGAACGGGTGGCATCTCTACGCCCCTGACCCCGCCGCGGCGAGCTCGGAAGCGCTGCTGGCGAAGAAGTCGGTGTACAGCGTGATCAGCCGCAATTCCACGTTCGTGTGCGACATCAACCCCGGTGAGCTGCCGGTCCCGAAGTACCTCAACTGGGTCCGCTACCAGCACAAGGCGAGCGGCCGGAGCATCTACCACATCAACCTGCACGCCGTGTCGGGCATCGACAACGCGGGTCATCCGCGCGACCTTCCTCGTACGAAGTGCGCTGAGAAGCACTTCCGGATGGTCCGTGACCTGGCGGCGGACAAGTCCCGGTACGGCCAGGTCGTCGTCACCGGCGACCTCAACGTCGACTACGTCAACGATCGGCAGGTCCGCTACCAGAACTTCCCGTTCGTGGTACTGGACGAGCGGGACCGGGCCGATGCGATTCCCGGACTGCGTTCCAGCTACTCACTTCACGGAGTCAAAGGCACCGGTACCCACGGCACCCGCCACATCGACTACGCCTACTTCTGGAAGCGTCAGCCGGAACGCCGGCGGCTCTGGATGATCGACTACGCCATCGTCGGTGGCACCAACTCCGACCACAACGGGATCGTCGCCAAGTTCTCGATCCAGCACCTCTGAAGCTCCGCCGTAGCCGGCCGGCGTGGCTGATCGATCGGTGCTCAGTGGCGAAACGCGTCAGCGTGGGCGGCGACCCACTCCGGGAAGGTACGTGCCGGCCTGCCGGTGATGTCCTCGACGGTCGGCAGCACGGTGTGGGCGGACCCGGGCGGGTGTTCTCCGTACCCGATGACCGCGTCGATCACGTCGTCACCGAAGCCCGCGTCCCGCATCTGCTGCCGCATCTGTTGGCTGGTCAGCTCGATGAACTCGATCTGGCGGCCGGTCTGTTCCGCGATGTGTTTCGTCGCCTCGACCGGCGTGATGTTGTCAGGCCCGGTCGGTACGTAAGTCTTGCCGGAGTGGCCGGGCTCCAGCAGGGCCGAGGCGATCACCGCCGCCACATCAGCCTCGTCGACCAGCGCGTGGGGCTGTGATCCGAACGGGGCACGTACCACCCCCTCGGTACGGATCGACTCCGCCCACTGCAACTTGTTCGCCATGAACTCGACCGGCCGTACGTGCGTCCATTCCAGACCGGAGGCGGCGACCGCGTCGGCGACGGCGAGCTCGTCCTCGGTCCCGGTCAACACCGTCACCCGACGGACCCCGGCGCTGGTGCGGGCGTGTGCCAGCACCGCTTCAGCGGTCTTCAGCGGCGTGTAGCCGTCGCCGCCGATGGCGATCAGGTGCATCGCGGTGACACCGGTGAGCGCGGCGTCGAGGCTTTCGGGAGCCGTGAGGTCTCCGGCGACGATCTCGACCGCGTCCGGCAGTGGTTGCCCGGTGCGGGCGCGGCCCGGGTCGCGGGTGAGTACGCGTACCGGCTGGCCGGCTCGTACCAGGTGGTTGACGACGTGACGGCCGACGGTCCCGGTCGCCCCGGTCACGAGGATGGTCATCTTACATCGCCCTCCAGGATATCGTTACGTACCGTATCGTAATCTAACGGCTAGACTACAGGACGTGGACGCGGGTCAACAGGAGGCAGGTCAGGGGTCGCGGGGGCGGCCACGCGACCCCCAGATCGATCGAGTCGTGCTCGAGTCGACTCTGACCCTGCTCGACGAAGCGGGGTACGGGCACGTCGCGATCGAGGAGGTGGCACGTCGTAGCCACACCACGAAGCCGGCGATCTACCGGCGGTGGCGTACCCGACAGGACCTGGTCCTCGCGGCACTGGCGACCCGGCTGCGGCATGCTCGGACGCCCGACACCGGTTGCACGATGTGCGACCTGAACGAGGGCATCACCGTGTTCATCGCGGCGTTCCGCCGGATCCGGCCGGACGTGCTCGGGCCGTTGCTGGCCGACTGCGCGCCGGGCACCCGGCTGCACGAGGCGTTCATGGCGACGCTGTTCGATCCGCCCCGCACGGCGGTCGCCGAGATGCTGGACCGGGCGGTCGCGCGTGGCGACATCCGCGGTGACGTGGACAGGAATCTCGTCCTGGACATGCTCGGGTCACTGGTTCACTATCGGGCGCTGTTCGGCCACGCGCCGACCAGCCCCAACGAGGTCGAGCACGCGGTCAACGCGCTGCTGCGGGGCATCGCGACGAACTATCCGGCCCTGCTCGCCCACAGTCGCGCCATGGCGGCCGGTCCGCCGGCCCACGCGGCCCACTCAGGCTAAGGCGAGACATTGGGCATCCCTAAGGCTGGTCGGTTGGGCCCGGTGCCTCGGGGGCCGTGCCACGCAGGCGGTAGCCGTCGAGGAAGGTGTGCACCGCGGCGGTGACCATGACGGCGATCTCCTCCTCAGTGATCCGCTCGCGTG